>JAUWTJ010000007.1 GCA_030614785.1 Alphaproteobacteria bacterium | reverse complement strand
GCTGACGGCGGCAATTTCGGCCTTGGTATAGGCGTTTTCAGTGTTGATGGAGGGGCTGCCGATGATGAAGAAAGCCGCCGTCGCCAGAACAAGCAGAGCTGGCAAGAAATAGAGGAAGATGACCCTGACCGGATTGATGGGGTTGCGGGTCGGCTGAGCCGGAAGTTCATGGGGCTCGGTAGCTGCTGCAACCTCGGAGACCGGCTCGGGAACGGCCTGGGCCACTGGTTTTGGGGCAGAATTGTTCATTGGATGCGTTCCTTCGGCCTTTGGGCTGCATTACTTGCAGTCTCTTTTTCTGATCGGGTCGCTTCGCTTCTCATAGTGATAGCGGTGATATTGTTGCGGACCACTTCAAGGGTCCGGGTAAAGGCTATCCGTTCTTCGCTGGTCAGCGTTGCCAGAGTTTCTTCCCTCAGGGCAAGGCCAAGTTCGCGCATGTCGTCCAGCGCTGGCTGGGCCTTTGGCAGGAGATGCAGGGTAAAAGCCCGACGGTCTTTCGGATCAGTGCGGCGCTCGACCCATCCGTCGGCTTCGAGACGGTCAATGGCGCGCGCAAGAGTGATAGGCTGGATCTCAAGCAGCTCGGCAAGCCCCGCCTGATTGATCCCTTCATTGCGCGCCAGGTGAATCAGTGTGCGCGACTGCGCCTGGGTAAGACCGAACAGCGGCTGAAACCGCCTGTTGAACAATGTTTTGTAGAGGCGAGCCGCATCAACCAGCAGATATTCATATGCCGTTTCAGTTCCCGGGGCTTCCTGTTCGATGGTTTTGGACATGCGACCTGTTATTAATAACCTCTGATACTATATCAAGGCTCATAATAAGCTTGCTGGCAGGACGATGCAAGTCGAATTGCCAGCGTGGTCAACACTCTCTTACCCGCTAGGAGGCAGGCAGCAGTGTTTCAGCCAGCCGGGACCAGTATGTGGCGCCGAGCGGCAGGGCTTCGTCGTTGAAGTCATATCCCGGATTGTGGACCATACAGCCGCCCCCGCCACCATTGCCAAGTCCCCCGGCGCTGCCCATGAAGATGTAGCAGCCCGGACGCTCCTGCAGCATGAAGGCGAAATCTTCTGACCCCATCACCGGTGTCGTCTTGTCGTCGACCTTGTCCTCACCGGCAAGGCCGCGCGCGACGTCGGCACAAAGCCTGGTTTCTTCCGGTGTGTTGATGACCGGCGGGTAGTTCTTGCGATAATCAACTGACGCCGTGCAGCCATGCGCCTCAGAAATCTGACCCGCAATCTCTCGCATCTTGCCTTCGATACGCTCTGCCACACGCGGGTTAAACGTCCGCACACCGCCTGAAAGTTTCACCTCGTCGGGAATGACATTATAGGCGTCCCCGGCATGAAATTTCGTGACCGAAAGAACAGCCGGCTCCTGCGGATTGACCGTGCGTGAAACAATAGTTTGCAGCGCCTGAACCACAGCCGAAGCCGCAACAATGGAATCCGTGCTGAGATGGGGCAGCGCCGCATGACCGCCCTTTCCTGAAATTGTAATATCCCACACATCAGCCGCTGCCATCATCGGCCCTTCGCAAACCGCGAACTCGCCGACCGGCAATTGCGGCCAGTTATGCAGGCCATAGACGCTTTCCATTTCAAAATCCGTAAAGAGACCATCCTCGACCATGGCCGCGCCGCCCGACAGGCCCTCTTCGGCGGGCTGGAAAATGAAATAGATCGTGCCGTCAAAGCTCTTTGATTTGGCAAGATATTCCGCCGCGCCGAGTAGCATCACCGTGTGCCCGTCATGGCCGCAACCATGAAAGACCCCGTCGTGCACCGACTTGTGGCCAAACTCGTTTTTCTCCTGCATCGGCAGGGCGTCAAGGTCGGCGCGCAAGCCGACCGCCCGGTTGCCGCGCCCGTTGCTCAATTTGCCCACAACGCCGGTCTTGCCATAGCCGGTAAAGACTTCAAGCCCGAAGCTTTCCAGCTTCTCGGCAACGATCTTCGCCGTGCGGTGTTCTTCAAAGCCGAGCTCCGGATGACGGTGAATGTCCTGCCGCCATTTGGCGTGTTCTGCCTGCTTTTCGGCCAAAGCCGGATAGACGTGAGCGTTCATGAAAGTTCTCCTGAAAGTCTAGTTGCCAAGCACCAGATCCCCGACAAAGGGATTGGTCTTGCGTTCCTGTCCAAAGGTTGACATCGCGCCATGGCCGGAAACGAAATTGACATCGTCCCCGAGCGGCCAAAGCTCCTCGGTGATGGAATTGATCAGTGTCGCCGCATTGCCGCCCGGAAAGTCGGTACGGCCAATGGAGCCCTGAAACAGCACATCGCCAACAAAGGCGACCTTGCTCTTTTCGTTGTAGAAAACAATGTGCCCGGTGGTATGACCCGGGCAGAATTTCACGTCCATCGTCTCATTGCCAAAACTCACCGTATCGCCGCCCTTCAGCCAACGGGTAGGTTCGAAAGGTCGGGCCCCCTCAATGCCGTAGCGCGTGCCCTGCTCGCCAAGAGTGCTGATCAGCTCTCTTTCATTTTCGTGCGGCCCCTCTATCGGAACGCCCAATCGTTCCGCCAGTTCCGCAGCGCCCGAGGCGTGATCAAGATGGCCGTGGGTGATGAAAATCTTTTCAACGGTGACGCCTCTGTCCTCGATCACCTCAAGCAGCTTGTCGACTTCGCCGCCCGGATCGATGACGCAGCCCTTCATGGTTTCCTCGCACCAGGCAATGGTGCAGTTTTGTTGCAGCGGCGTTACCGGAACAATAATGGCCTTCATGGGTCTTCCTCGCTTTTCCCTAAAATTCCTGCGCCTCAGGTCTCATGACTTTTCATCGGCATGAGCTGGGCGGTCGAGGTCGCTTTGGCGATCACCTCACCGGATTCATTCAACACTTCGCCTTCCAGAAAGACAACGTGCCTGCCGCGTTTTTCAATCCAGCCGATGGCCTTGACGCGCGTGCCCTTGATGGCGGGCTTGAGGTAAGTCACCTTGATCTCAAGGGTTGCGGGCGACAGGGTTCCGTTTGTCTGGCCCATCACCGCATGGGCCATGGCACTGTCGATCCATCCGGCAATAAAGCCGCCCTGGCAGATATAGCCGGAGTGGCAAAATTCGGGTTTGACCGTGAAGGCCATGGTCGCCCGGCCAGCTTCGGCATCAAGCGACAAGACCTCACCGTCGCCCATGGCTCTCATAAGGTCGCCGGGCGGGCCGGTTTCAACTGTTACATCACTCAATGGTGGTTCCCCTGGTTATCTGCGGTTCGCTGTCCGCCATTTTTGTTATCGGCAGTTTTCCAGCTTAAGAGCCGCAGCGCAACTCTCATCTGAAGTGCCAGGGTCCTTCAAATTTTCTTGAGGACAGGCATTTGACGGGGATTCCGCAGAGATTTTGTGCCATTGTCACACCTTGGCTCGCGTATGGTTAAGAGCCTGGTCGAAATCAGGGCGAAGCATTGGAGGCTATGATGAAGAAACTGGTATTGGGATTGGCTGTTTTGGGATTTGCCGCAGGCTTGCCCTTGGCTTTTGCGGATGACGATTTGCCCGAAGGTCTGGAGGGCTATCGGCTTGCAGGTGAAACCGAGACCTGTGTTTCCACCACACGCATTGATCGCACCAGCGTGCTCGACGATTATAATATCGTGTTTGAGATGAACGGCAACAAGACGTACCTCAATCGCCTCAACTCGAGGTGCCCGCATCTGGGCTTCGAAGACAGTTTCATGTACAAAATTTCCGGCAGCCGGTTGTGTAAGGGCGAGATCATTACCGTGTTGCAAAGCGGTGAACCCGGCGCATCGTGCTCGCTGGGTAAATTTGAACTGCTTGAAGAAGTACCGGAAGAAGACAGCGAATAATTGCCGTCTCGAAGCTTTGATCACAGTCTCGAAGCTTTGATCACAGATATTTTCTCAATGCATCCGCTGTCGGAAGGCATTCCTGCGCGCCGGTTTTCAGGCACGCCAGGCTTCCGGCAATGCAACCGCGCGCCAGAGCATCTTCAAGACAAAGATCCACATCGAGCGCGGCAGCGAAGACACCGCAGAAGGCGTCCCCGGCGCCCGTCGTATCAACCGGATCGATGGCAAGGGCCGGGGCGGTAAGGACCTTGTCTCCTGACACACAAAGTGCGCCGGTCTCTCCCAGCGTGACCACCAGCGTGATACCGAGTACGCTTGCCGCCGCCCGGGCGATGGCTTCATGGCTATCCCCGTTGAGCCTGAGCTGGCTCGCCAGCATTGCAAGTTCGACCTCATTGACGATCAGGATATCGAGCGCCTTTAAAGCCTCAAGGCCAAGCGGCGCAGCCGGGGCGAGATTAAGAATAGAGCGAACGCCGCGCCTCCTGGCCTCGGCAATCGCCGCTTCGATCTCGCCAAAGGGAACTTCCATCTGCATGAGCAGCGTCGTCGTCCGATCCCACACGGCGTCGGTCATTTGCATGGCAACAGTCTGCCGATTGGCTGCCGGCGCGACGCAGATCGCATTGGCGCCGCCGGCGTCCACCATAACGGCGGCAGACCCTGTCGGACCCGCCACAGCTTGAACCCCGGAAACTCCGACACCTGCGCCCTCAAAAGCCTGTATGGAAATTTGCGCCATCGCATCAGACCCGACCGAGCCCACCATGGCGACCTCGGCACCAATCTTTGCCGCCGCCACCGCCTGATTGGCGCCCTTGCCACCGGGTCCAACAAACAGAGCATCAGCCAGCACGGTCTCGCCGGGCCGCGGCAAGGTCGGCACTGAGAAAATAGTATCAACAATGATGGAACCAAAAACAGTCAGCATAACTCATCTTCCCGAGGCAAGTGTGCCGCAAGGCAAGGAGAGGGGCAAGGCTGTTGCCCGTTGGTCCTTGAGGTCATAAAGCAACAGCATGCTGCTGTAAAAATCCTCTACTCCTTCAGGTTCTCATAGTAGGGGATGGCGGTTTCTTCCTTGTCGGTGCCGCCGGTGTCCCCCCGTGTGTCATTGTCCGCATTGTTGACCATGATCGCCATGGACGGCTCAACAACATCCGGGTCGATGGCGACATTGATGCAGGTCGGCACCCCGGCGGATAAGGCGCGGGCCATGGCGTCTTTCAGCTCGGCCACGGTATTGGCGCGTTCGCCCTCACCGCCAAAGGCTGTGCAGACCTGCTCGTAGTTGCTGTCCTCCAGCTTGGTCATAACAGTGCGGTTTTCACCGAACAGCGCTTTCTGGCCGTGCCACGACATGCCCCAGGCCTGATTGTTGAGGATGACGGTAATGATCGGCATCCCGTGGCGCACCATGGTTTCAAACTCCTGGATGTGGAAGCCGGCCGAGCCGTCCCCGGTGACCAGCACGACAGGATTTTCCGGGAAGGCCCGCTTGCAGCCCATGGCAAAGCCCGGACCGGTGCCAAGGCACCCCAGATACCCGTGGGTCAGGAGCCCGCCGGGAATGTTGACCCGCGCGGTATGCTGGATCCACAGGCTGGATTCGCCGCCGTCGCCGATATAGATCGTGTTGTCGGGGCACGCATCGGCGATGGCCTGAACCGCGTGGTAGGGATGGATCGCGCTGGCCAGTTCTGCCGGGGCGTCGGCGTAGAGCATTCCCATGGCGCCTTTCATGTCTCCGATCCCTTGTGCCCAGTCGCTCCAGTCGGGCAGGGCCTTGTCTTTGAGTGTTGCCGTCATGGCGATAAGAGTTTCGCGAACGTCAGCAATGATCGGCAAGGTAACGTTCCGGATACGTCCTATGTCAGAGGCCTCGACATTGACCTGAATAATTGTTGCGTCATTCGGGACCATAATTTCGCTGCGCCCGCCAGTGAAAAGCCCGAACCGGGCACCCATCATGAGGACCAGATCCGGCGCTCCAAGCCCCAGCATGGAGGCCGCCGCGAGGGCCTGAAAGGACCCGCCATTGAGCCTGTGATCCGGCGGCATCAGGCCAAAGGCCTTGTTGTTGCGCAAGACAGGAATATCCGTCAGCTCGGCAAAGGCGATGAGTTCATTTTCACACTTTGAGAATGTCGCACCGGCGCCCACCATAATAACAGGGCGCTCCGCCTGTTCACACAAGGCAGCGACCTTCGCCACAGCATCAGGAGAGGGTGCAGGCGCTGAGTCGATATAGAAGTTTTTCGCGTCGCGGACCTCGGTCTCATCGACATTGCCGAAGAGAATGTCGATCGGGATTTCGATTAGCACCGGTCCGGGCTTGCCGGTGGTCGCCTTGCGGATGGCAAGTTCAATAAACTCCGGAATGCGCTCCGTATGAGTAATCCGGTAGGCCCACTTGGTGCACGGCGTGGCCATGGCGATCTGATCGAGCCCGCCTTGCAGGGGATAGGTCTCTTCTTCACGCAAGGGCGCGGCGCCAACAAGAAAGAGTGTTGGGACAGCATCAAGATGGGCGTTGACGATAGCAGGGTAACCATTGGCAAAACCGGACCCTGCCGTCATCACAGCAACCCCGATGTTTCCGGTGATCCGGGCGTAGCCATCGGCCGCATGTCCTGCCGCCGCCTCGTGCCGCGTATCGGTGAGCCGAATGCCGTGGCCGTCGCAAGCCATCAGAAAGGCATCAAGATGCCCACCCTGAAGCCCGAAGACTTCCGTTACACCGGCCCGTTCGAGTGTCCGTGCCAACAATTCACCGCCGTCTACCTTGCCCATGAATGACTCCTTCAGATTACATTTATTCCAGTTAAAATATCAGCCGACAGATTAAACATGGTGCAGTCTGATGCATTGCCGGAACGTGGGCAATCGAAGAACACCAGGCCGGGGTGCGACAGTTCGGAGCAGGTGGTCAATATGATCGATTTCGGTGAGACAAATTCACTCAGGGTCTGGTGAAAGCGACTCGCAAGTCCTATCTTTGGAGCAGGTGAGAGCTGTTCTCGCGGCTCGCCCGAAAAGGAGCTCGAAAAGGAGAAAGACCATGGCCGACACAAAATCGCTTGTTTTCCCGACAGATTTTTCCGAGGCCTCAAGGGCCGCGCTTGATTGGGTAAAACGCATGGCGGACACCCTTGGTGCAACGGTTCATTGTGTGACTTGCGTGCACAGTCCTGTCATTCTGCAGCCCACCGTGGGAGCAGTTTACCCGACCATGGAAGACCTGCGCGGCGAAGCCGAAAAGCGGCTTGATGATTTTACCAGGGAATATCTGACGGGCCTGGCGCAGCCAGTACAAAGGATAGTCTTGTCCGGTCGCCCCGCTGACGAGATCGTCTCCTACGCTGCTGAAATCAGTGCCGAGATGATCGTTATGGCGACGCACGGCCACAGCGGTCTCGCCCACATTATCATCGGAAGCACGACGGAGAACGTGTTGCGACATGCAAAATGTCCTGTCCTGTCGATCCGGGCTTAGCGCGCCGTGATGCTGCGCCCCTCGGCGAGCATATAGATCACTTGTCCCTTGTCATCCGGGATGGGGATGAGGTTGAAGTCGATTTGTGAGGTCGAGCCGTCGGCGTTGATCAACTCGCCGACAAAGTGCGTGGTTTGACCCTTTGTGCCCGCCAGCACAGCTTCGTGAAGCTGCGCCTGGTCTGCAACGCGGGTTTCATCATTCTGAAAAACCCATGGCAGGTCCTGCAGCGCCGTGCCCCGGACATCGCCGCCGGTGGTCAGTGCGACCCCTGCTGGATTGATCTCAAGCACCTTGCCGTCCGCGTCGAGCAGCGCCATCGCCTGAAACGCGTTGTCAAAAACGGCGCGGGCCCGAAGCTCGCTTGTCGCCAGCGCACGGGTCGCTGCCTTGCGCGCGGTGACATCTCTCAAATGAGCCGTATAGGTTGACGTTCCGCCAACGGAGACATTGGTAATCGAGGCTTCAAGCGGGAAGGTTTCGCCTGATTTACGCAGGCCCTCGATCTCGCCGCGTCCGGACATCGGCTTTGACGGCATCGTTGAGCGGCCAAAACCCTTGACCTTGGCCTCGTGAGTCTTTCGCGCTCCCTCGGGCAGAAGCATTTCCACAGGCTGGCCGACAAGCTCACCGGATGAATAGCCAAAGACCTCCTCGGCTTTCACATTGGCAAAGATAATTTCCTGATCTTCATTGATCGAGATGATGGCATCTTCGGCGATTTGCAAAATGCGTGTTGCCCGCAGGCTGGCATTTCTTTGTTCGGCTTCTCTGGAGCGTTGGGCGGAGACATCGCGGAAGGTAATGAGGAAGTGATTTGCGCCGTCAAATCCGGCTTTTCTGACGCGAACGCTGATCGCCAGGTCCTCGCCTGCTTTCGTCTCGGCAAGGAGATCCAGAAACCTCGGCTCGGTGTCGGACGGATCGGCGGCCCAGCGCTCAAACCATTTCAGCGGATCGACGCGCCGGTCATCGCGCAGCGGCACGATAAGCGTGATATCCTTGCCATCAACATCACCGAGCGTGTAGCCCAGAAGGCGTGTCGCCGCCGGATTAACGTGGACGATCTTGCCATCCTCCAGCACGACCACGATAGCCTCGGGCAAGCCCTCTAGCACGAACTCCGAAAACGAAAGCTCTCTTTCAGTCACCCGCTGGTTCTCCTCACTCAAATCAAGACCGGCCGACATCATATGACAGTGTCGGCCGGTCCGTTAGTCTTTTACTTTCCAACTGCGGACTATTCCGCCGCTGCGATCACTTCCCTGAGCACGGCTTCATCGGACTTGCCGTCTTCCATGGCGTTAAGAACCGTTGTGTCTTCCCAGATCGGAATACCGGCCGCTTCATATTTAGGACGGATCGCGTAGGTGATGAGACCGACCCGTGCGATCGCCGGCAGCATCAGGTCCTTGACCGAGTGGATTTGTCCCGGAGGCGGTGCATCATTAATGGAGCCCGCATCGGCAGCTTCCTTCACGGATGCAAAGAAATCCTTCGGATCAATCTCACAGTTCTCAAGAACCATCATGAAGCCCGGGTCCGTATCGCTTGCGCCGGTGCCGCCTGCTGTTGCCGTCAGAAGATGCTGGATCGCCGTAAAGGTAAACTCGGCACATTCCTCGATATCATCCTGATGCATGGTCTTGAAAACCGGCCCGAGGAACGCATGACCAAAGGAGACGTGCCGACTTTCGTCGCGCATGACATTGAAGGTAATACCCTTGAGGAGAGGGCACGACGTGGTCCGATACATATTATTAAAGGCGCCAAGCGCGAGGCCTTCAACAACCATGTTCATGCCGATCATAACCTTTTGATATTTGTCTGATTGCAGCGTGATATCGATGAGCGCCTTGAGCCATGGTGACATGGGATAGGTCATCGCGATCTTCTTGCAATACTTCGCATAGACTTCCACGTGCCGAGCTTCGTCGATAGTCTGGGTCGCGGCATAAAGCTTCGCGCCTGAATCAGGCACCGAATGTGTAACGACCGCTGCCGTCATCAGCGCGCCCTGTTCGCCGTGCAGAAACTGTGACAGAAGCTGGGCTGTTGTATGGGCGGTGAACTTTTCCTGCTGGCTTTTCGAAAGCTTCTTGAAAAAACTCATTTCCGAGTAAACGCTGTCGGCGCCGCCGATCAGTGGCTTTGAGGGGTCAACTTCATAGTCCCAGTCAAGGATTTCCATCGCATCCCACTGGTTTTGCTTGGCGCGATTGTAGAGGTCCTCGACTTTCTGATTGGTCATCTCGTAGTCGAACCGCCAGGCAACATCCATGGTGCTCTTGTAAATATCCTCAACGATTGCCTTCGTGTCTACGATCGGTGTTACGTCACTCATGTTCATTTTCCTCCTCAATGGACCCGCAAAGCGCCGCTTGACGTTTCGCACAAATCTCCAACACAATTGTCAGGGGCCTGCCCCGGCAATCGTTTCTGTAAGTTTTACACTGGGATAATAATAAAAGATGACACAGGTGTCACTTTTGAATCATTGAAAAAGGCTGTGACAAGGCGTCGCATGAAAGGGACGTATGCGAATCGTTCGCATGCAGGGCTCTGTTTCTTTTGCTCGGGTGGCTGAACTTTGATACTGGCCCCGGATATTGTCGGCCTAGTATTGTCTGGCGGGCATCCTGATAATGAGACCATCGAGGTCGTCAGTCATTTTGATCTGGCATCCGAGGCGGCTCTGATCCGTGACGTCGAAGGCGAAGTCGAGCATGTCGGCTTCCAGCTCGTCGCGCGGGCCTGTCTTTTCCACCCAGGCTTCATCGACATAAACATGGCAGGTCGCACAGGCACAGGCGCCGCCGCAGTCGCCTTCAAGGCCGGGCACAGCATATTTGAGCGCCCCCTCCATGATCGACATGCCAGTGGCGATCTCGACGGTGTGCTCTTTTTCAGTGCCGCATTCGATATAGGTAACTTTGGGCATAATACGCAATTGGCCTCGGGCAGGGGCCCGGAAAAGCCGGACTTCTTTAATCACCTTCATTGGATCGCATCCAATGAAGGTGACACTAGCGTCATTTTCCGCCTTCAATAAAGCGCTGGTTCCTGAAATTCATCGATTTTGGTCAATTTGTCGCAGACCGTGGTTAAAAACTGATGGTCACATCCGGTTAATGGAGGTTTTGCGGCATCTCACGAGCAATTGTGTTGTTTTGCCCCGGAGTCGGCCTATAATTTAGAGAGTTACTGGTCCAGGGCGTTTTGATTCCCCGACCGAGTGTTGTGTTCAGTAGATTAAGCCAAGAGGTTCCAGGCCAGTGCTCCACCGTGATGCCAAGTTTCGAATTGGCGAAGTCGTGCGCCACAAGTTCTTTCCGTTCCGCGGCGTGATCTTCGACGTCGATCCGACATTTGATAACACCGAGGAATGGTGGCAGTCGATCCCGGCCAAGGTACGCCCGCGCAAGGATCAGCCCTATTATCACCTGCTCGCGGAAAACGAGGAGAACTCCTACATCGCCTATGTCTCGGAGCAAAACCTGGTTCATGATGATTCGGGCGAGCCGGTCGACCATCCCCAGATCCACGATATGTTTGCTGAACTGGAAGGCTCGTTCTACAGTTTAAGGTCCGAGCACGCTCACTGATTTTTGTTGCCCCCTGTTCAAATCGGAGTCCTCCATGGAAGCCTTTCCCGGCCCCACCTCCCACATCTATTTTTCGCAGCGCCTCCGCCTCCACTATGTCGACTGGGGCAATCCTGATGCGCCGCCGCTCCTGTTGGTCCACGGCGGGCGCGATCATTGCCGCAACTGGGACTGGGTGGCTCAATCCCTGCGCAAGGACTATCACATCATCGCGCCCGACCTGCGTGGCCACGGTGACAGCCAATGGATCACCGGCGGGACCTATACGACAGCCGATTATGTCTATGACATTGCCCAGCTCATTCATCAGCTGAAGCTTGCGCCGCTGCGGATTGTTTCTCATTCCATGGGCGGCGGTATTTCGCTGCGCTATGCCGGGCTCTATCCGGAAAAGGTTTCAAAGCTTGTTGCCATCGAAGGGCTCGGGCCCTCACCGAAGATGATGAAGGAACGCACCGCGCAAAAAATTGACGAGGGATTGCGCGGCTGGGTCGATCAATTGCGCAAGCTTTCCGGCCGCCAGGTCAGGCGCTATCTGACAGTGGAGGAAGCAGCCTCCCGCATGAAAGAGGCCAATCCTCACCTCACAATGGAACAGGCGCACCATCTGACAGTTCACGGCGTCAACCAGAACGAGGATGGCACCTACAGCTGGAAATTCGACAACTACATCCGCGCTTTTCCTGCGACGGGAATGAGCATGGAAGACACCGGTTACATCCACTCGCGGATCTCCTGTCCGACCATGCTGGTGCGCGGCAAGGAAAGCTGGGCCTCGGACCCTGAAGAAGATGGCCGTGCCGCAGTCTTCCAGGACGTCCAGGTCGAGAGTGTCGACAAGGCCGGTCACTGGGTTCACCACGATCAGCTGGATCACTTCCTCGGGCTGCTGAAGGGCTTTCTCTAGCGGGTTGAGTTGATATCCTCGGCAATGCCTGGCATGATGCCTCCAGCGTTAAAAGAACAGGGGGACGGGCGGTTGTTCCGCGCCCGAAAGGAACAGGGGCGTGAACAAATTCATCCGGATCTATCTGGTGCCAGGCGCCGTCTTTCAGTCGATCCTGGTCGGCGGCGGCTATGGCACGGGACGGGAGGTGATCCAGTACTTCACACGCCTCGGTCCTGTCGGCGGTCTCCTTGCAATCCTCATATCATTCGCGATCTTTGCCCTCGTCCTGTCGCTCACCTTCGAGATCGGCAGGCGTTTCAGGGCCTATGACTATCGCGCCTTCTTTCAGATCCTTCTCGGGCGCGGTTGGTTCCTCTACGAGATTTTCGGCTTCTTCATGCTGATGCTGACCTTTGCGGTCTTGATCTCGGCCGCCTCCGGCGTGCTTGAGGACGGTTTCGGACTGCCGGCCTGGATCGGCATGACACTGGTGTTCGGTCTCGTCGGCACTCTTGAATTCTTCGGCCGCGACGTGGTGATGCGTGTCCTGACGTTCTGGTCCATCGTGCTCTATGCGGTCTTCATCACTTTTCTGATAAAGGTCTTCGGCGCGATCCCCGAGGACATCACCGCGGCTTTTGCGACAGGTGAAGTCAAAGAGGGCTGGGCGGTCTCCGGCTTTCAATACGCCATGTACAATATGACGGCCGCCCCCATCGTGCTCTATGTCGCGCGCGATTTTGAAACCCGCAAGCACTCGGTTGGCGCCGGCATCATTGCTGCGGTGATCGCCATCCTGCCTGCGGTGATCTTCCATGTCGCCTTTGCCGGTGCAGGAGATAGCGTTACGGAAGAGGAAATCCCGGTCTATGCGATGATGAACATGTATTCCATGGGGTTCCTCACCATTGCCTTCACCATCATGCTCTTCGGCACCCTGATCGAGACTGGCGCCGGGGTTCTTCAAGGCGTCAACGAGCGCATCGATCACCAGCTTCGTGACTTTGGCCGTAAGCCGCTCGGCAAATGGGGCCACACCGGCGTGGCGATGGGCTTCATGGCGCTGGCGCTTGGCGTCGCCTCGGTCGGTATCATCAATCTCATTGCCAAAGGCTATGGCACCATGGCCTGGGGCTTTTTTGCCATATACTTCATCCCGCTCATGACCGTGGGCGTGTGGCGTCTTCTGAAATCGGGTGAGAACTCATGATCAAACTCTATCACGTGCGTGGCACACGGTCCTTTCGTGTCAGATGGCTCATGGAAGAGCTCGAAATTCCCTATGAGCTTATCACCATGCCGCTCGACGAAAAGGTCCTGCGCACGCCGGAGATGCTGGCAAGAAACCCCTTTGGCAAGGTGCCGGCCATCGAGGACGGTGCTGTGACTCTGTTTGAATCAGGTGCCATTGTCGAGTATCTCCTCGAGACCTACGGGGAGGGGCGTCTTCAGCCGGAGAAAGGCTCGCCGGAATGGCTGCGTTACCTGCAATGGATGCACGGCTCTGAGACGCTCGCCAACTTTGTCGGCGTCGTCCTTTTCACCACCATGCGCATCCCCGAGGACGCCCGTTCCGATCTCATTTCAGACCCCGCCAAAACCCGCGCCCGCTTCGCTTTCGCCGCCGCTGAAAAAGACCTTGGCGACAGGGCCTGCATCTGCGGCACTGAGTTCACCGCCGCTGACATCATGGTCACATGGGCGCTGATCTTCGGCTCTATGTTCGGTATTCCGACGACGGATGAATGCCCAAACCTGATGGCCTCGTGGGACCGCATGAAAGCCCGCCCGGCCTATCAGAGGGCGATGGAGGATTGACGGTTCAACAGGGCGATACTTGCAACCAGCGGGATTATGGATAATAGTGTGGCGGCAGGGGAAGACAATCTCAGGGGGAAAATGAGATGAAACGTGCGATTATAATGACTTTGGGGGTTTCGATTGTCGGAATGGTGGCCTATCTGGCCGGGGTATCACAACAGGCAGGCTCGACGTTTCTGGTTGATGCCCTGAGCCAGACCATGGCTCAGGCGACATCAAGCCTTGTCCCAGATCAGGCAGATGAAGCTTGCATTTATGGCGGGGAGCTTTTTTCGGAGAATTCTGTCATATGCTATGGGTCCTCCAGGAGTGTACTTGTCTGCAAAAGTGACAAATGGGCCTCTGTCAAAGTCGAGTCCAGATTTGAGGATTGCGACAGGGATGGAGATGCCAGAAACTATCTCTCCCCTCTTTCTTAGGGAAGTCTGTCAGAACTACACTCTCATCCTGAGGTGCGAGCGCAAGCGAGCCTCGACCCGTCGCCCGAAGGCTTTGGGCCGCAGGGCGAAGGATGTGTGGTAACACCCGGGCCTCGCACTTCGAGACGATTGCTTCGCAATCCCTCAGGGTGAGGGGACAGTTAGGGTGTCACACCCGCTCCAATATCACTGCGATCCCCTGGCCGACTCCGATGCACATGGTGCATAGCGCATATTTGCCGCCGCGCTCGTGCAGTTCCTGGGTCGCCGTCATGGCAAGCCGGGCACCTGAGGCGCCGAGCGGATGACCGAGTGCGATGGCGCCGCCGTTCGGGTTGACGTGTTCGGCGTCGTCGGCAAGGCCAAGCTGACGCGTGACCGCCAGGCCCTGCGCCGCGAAGGCTTCATTGAGTTCGATGACATCCATATCGCCGATGCTGAGCCCGGCCAGCGCCAGCGCCTTTTGCGACGCCGGAGCCGGTCCGATGCCCATGATCCGCGGCGGCACACCGGCGGAGGCCATGGCGACGACCCGTGCGCGCGGTGTCAGGCCGTGGGCTTTGGCGGCAGCTTCGGACGCAACGAACATTGCCGCCGCCCCGTCATTCAGCCCCGAGGCATTGCCAGCGGTCACTGTACCATTTTCGCGGAATGGTGTCGGGAGTTTGGCAAGACCTTCCATGGTGGTTGACCCGCGCGGATGTTCATCCGTGTCCACCACAAGTGCGTCTTTCTTTCTTTGCGGAATGGTGACGGCGGTAATCTCTTTTGCCAGCCGTCCATTCTTCTGGGCAGCAACAGCGCGCATCTGGCTGCGATAGGCAAACGCGTCCTGATCCTCGCGGGAGATCTGGTATTCTTCGGCAACATTTTCCGCCGTGATCGGCATGGTGTCGGCGCCGTGTACAGCCTCAAGTTTCGGATTGATAAAGCGCCACCCGAGCGTCGTGTCATACATTTGCGGTGAACGGTCGTAGGCCGAGTTTGCCTTGCCGACCACGAAAGGCGCGCGCGACATGCTTTCCGCGCCGCCAGCAATGGCAAGCTGCGTATCGCCCGCCCGGATCGACTGCGCCGCCGATCCAACCGCGTTAAGCCCCGAGCCGCACAGGCGGTTGATCGTCGCGCCGGGGATCGTGTCGGGAAGCCCGGCCAGCAAAAGCCCCATGCGCGCCACATTGCGGTTGTCCTCGCCGGACTGGTTCGCCGCGCCATAGATCACGTCTTCAATGGCTGCCGGGTCAAGCTCCGGGTTGCGCGCCATCAGCGCCCTGAGCGGGATTGCGGCCAGATCATCGCCGCGCACCGAGGCAAGGCTGCCCCCATAGCGGCCAAACGGGGTTCGGATTGCATCGCAGATAAAGGCGTCAGCCATGGCTCATGTCTCCTCAAATTTGTTTCCCGCATTGAAGGCGGGTTAGCCTCAAAGTTCAAGCTCCAATTTTGATTTGAGTGACCGAGCCGGAAATGTCTGCCATGATAAAAATATAGAGTGAGTGGAGGTGTTGAGTTTTCATGACAAGTTGGACAAAGGTGCCGGCGGCCTACGTCGCTGGACGGTTTGGTAGTGCCAGGGCCGAGCAGGTCGGGCAGGTTTCATGGGCGATGTTTGAGTGGGCCCGTAACCCCTATTACATCCTGATCTGGATCTACATCTTCGGACCCTATTTCACCAATGAAGTCGTCGACAATCCCGTCGATGGCCAGGTCTACTGGCTCCGCATGAACTGGATTGGCTCCTTCCTCATCGCCATGATCGCGCCTTTTCTCGGAGCCTTTGTCGATTCGGTCGGCCACCGTAAACCCTGGATCCTGCTCACGGTCGGCTTTTCCGCGCCGCTGCTTTTTGCCTTGTGGTGGGCGCTGCCTGATGCTCAGGGGCTCTCTGTCCTGACCATTGCGACGATGATCATCTTCATGAATCTCGCACTCGAATTCTCCGCTATCTTTCACAATGCGATGCTCGCCCATATCGCGCGCGGGCAGGTCATGGCCCGCTTGTCGGGCCTCGGGTTGGCGCTGGGCAATGGCGGCGCGTTGATTATTCTGACGGTGATGCTGTTTGCCTTTGCGCTGCCGGGACATGTCGACTGGCCCATTGTCGCGTCCGAGCCGCTCTTCGGGATTGACCCGGATAAGTTTGAGCCGAGCCGCATGGCAGGTCCCGTGGTTGCCGTGTGGATTGTGCTCTTCACGCTGCCGCTTCTCTTTTTCACACCGGATCAGGACGCCTCGGGTGTTCCCCTTCGGCAGGCCGCCAGGGCTTCGGGCGCCAAGCTGATGGGAACATTGCGAAAGCTCAGGCACTATAAGAATATCACGCTCTATCTGTGTGCCCGGATGCTCTACAATGACGGCAAGACAGCCGTCCTCATTGTTGGCGGGGTTTATGCATCGTCGATTTTCTCCTGGGGTTTTGAGGCTATGACCATTTACGGTCTTGTGCTGACGATCTTCGCAATTTCAGGCGGAATTTTGGGTGGCTGGCTCGACAATACATTCGGGTCGCGCAACGCCATCCTGATCTCGATTGGCGGCACGACGCTGTCTCTCTTGGCGGCAGTCTCAATCACGCCGGCGGAAATGTTTTTCATTTTTCCGGTCGACCCGGATGCAGCCAGGCTATGGGCCTTTCCGTTCTTCAATACGGTGCCTGAGATCACTTACCTTGGCGTTGTCATCTTCGCCGCGATCTTCATTACAGCGGCCTACGCCAACAGTCGCACCATGCTGGCGCGCATTGTCCCGGAAAGCATGATGGCCGAGTTCTTCGGGCTCTATGCTCTATCGGGAACCGCAACCGCTTTCATTGGAACGCTAATGGTTGAGCGCATCACTGATATTTTCAATAGTCAGCGCATTGGCTTTGGTTCGATCCTCATTCTTCTCATCGCCGGTTTTGTCATGATGTTTTGGGTGCGCGAGGAACGCGCCGAAGTCCAGTAAGGCTGTTCGGTTGAGGAATGAGAACAAGAAAAAGGGCGAGGCGGATTTCACGCTTCGCCCTTTGTCGCCCCCGCTCGCCCACTTGATCCCCATTCCAAAATCATCAGGGGAGTGAGCGATGCGCCCTAAAACTTTTTGTCGCTATCGTTCCTGGAAGCTGCGCGCAAACCCGCGATTGATCGGCTTCATGAGATAGTCGAGCAGAGATTTTGATCCGGTGATGACATTGGCCTGGACGACCATGCCGGGCAGAACCCTGTTCACGTCCGGGTCGTCACCCAGATAGTGATGATTGAGGGCGACCGTTGCCTTGTAGTAAGGCGTTCCGTCCTCGGCCTGAAAGGTTGACGCCGAAATTGTTTCGACAATGCCCTTGAGGGCGCCGTAAGTGGAAAAGTCAAAGGCCGTGACCCGCACATCAACGTCCTGACCAACCTGAACATGTCCAATATCCAGCGGTGAAAGCCTGGCTTCAACCACAACGTCTTCGCCGGTTGGCACCAGTTCGAGCATGGTCTCACCGGGTCTGACCACGGCGTTGATGGCGTTAACGGTCAATCCCTTGACGATGCCATCGACCGGCGCGATCACCTGCAGGCGGTTGGTTACATCGCGCAAGCCCTTGAGTTTCTCGTCGACATCACTCAGCTGTTGGGTCAGCTCGCCAACCAGTGTGAGAGCGTTGGTTCGGAGCGTTTGATCAAATTCATCAATGCGTTTTTTGGCTTCTGCACTGGCGTCTCGAGCAACCTGCAAACGGTCCTGATTGTTTTTCAGGTCAGTTGCCGCCTTCGAAGACTGGCGTTCGATGGCGAAGACGCCGTCGCGGGTAGAAAGGCCGCGCGCAAAAAGATCACGCCTCATTGTCAGCTCTTCCGAGAGGAGATGGGCTTCGTCCTTGAGCATCTTCACCTGATTAGTGATCCGCTCGACCTCTCCGGTCTTCTGAATGTGTTGCCGTTCCAGAACGAGGCGCTGCGCCTCATTGGACTGAACCTCGGACGCATAGAGCTCTTGCTGGTCTGCACTGAGTGGATCAAAGCCCTCAAGCACAAGGCCGAAACGGGGTTTGCGATTTTCGGCTATGGCCCTGTTTCGTTCAATGGACAGAACCAGCCCCGCCCGGCGGGCAATGGTCTGATCGAGTTGTGCTTTGGTCTGGACCGGTGAAAGGCGAAGGATTGGTTGACCTGCTTTGACGATTTCCCCGTCGGCAACAAGGATCTCTGAAACAATACCGCCCTCAAAATGCTGGATCGCCTGAACATTGCCGCGTGGTACGACCTTGCCTTCGGAGCGTGCCACTTCATCGATTTGGGTGTTGCCGGCCCACAGAACAAGCAGCAGCAACAACGCGCTTGCGGAGTAAGTGAGCTTCGACAGGATCCCCGGCGGGTCGGTTTCCTCCAGCCGGATGGATTGGGCAAGATAGCGTGCCTGCGGTTGAAGCTTCTTCGGGTTTTGCCCCGGTGCCTGGTTCTGTCCACTCATGATACGCTTTCCTGACTTTTGGCCAAATTGCTGGCCGAGTTACTGGCTACCTCTCTGGCCAGATTACTTGTAATAATTTCGCAGGCCATGATCGCTTCGCTCGGGCTACCGGCAAATTCGACACTTCCCTGATTGACGACAATGGCCTGGTCGGCGAGCTTGATGTGGCTCGGTCTGTGACTGATCAGGATAATGGTGACACGGCCCTTGAGACATTTGATCAGCTCAATGAACATCCGGTCACCTTCGTCATCCAGGCTTTGCTCCGGCTCATCAAGAAGTAAAATTGTTGACTTTCGAACCAGCGCGCGCGCAATGGACAGGCGTTGTACAAATCCCTTTGGCATGGCGCCACCACCGGTGTCGCCGATCCGTGTTTCGAATTTCTCCGGCAAGCGTTCAATAAGACTTGTAAGACCTGTCAGGTCACACGCGTGGGCGATGTCATCATCGCTGGCAAGCGGGTTGGAAAGCCGCAGGTTTTGCGTGATGGTGCCGTAGAAAATCTCCGGGACCTGCGGCACATAGCCAATGTTGCGACGTAAATCCAGCGGGTTCAGCTGGCGAACATCAGTCCGATCAATGGATATATTGCCGCCCTGCGGTTGATACATGCCCGCAACAAGCTTGAGAATGGTAGATTTTCCACTCGAGTTTGAACCCAGAATGGCCAACATTTTCCCTCTGGGAACCTGAAAGGACATCGCCAGCAGGGCCGGGTCAACGGTAGCGCTGTAACGAAAGCTGACCCGCTGAAAGGCAATGTTGCCGGTAATGCTGGTATCAAACAGGCGAGAGGAATGATTGACGGTCTCGGTTTTCAATCTCATCAACTGGTTGACCAGCCGGACCGAGTCGCGAATTTCGCGGAACTTTGTGAAGGCAAGAAAACCCGACTGAAAGGGTCCAAGAGCGCGCCACACGAGCGCCAGCGTCGCGATCAGGCCCCCTGTTGTCATACTGCCTTCCATGACGCTCGAGGCGCCGAAACCCAGAACACCAATGCCGGCCAACATGACGATTCCCTGCGTGACAGCTTCTGTCATGGCATTCTCACGCGTCACCTGATCCTGAAGCGCCAGAGCATTGGCTGAAAACATGCGGAAGCGACCGCGCCATACATCCTCGGCGCCGAGGTCCTTGACTGTGCGCAGATGCGTAGCGGTCTCCATGAGGAAATTGCTCTTCTCCGAATTGGCAAGGCCAAAAGCCAGCGTCGTGCGGCGCACGTGCGGCAGCCACAGCCAGCCCAGAAGGCAGAACGCGGCAAGGGCGCCAAGCGGCACAACAACGACAGGCCCGGCCAGCACATAGATCATCACAAGAACCAGGACGATGAAAGGCAGCTCAATGGCGGTTGTTATAAGTGGACCGGTAAAAAAATCACGCAGGGACTTGAATTCCTTCAAACGCGCAAGCTGAGTTGCGACCGTAGCGCTTTCGGTCATCGCTGGCGGAAGGAGGAGGATCTTTTCAAAGGCCGCCACACCGGTCAGATAGTCAAGACGCCCGGCGACGGCGGCGATGATCTCCGCCCGGATTGCCCTCAGCCTCAGGTCGCCAAACAGGATGATAGTGACCCCCACAGCGAGGAAGGGCAGGGCTCGCAGTGAATGGGCACCGACCACCTTGTCATAGATCACCATAATAAAGAGGGGGATCGCGATGGTCAGGATGCTGATGAGAAGAGACGAGATAACGAGCCGAATAAAGGACTTCTTGAACCGCAACAGCGCTCGCGTAAACCAGTTGGCGATGCGCTCCTGTTTCTCCTGATCATTGATCTGTTCCCGGGTAAAAAAATATGCAGTCCCGCGAAAATCAGACGGCGCTATCTCGAAGCGTTCAAACGCACCGGCGGTGAAGGCGATAATCTGTGTCCCGCTGAACCCGGTGACAACAAAGAGCGCGCCATCGCTCTCACGTTCAAACAAACACGGCAGCAGCCGCATATCAATCCTGTTGAAGCGGAGCTTCCTGGGGTCACTGGCATAACCGAGCAATGCCAGAACACCGCGAAGGTCGACAAGATCCATGTCATTGGCAAAGTGAGGCAAGGTCTCGATGACATCCCGGTCATCACCATTCCACCCCAATTCGTTCAGGAGCGGTACGAAGCAGGCCGCAACGGGCGAGGTGCCCGCGAAGGCGCCCGCATCCTCATGGCGCAGAGCGCCAGCCAGATGATCGAGACCGCTGAGGGTTTGTGCCGCCTGGTTCAAGAGGCCAACTCCTTGCTTGCCAGCGGTGCCGAAATCTTCACTGATAATGATGGCGCGTCCCTCGCGGCCGGGGGTCCGCCATAAACGGTCAGGTCTTTAAGGTGGAGTGTGCCGTCCTTCAGTTCGAAGATACGGTCGCAAAGGCGCAGGTAGGACGGGCGCATCGAGGCCAGAATAATGGTTTTTTTGCCCTTCATCTCGCCAAGAGCCTTGCGGAGCCTGGCATCGCTGGTTGAATCCAGGCCATTGTTGGCATTGTCAAAAAGCAGGATCTCGGGCGCGTCAACAAGCGCGCGGGCCAGCACGAGGCGCTGTTTAATGCCGCCAGGAACACGATCAGCGCGGGTGCCGGATAACCTGGTATCAAGCCCCTGCGGCAAGCTGGAAATATAATCATCAAGGCCCAGAGCGCGCATGGCTTCAATGGCTCGCCGTTTTGGCTGGCCGTCACGAAACATCGCTACATTATCAAGGATCGTACCGTCGAACATGACACCGGTGTCGGGCAGAAAAGCGATCTGCTGCCTCAGCAGGTTCGGCGCGTAGTGATGAACCGGTTGTCCATCAATCAAAACACTGCCTTCGCTTGGCGAGAGGGTCCCGTTCATGAGGCGCAGAAGTGAAGTCTTGCCGCACCCGGTCCCGCCGACAATCCCGATTACTTCACCCGGAGCGATATCGAGGGAGATATTCTTGAGGACAGGGGTTGAAGCCCCGTCAAAACCAACCGATACCTGGCTCAGTTTGAGGCTCCCGCGGATAGTTTTCCTGAGTGGCCGGTCGATTTCCTGCTCGGGAGTGATCTCGAACAAGACCTCGGCTTTTTGGCGGGCGATTTCCTGGCTTTGATAGTTGTTCCAAAAAGACATACCTTTCAGAACAGGCCTGAGAGAGCGTCCGGTCAACATTGTACAGGCGGCCAGCCCCCCCATGGTGAGATCGCTGCCAACAACATAGATAGCGCCGATAACGACGGTTGAAACAACGGCAAGCTGCGAAAAGAAATACCCGGCGGCGAGACTGGTTCCGTGTGCTTGTGCGAGATCGCGAACGGCGAGCGCGGATTTGTATTCAAGGCGCTCGTAACGCCTTAGCATGCTTTTCTCCATCGCCATGGCCTTGACGGAGTGAATGCCCTCCAGAGTTTCCATGAGGAAGCTGGCGCGCCGCTCGTCATTTGCTGTGCGCTCTTCAAGGGCAATCTTTAAATTGCGCGATACATAGAGCGTCAGGGTCGCAAAGAGTGCCAGGACCAATATGGGAACCAGAACAAGCGACCCACCGATGATCCAGATAAGCAAGAGGAACAGGACGGCAAAGGGCATGTCAGCCATGAGCTCGGCAGTCTGGCCGGCATGAAAATCGCGAACCTGACCAAGTGACTTGAAGCCTTCGATGTAGTGCCCTGCGCCGTGGGTTTCGTAGTGTCTGATATCGGCCTTGAGCATGTTGTCAAAAGCGTCAAGACCGCTTTGATGCTCAAACCGCGCCCCCGCAGCACTGAAGATCGCCGACCGGCAGATTTTGATGAGAACATCGACGACAGTTACGGCGACGAGACCGCCGATCAGAAACGCCAGCGTTGACCAGGCCGCGTTGGGAAGAATTCGGTCGTAAACCTGCAAAATCACAAAAGGCATGGCCAGTGTGAGCAGGTTGATCGTCACCGAAGATGTCAGGACATCGGACCGGCGCCATGTCAATGGCGGGGTGAGCTTTGTAGCTGTGGTCATATATGTGCGATGCCTTTCAGTAGCAACTGCACTGACCATTAACCCTCTGCCCCTTTAAGTTCCGTAAAGATGCGCCACCCTGGCACAGGATTATGGAGGGATCCGGAGGCTTAAGAATTAAATATTAGTAACTAAACGATAGATTGTGCCGCGAAAATTTGGGACTGATAAAGGTAAAGTGATCTGTTTACGAAGTATTAACCATGATAAAGAAACATTTAATATCCGTGAATTCTTAATCATTCGTTTAATTACAATTTGTAGGGTGCGCAGGCGGACCAGGGGAGTCGTATGTCCAGTTGGTAGAGTTGAGTAGGAGTAAGCGTAATGGCCTCGACAGAGAACAAGAAAGCGGGCAAGGACCCGCGGGACCCGCAATCTGAGGATGCTGTGTCCAGGGCGCCGGGCGAAGAAAATCTTGATGACCCGTCAGGTCAGGATGTTGCCATCGCATCAGGGCAGCAGAGTGGTGACTTTGCCAATATTCATTTAGGCCATCAGCGTGAAAGCGTTGCCGGTGTCCTCGACGATGCAGCGGGCGAACCCTTTGACAGTCCGTCCACTCAATGGAGCACTGAATTTGCCGGCCTGTCGAGGCAGCCAGCCACCATTGACAGCCTGATCAACACGGAAAATTCAATCTCACCCGAGGTCTCGGAACTGACGGCACTGGACCGGGGTCACAGCTCGGGCGTTTTGACGACACCATCAGCCGACAATGAAACGATCACCTTTAACGTGGGCGGTCCCATTGATGTATCCTATCTGGTCCCTCAAGGCGGCGCAGATCAGGATAAGGGCGGCTTCGCCAACGCGTTTGCCTTTGGCGCTCCCCAGACAGCCACCGTAGATGACGGCGCGCCGGGCGGCGGGGAGGGGCGATCTCCAGCGCCTGAAACATCCACTTCGGTTGGCGACGAGATCCCTCCAGCAGTCGAGAGTGAATTGGCAGCTCCGCCCGAAGATGGGCCGGAAGATGACATACCTGTGGCTGCCGCTCCGCCAGAAGCGGCTGCGTCGGAAGCCTCCGCCCCGGCGGCCGACACATCCCAGGAAGGTGCTCCGGAAGCTGGAGAGCTTGCGAACAATGCTCCCGAGGTCGTTGAACCTGTTGCAGCCGCTGAGACATCTGAGGATGCGACGTTTTCATTTGATGCTTCGGCGCACTTTTCAGATCCCGATGTCGGCGATACTCTGACCTATACTGTTGACGGCCCTGTGTGGCTGACGATCGACGAAAACGGGGTTCTAAGCGGCGCTCCGACAAATGACGATGTCGGCGAGACATCGGTGACGGTCACCGCGACCGACAGCTCCGGCGCCTCGGTGGATACGTCTTTCACTGTCACGGTAGATAATGTCAATGATGCGCCCGAGGCGACAGATATTGATGATCAGGGCGCAAGCGAGGACGCTTCATTTTCCTATGACGCCTCGACCCACTTCTCCGATGTCGATGCTGGCGACAGTCTTTCCTCTGCGGTCTCCGGCCCGGACTGGCTCTCGGTGGATGCTGATGGCACGCTTTTCGGCACGCCGGCGGATGGCGACGACGGTGTCAGCACTGTGACAGTCACTGCAACGGACACCTCGGGTGAGAGCGTCTCTGCAACTTTTGAAATCAACGTGGCCGACACGGTTGTGTCGGATGAAAACGATTTTGACGATGCGCTGCCCGGCGGTGCGACGTCCAACGAATTTACCCAGCAGGAAGACATTTACACCGATACAGATGATGGCAATGTTCTGAACGCCTTGCTGTCTGACGACATTGTCTACGCCCAGGGTGGTGATGACCGGATGCATGGCGATGGTGGTGATGACACGCTTTATGGCCAGGCCGGCGATGATGACCTGGACGGCGACAACGGCAACGACATTCTCTACGGCGGCTCAGGTGACGATAATCTGAGTGGCAACAACGACGATGATACGCTCTATGGCGGATCCGGCGATGACACGCTGACCGGCGGCAATGGCGCTGATATTCTCATCGGCGGCTCCGGATCGGATACCGCCACCGGCGGCGGCGGCGATGATATCTTTGTTCTCAGCGAAGGCGACGGCACCGGCAACAGCTTCGCCGGTGGTTTCGGTGGCACCTGGACCGATGCCATCGAAGTGACCGGCGCCGACGGCTCCGGCAGCCCCGAAGGCGCCTGGACGATTGTCCTCGATGATGGCCAGACATGGGAGATTGATTCAGATGCCGGATCCCTCGATCTGGGAGATGATATGTCCGGCACCATCACGCTGGGCGACGGAACCTCCATCGACTTCAGCGAGCTGGAGCGGATCGAATGGGGCGGCGGTGGCTGACCCTGACGCCGGCTGATTCTGACAGCGATTGACTTGAAATTGGACAGGCCCGCTTCGTTGAGCGGGCCTTTTCTATTTCGCAGCGGGCAAATGCCTATTCTGCTGCCGGCAACCGCATCGACTGGATGTCGCCGCGCTGCGACAACAAGATTGCGATCGAACGGGTCGACTCGAACTGCGAGAAGATGATCAGGAAGATCACCATGATCGGGATCGAGATAAACATACCGATGACGCCCCAGACGGCCCACCAGAAGGCGAGGGATAAAAGGATCGCCAGCGGGCTGAGGTTGAGCGTGCGCCCGAGCAGACGTGGCTCAATAAAGCTGCCGACCAGCTGCTGCGCTGCCACAAGCGCGAGCAATGTGAACAGGAACGTGGTGACCGGATCGTCAAAGCCTGGCTGAACCAGGGTCAGCAGAATGGGAAAACTGACCGCAATGATGGAGCCGATATAGGGCACGAAGTTGAAGAAGAAAGTCAGAACGGCCCAGAACAGCGCAAAATCAATCCCGATCGTGATCATGATCATGTAGGACAGAACTGCAACCAGCGAGCTGGCAAGGGATTTGACAGCCAGATAGCGCCGAACATTCTGGTTGATGGAATCCAGCGTATCTTCGATGAGCGAATGCTGCATCTTGTCACGGGCAAGCGCTGCAATCTTGGTCTTGAGGGTGCCGCGCTCAAAAATCAGAAAAACGGTATAGATGAAAACCGCAAACATATTGCCGGCGATACCAGTCGCTTGACCAAGAAACTTCTGAATGAGGGAGGAGATGTCGGCATTCTTCAGGCCCCCGTTTGTCATCATATTGATCAGGCCGGATATGGTTGGTGTTTCCTCCATGCCGAAAAAGTCATAGATCTCCTGCAGGCGCAGATCGAGGCTTTTTTGATAGGCCGGGGCCTGCGCCGCGACAGTATTGGCATTTTCGACCATCACATTACCAAGCAGGTAAAGCGCCCCGAAGACGATGGCGATTGAGGCAAGCATGGCGAAGGGCTTGAAGATCGGGATGCCGATGATCCTGACGCCGCCAATGGCATCTGCAATGGCGACGATGAAATAGGCAATGAGCAACGCAATAACCAGCGGCACCAGAATGGCCTGCCCGATAATCAATATGTAAACCGTAAGGGCCGCGACCGCGAACCCCAGGAAGACATTCAGAAGACTTGCATTCACGCGGTCCATACAGGCCAAACTCGATCCATTGATGATGAAAAGGCAAATTCAACTCGGCACAGCTTACACCGTCCTCGCGGACATAGCAGTGCACTGTGTCAAAAGAGTGTCGTTTTTTGTGGTTAAGCCGGGGTTAATATCCCTGGGAAGTTGGCTCCAACCGGTTGCTCTCACCGGCTTTTGCCTTTTTCACCCGTGCCCATGTTGCATCAAGGGCACAGGTCAGATCCTCCTCGAGGTCCGCGATGTCCTCCAGACCTGCCGACAGCCGGATAAGCCCGTCAGAAATCCCGTGCACATGCCGCTCTTCGGGCGTGTAGGTCGAATGGGTCATGCTGGCGGGGTGCTGGATGAGCGTTTCGGCATCGCCAAGACTGACCGCGCAAATGATGAGGCGTAGCTGATCCATCAGATGAATGCCGGCCTCGAGGTCTCCCATGGCGCCGCCATGAAGTTCAAAGGCCATCATACCGCCCGGTGCGCGCATCTGTTTTTTGGCTGTTTCAGCCCAGGCAAAACTCTCGAGGCCCGGATAGAAAACCCGCGCAACGAGGGGATGTGCCTCCAACAAGGCGGCCAGCGCCTGCGCGTTCTTGACATGGGCATCCATTCGCAGGCGCAGGGTCTTCAGGCCGCGCAGGACAAGGAAGGCATCCATCGGCGCTATAACAGCCCCGGTCATGTCCTTGAGACCGTACATGCGGATGCGGTCGATGGTTTCTTTTTCGCCAACAACAGCACCTGCGATGACATCACCATGGCCGCCGAGATATTTGGTTGCCGAATGAACCACCAGATTCGCACCAAGCTTGAGCGGCGTCTGGAGGTAGGGCGTGCAATAGGTGTTATCGACCACGAGGGAGATATTATCCACATGAGGAGAAGCGTCGATGACCTCCCGAATGGCGGCGATGTCCACCAGGCGCATATTGGGGTTCGCCGGGGTTTCGAAATAAACCACGCGGGTTTTGTCTGTAATGCAAGGCTCAAGGTTTTCCGGCCGGGTCATGTCGACCGGCGTTACGGTTATGCCAAACTCGCGAAGCCCGTGAGTGAAAAAACTGAATGTGCAGCCGTAGAGGGTCTTGTCGATGATCAGCTCGTCGCCGGGGCGCAGAAGTGTCCACATCGAGGCCGATATGGCGCCCATGCCGCTCGCCGTTGCCAGCGCCGCCTCGCCGCCTTCAAGTTCTGCAAGACGTGTCTCAAGCAGCGCCTGCGTCGGATTGCCAAGGCGGCCGTAGATGTAGCCCTCTCGCTCACCGGCAAAAAGCTCGCCGCCGGCGCGGGCATCCTCAAAGGCATAGGTGGAGGTCATATAGATCGGGGGATTAAGGGCTCCTTTGGCGTCCTGCGGATCATAGCCGTGGTGGATCGCCCGTGTCGAAAACCCTGCGGGCTCGCGCCTGGTGGTTTTCGGGCTCATACCGTCTTTGCCGGATCGTTGCGTCATCAGAAATTCCCCTTAAATAAACGCCAGTTTCTCCCTCTCTAAAGAGCAAGTTCGGGGCCAGTTTTGTGATGGCAGTTTTCTGCGGTTTTTCTCTTCTAATTAGAGACTTTATGTAAGAAAATTCTTACAAAATCATATAGGCAAGAAAATACTAAATAATTCAAGCACTTATACCTGTAAAAAAATTGATACAATGTAAGAAATATGATACGATTTCGACATGCAAATTGACATTCGCACCGAAAATCGGGTCGGTATTGCCCAGGAAATTCTCGCTGCCGTGGTCGGCATGAAGCTTGATCTTCGTGCTGTGGAGGTGGTCGAGCATCATGTCTATTTACAGATGCCGGGGCTGGACGAAGCAGGTCTCGACGCCCTTGCTGAAGCGCTTGGCAGTGTTTCGGGTGTTCATGCCATCCGAAAGATCGACGTGATGCCGCGGGATCGGCGGCGCATGCAGATCCAGGCCCTGCTGGCCTCCATGCCCGACCCGGTCATTGCCGTCGATCTTAATGCAGATGTGCTGGTGGTCAATGCGGCCGCATCCCAGTGTCTGGGCACGGCGGGAGCGCAGGGGATTGTCGATCATCCTCTGATCGGCAAGCCGCTGGAGGAGATCCTCGGCAACGAAGCTTTGACCGGCTCCATTCTGGAGGCTGACTTCAATCTGGCGAATCGGGAAACATCGCTCGGTGGTCATCCCTTTTATCTTGAATGCCTGCCGGTGCGCGCTTTGGAAGGCGAGGATGCTGCGCTTGTCATTGGCGGTATACTGATCTTTCATTCGCCGTCCCGGATCGGCGAGCGCATCTCTGCCCTTCAGGGACAGGAAGCCTCGGGTTTCGAATATATCATTGGCGAAGCCGAACCGACGCGTGCCCTCATCGCGCGCGCCAGGCGTATCGCGGTTATTGATGCGCCTTTGATGATCCTGGGTGAAACTGGAACCGGCAAGGAGCTTCTGGCCCGCGCCTGCCACGGCGCATCGCCGCGCCGCGCCGCGCCGTTTCTCGCACTCAATTGTGCCGCGCTTCCTGAAGGTCTGGCGGAAAGTGAGCTCTTCGGTTATGCGCCCGGTGCCTTTACCTCTGCAGAGAAAGGCGGCAAGCCGGGTCTTATTGAAATGGCCGCTGACGGCACGCTCTTTCTCGATGAAATTGGCGACATGTCGCCCTACCTCCAAACCAAACTCCTGCGCTTTCTTCAGGATGGATCCTATCGCCGCGTTGGCGGACGCAATGAACGCAATGTTGATGTCCGCGTTATCTGTGCCACCCACCGTGATCTTGAAGCCATGGTCGCATCAGGGGATTTCCGTGAGGATCTCTATTACCGCCTCAATGTCCTGACGCTGCACTTGCCGGCGCTGCGTGAGCGCCCGGAGGATATAACCCTGCTGGCGCAGCATTTTATCGCTCGGGCAACCGCCCAGATCAGCCCGAAAGACCACCCCCTGCGTCCGCCGCGCCTGTCCGCCGAGGCGACCGCGCGCCTCATCGAGGCACCCTGGCCAGGCAACATCCGGCAGCTGGAAAATGCCATATTCAAGGCGGTTTCCCTGTGCGACCGTCCGTTTCTGGAGCCGGGCGATTTTGACTTCAGCAGCGAAGGCGCCGCGCGGGCGCCGCACTTTACTGATGGCGGCCCGGAAAGCTGGTCTGCGGCCATGTCAGCTTATGAAGCGGATCTTCTGAAATATCTCTACCCGGATTATCCATCAAGCCGAAAGCTGGCAAAGCGACTTGGCGTCTCCCACACGACCATCGCACAGAAGCTGAAAGCCTACGGGATCGGGAAGTAGCTATTCAACGTCATCCTCAACGCCGAGATCTTTGGGTGTCGCGCGGAATAACAGCCACAACTTTGATTTGCCTCCCGGCGAATTGATGGATGCGTTTCCGGTGAACCCTAGTTGTGCGGCGAGGCCGGGTGGTGTTGCCCCCTCAGGTACCAGCCATGGCCCCAGCATCAGTCGATAGAGGAAGACAATGGCAAGCCCGACGAAAACGCCCGCAAATACGACATCGGAGAAGAAGTGCGCACCTTGAAGCACGCGGATGAAGCCGATGAAAAGGCCAAATGCGAGCGCTGCAAGGATTGCCAGACGGCGAGTTTTTTTCGGCGTCACAAGCGCAAGTGCCAGAAAGTAAAAACCCATCGATGCATCTCCGGATACGAAGGAACAGTTCGAGCTGCATTGATCGGCAATGACCAGCGGCGGTGAGAAGTCTGCCGTGCCGCCAAACTCTGTCACCTGGCGCGGCCGCGCCCGGCCCCAGTTTTCCTTGAACAGCCCGTTGGCGATAAGGCCTGGCCCGAGGACGAGGGCGCCCAGGAGAAAGGCATAGTGCCGGGCCCAGATCCCGGCAACCTTCATGCGCATGCGAGATGCGATAGACCAGCCAATCATGCAGGCGAGTGCCATCACGAGTGCCATCACATTGATCAGATCATTGAAGAACTTCGCTACCGGATGTTGTCTGAGGGGAAATCCGTTGGCGCCATCGGCAAAATAGCCTGAAATCGCGAGGTCCAGTTCCGGATGCGCCAGAAAAACCACCGCCGTAAAAAGCCCGGTGACGATGAACCCGAGCGCGGCCAGGAGAAGTTTGCGCCCCTCAATCATGTGGCTCACCCGGCGCCGCACCTTCGCCGCGCCCCTTGTAGTTTGTCAGGTCAAACAGATGGACCTTTTGCGACTTATTGATGCCGGTCACAACTTCCACGGTCTCCAGAAAAGTCGCCGATTCAAAATTTTCAAACATGTCTTTTGGTTCCCGAACACGGGAGACCAGAAGGACGCGCGCGCCCTGGCTCGGCTGCAGCGGGATCTTGAGTTCATAGTGATGGACCGGGTGCAGGTCTGCATCCCAATAGGTGATCGGCAGGATGCGGGGGCGAGCATAATAGAGAAGCTCGGCCGTGATGAGGCGATTGTCGCCCATTATCGCCGTGTAGGGAGCATCTTCCGCGCGCGCCAGGACGGTCGCGCCGATCTCGTCCCAACCGCGTACCCGCTTGAACGCATTGGAGGCGCCCGTCGCCTCGATGGCTCCTGGAACGCCGACCAGCACATAGAACCCGGCGGCAAGCGCAAGGTGAATACCAAGCGAGGCGCTGAGGAGCTTTGGGCGGCTGCTACGGGCAAGGAAGGAGACTGTAAAAAGCGTTGCCGCGATATAGGTTGTCGCCGCCCAGTTGGCATTGGCACGCGACAGAAACCCCTGCGTCGTTGCAATGGCCAGGATCGGCAGGGAGAAAAACATCAGCATCCGGTCGGCAGGCCAGGTCTCGTTTCCGCCCTTGTCGCCGCGCAGTTTGATAAAGGCACCAACAAGCAGAGCTGGAAACAGAACCGGGCCAAAGACCCCCATCTGGCCGATGAGAAAGTCCAGCATCCGCCCTGGATTGAACATGTCGCCCTGCCAGTTGGCATTGGCCGCCGTGTGGGTGAAGGTCGCAAAGCCCGAGCTCATATTCCACAACACATTGGGCAGCACGACGAGGCCTGCAACGAAGAAGGCAAGCAGAAGGCGCGGGTTGACAAGCATCGCGCGGCGCTCCTTCGTCAGCACCAGATAGAGCGCCATGCACAGGATGAAATAGACCATTGCGTATTTCGACATCAGGCCGAGCCCGATGGCGAGCCCCATAAGCCCGGCCCATTTTATATCGCCGCCGCGCTCAAACCGAATGAGGCTGTAAAGAGCGACGGACCAGAACAGCAGCAGCGGTGTGTCCGTGGTGATCAGTCCTGATGAGAAGAAAACAGAGGGCAGGGTTGCAAAGGTCAGCGCCGACCAGAAACCAGTTCGGGGATTATAGAGCAGACTGCCGATCTGAAAAATGATGAGCGTGGTCACCGTGTGAAGCACGGGCGCGGTTAGCCGTATCGCCCACTCAGCGTCACCGAAGACAAACGTTGAGGCTCCGATGAGCCAGGCGATCATCGGCGGTTTGGAAAAATAACCAAAATCGGGCTCCAGCGACCACGACCAGTATTGCGCCTCATCCGGACCAAGGTTGAATGGCGAAATGAGAAGAATAAGAATTCGGATAATGAGAAGGACAAGGGCGATGTCCAGAATGCTGGTCCATGGATCAAACCGCCGGGAGCCAAAGATGAGATGTGTATCACGAGGCATCAGGCATTCTCTCCGCGTGCAAGAAAGGGTTTGAAGTTTGGCGCCTCAAGGTCAGCAAACCACTTTTGCCGAACATAAATCGCGCTCATGGCAGCGATGAACGAACCCATCAGCACATCAGAGGGGAAATGAGACCCGACAATGATGCGGCTTGAGGCAATGACGGTAGCCCACGCGGCAAACAGGGGCCAGGCGCGGGGGTAAAGAAATATCAGCGCCGCCATGATCGACCAGACCGTCTGGCTGTGACCGGAGGGAAACGACGAAAGGCTGGTGTCAAAACTGAACGGAAAGGCGGCATAGATCTCCTCGCGGAACAGCTCCCGCGGACGCGCCCGCCCCACGGTGAGCTTAAGGATGTGAACCAGGGCCGCAGAAAAGGCGAGGGACGAGATGATAAAACCCGCCGATCGTGAAACCGTCGCCCAGGCCTTTGCCACAGGTCTCGGCGCGGCGCGCAGAAAGGCGATGCGCCCGACAAGCCACGTGACCACAAGGATCAGAATATAATAGTCGGCTTTGCCCAGGTCCGTAACCGGGATAAAGCCGCGGCGGATGTCCGTCGGCAGCAGCTCCCGAATGGTCAGCGCGACGGTTTTATCCATATAGATCGCCATGAGGCCGCAGACGAATGCCACCAGCGCCGCAAGAGCCGCGACACGCAGGTTTCCGCGCGGGGAGCCAAAGAGGCCGAAAGGGGCCGGAGTGTGCTTGGAATTCACGTCACTCATGTTCGCCTGTAATTTTCTCTGCTTGCCTGGTAACAGTATAGATCGTCAAGGCCATGTCGCGTCCTTTTGAGTAATTCAGGCCGGTGATTATATCCCGAGCTTCAAGCTGAAAAGACGAACCGGCCAGCGCTTCTCGTAGCGCTTCTTCATGGCGCACGTCAACGATGAGGACTTTGCCCCCGTTCTCGAAGAAGGCTTCAACCTCCTGGACGCGAAGCAGGTGCGTCCGCGTCCCGTTGAGAAAGATGAAACTGGGTTCTGAATAGCCGATAATCCCGACTTTTTCACTATCGTGATAGCCGTTCACAGCAAGACTGTGTTGCAGGCGAGGTGACACCTTCAGGTCGCCGAGTTCGGCCATTGTCGCTTCAAAAAGGAAGGTAAAAATAAACAGGCCGGTAAGGCCGGCGGCAACGCTTGCCCGCAGCAACTGACCGCGCAAATGAAAGATGCAGGCCGAAACAAGGAGCACCGCGGCGATGGCGCTGCTCACCACAAGAAAGGGGTTGAGCCCGTTGCCGTAGAGGGTCGGAAGCGCGCTGATTGCCAGGGCGAACAAGCCTGCTGGCAGAACCCAAAGGGCCAGACCAATTTTCGCCGCCCAGGACTTGAAAGCCAGTGCCGCCCTCGTGTCTGACAGTGCTGCAGCCAGTGCCCCGGCGATGATGAGAGCAAGGGCAGGGTACACAGGCAGAGGATAGTGCGGCAGCTTTGTCGGGATTATTTCCATGACAATCCAGGTCGGCAACGCCCATGCAATAAGGAAGCGCGCCGGCGCACGGGCGCGTTCGCTCAACGCCCAAGGGACGCCGGGAATGAGCAACAGGCTTGCCGGCCAGAACGTGAGCCACACCAGCGCGAGATAAAGACCCGGTGGCGCGCCGTGGCTTTCCTGTCCCGAGGCAAGCTTGCCGCCGAAATCCTTGCCAAGCGCTTCGGCATAAAAGGCGCCGTCCGTTGCATAATAGATAGCAACGAACCACGGCAGCGTCATGGCCAATGTAATCAAAAACCCTCTCAAGGGTCGAAGCGCCTTGGCCCATGCCAGCGAGCGATCCCAAATCCCGAGCGTGAGCAGGGTAAGGCCCAGTGTCATAAAGATGACCGGCCCCTTGATGAGCACGCCGCAACCAAGCGCGATCCAGAAGCTGTAAGCAACAAGCGGCGGCGCATTGGCCGCCTGATCCTTTGCTTGCCCGATGTAAAGCCGCGCCAGCGACCACATCCCCAGCAGCGTGGCGGCAAGCAGGGCGGCATCGGTTTTGGTGATCCCGGACTCGACCACCAAGAGTGTCGATGAGGCCAGTAGCGCTCCGGCGATGAGCCCGGTCCGTCGATCAAACAAGGTGCTGCCGATCGCATGGGTAAGCAGGACCGCCAGGATGCCGGCAAGCAGGGATGGCAGCCGGTAAGCCCAGATACGATTATGGTCCGGCCCCGAAAGGAGTGACGCTGGCAGGGCCTGAAGCCAGTAAATCCCGACTGGCTTTTTGTTGCGCGCCTCATCCTGAAACCGGATCTCGACAAAGTCGCCTGTCTCGACCATCTGCTTCGTTGCCTGGGCGAAACGACTTTCATCGCGGTCAAGCGGCGGCAGAGTGAAGAAGCCTGGCAGGAAAAACAGCAGACAAAGAAGCGTGAGGGCCCGCCTCGGATGCAATTCGCCCCAGGCGAAGGCGCGCGCGAGTCTCGGTGTGGAGATGCCTGCTTCCTCTGACTGCTCTGACACAGAATTCCCCGTTTTAGACCCTGACGGTGCGACTTATGGAAAATTGCACCGAATTCCCTGGTTACAAGTGACGCCAATCTTAGCGGAGCCGGAGAGATTTGTCTTTAGCCACCGCCATCCCCCCGGACTCTGCCAGGGGCAGGCCAGGAGCGTCACTCCCCGCAGTGCCCGTCCCCGCAGGTGCCCGTATTGACGCCGCTGCCAGCACTTTGTAAAGGCTGTGGGGGTGTGTTGTCGGACGGGACGCCTCGGGCTCCTGTGCGCACTCTTGTTTCAACCCTGCGACCAGCGGAGAGTTTAGTGTCCATAGAGATCTCGGTTGTTGTGCCTGTGATGAATGAAGAGGAAAATATTATTCCTCTCATCCGTGAAACCGTGGCTGCGCTGCAGGGCGAAAGCTTTGAGATCCTGGTCGTCGATGATTTGAGCACGGATGGGACCTGGGACCTGCTGGTCAAGACCAGGGCTGAATTCCCGATGCTTCGGTGCCTGAAGCACGATGTGAATTGCGGTCAGAGCTCGTCCATCCGCACCGGCGTTCTGGTCGCGCACGGCAAAATTGTTGCGGTCATGGACGGCGATGGTCAGAACGATCCGGCAGACTTTCCAGCGCTCCTCGCCGCCTATCGCAGTCCATCGGCTCATCAGGCACTGCGGTTTGTGCAGGGACACCGCCAGAAGCGCAAGGACACGATCAGCAAGAAGATTGCTTCAAAGTTTGGCAACAACATTCGCCAGTGGTTGATCCGCGACGGAGCGCCTGACACCGGCTGCGGTATCAAGGTCTTTTCCCGCGAAGTTTTTCTGCGGTTACCCTATTTCGATCACATGCATCGCTATATGGCAGCGCTCATATTGCGTGAGGGGTATCGGGTTGACTTTGTGCCAGTAAATCACCGGCCGCGCCTGCATGGACAATCGAAATATGGCAATCTTGGCCGGGCCCTGGTTTCTGTCCGGGACCTCATGGGTGTGATGTGGCTGCAACGCCGCGGGCGTTTGCCGGGCCCTGTCGCCGAAGAATAGTAGCAATACAAGCATAACTACTTGAAATAAAAAACAAATTTCATCGTTACCGGTTGGTAACGTTGCACTGGCGCGACCCTCCCGATGCATGTAGTCTGGAGTGAGACACTAGCGTGTCCGCTGGGGGGCGCGCCTTGATTGCAGGCAGAGAAAAGGATATTATGATGGGGATGTTTCCACTCCTGTTTCTTGTTGTGCTGGTATATGCAGTTTTCGCATTTGCTGGCGGTATGATTTTCGGATCGGCGGAAGTCGCGTTTAATATGACGACTTTCCTTGACGGAAATTTCATGAAATTTTCGCCGCCGTCTGGCGTCGACTGGATAATGTCAAGAGGAGACTTGTTCCTGTTGATCGGGTTGGCACTTTTGTTTGTTGAAATGATCAGCTCTTCCCGATCAGATCAGCGCACCATTATCAACCACGGGCTTTCCATGGGCGTCTTTGTCATCGCCCTGTTGGCTTTTGTGGTCAAACCATCCTTCACAACATCAACGTTTTTCCTGCTTATGGTCATGACGCTGATTGATGTTGTGGCCGGTTTCATCATCACGATCCGTGTCGCGCGCCGCGACATCGGTTTCGGCGGAAATATTCCCGGGCTCTAACTTCTGATTGCCGGGGCTCTGGTTACTAATTGAGAGAGGCGCGCGGCTTTGACGCTGCGCGCCTTTTTGCATCCTGGCTGGGTCTAGCCGGAGTGGGTCAGGCGTGACTTCAGTCCGGCAAGCTTTGGTCGGACCAGATCGAACCGCGCCTTTAGATCCGGTTGTGGCAAAAAGCACTCGGCCGGTTCCGGTTTTTCCTGGTTATTGCCGGCCTGGTTTTTTCGGGCAAGGCCCGCCGCACCGCGTGCGATAGTGAAGCCATCGTCTTCATGAAACTCAAGCGCCGTGTCGGTGGCTGATGCCAGGAACGGCCCCCAGGCGCGCCCGAGGGAGGGTGACGCGAGGAACTGAAGCGGCTCGTCGGTGGCAAACAGGTCGTTCATCGCAGCAAGGCTCTCCGCAATTTCAAACGCCGCACCATGCAGCACGGCGCGCGCGATATCTTGAGGCGTTGCCCGGGGTGAAAGTCCGGCAAGGGCCGCACCATGTCCCAGATGCGGTAGGAAATAGAGATCCGTCTCTGGCGCGTCATCGTGAGCGCTGGTTTCAAGGGAATGTGCCCAGGCGTCAAAATCTGCGGCGGGGCCTGTATCTGCCAGATGGAAAAAGACACCATCTTTGGTCGAGGCGCGCATATCGATATGCCGAAAGGGATCTGGCAAAAAAGTCGTGCTCAATCTTACAAGGTTTGTCCGCTCCCCCAGCACAAGGAGATTTTCTCCCGCATGCTCCAGCCCGAGGCAAACACACATCGCCGCAAGGTCCGAGGCTCCCGCGACAACAGGCGCCACCGCCAGCCCTGTCTCGCTCGCTGCAGCGTCGAGCAGAGGGCCGACTGAAGTATCAGAAGAAACAAGCTTCGGCAGTTTGTCCGTTTGCAGACCAAGCGGTTTGAGTAAGCGCGGTGCCCACGCCTTTTCAAGCGGAGCATAAAGCAGGCTTGTCGATGCCGTCGACGGGTCGGTCGCCCTCTGGCCCGTAAGACGCCACAGGAGATAGTCCTTTGGTGCCAGCACCGTGGCAAGCCGCTTGAAGGTCTCTGGCGCTTCCTCGCGAAGATGGACAAGGGCAACGCCAAGCATGTCGGGTTTGGCCAGATTGCCGTTAATGGCTCGCGAGCGCCGGGCGGTCGATTCCAGATAGGCGCAGTAAGTCCCTGCCTCCTGATCGCCCGCGACAATGGCGGGCGTGATAGCGGCGCCGCTGTCATCCAGAAACACAGCCCCGTAGGGCGTGCCCGCAAGGCCGATGGCTCTGACGGTCAAAAGGTCAATGCCGCCGCTGGCAAGCTCGCGCAGAGCTGTCTTCAGGGCCAGCCACCAGGCGTCAGGATCGCGGCTTTCGTCGGTGTTCAGGGTGGCAATGGATGTGGCCAGCGTCTCGCCCTGAAGATTGACAACGATGCATCGCACATCACGAGGTGTGAGGGATATGCCAAGGTAGATGTCAAGAGTCATGAAAGTCGCTCGATCCTGTCGTGTTAGTCGGCTGCAGCCGCATCGCCCGATGGCAATGTGTCTGCCGGTTCGGATTCGGATGGTATGGCCTTGCGAACCAGTCCGAGCCTGCGCCTTAGTTGACGCCAATGGCGACCCACAAAGAGGAGCGCTTCATCCGCCTGGGAAGGAATGCGCCCTCCTGGCGCATCGCGGGTTGGCAGAAAGGCATCCACTTTGATGTCGTCGGCCATGTAGTCGTCGAAAAGCTGACGCAATTTCATCACCGGATCCCGGTGATCATCTATCCGAAGGTCAAGTGTGTGATAGCCATTCGGTCCGCTCACCATGAGAGCCGCAGCACGTTCACCGCGTGTATCGCCGCCCGCTGCCTTGCCGCGTTCAAGTGTCATCAACAGGCGCTCTGCCAGCGGAATATTCTGTCCACCACTCTTTTTCCATACCGCAGCCATGGACTGGACAACGGTTTCGACTTCAAGATGGTTTCCCGCAATTGCAAACCCGTCGCCGAGCACATGTCCGCACCAGGGGATATTGTACAGACCGGTATGTCCGGCTGATTTGCCTGTGGCGTCCACCGCAACAAGCTGGCGATCCTTTGCGCCTGGATCCCGCTTCAGGGTTTCCTTGAGCGCAACATCAAGCGGCTTGCCGGCGCGCAAGGCCCCCACCAGCCAGAATTTGAGATAGGGATTCGGGGCGCCCTGGGATGCCACGGCAGCTGTCCCGTGCCGCACCAGGCCGATGTAGGCCCCGGCGGCCATCGTGTCTGAAAGGGTCGCAAAGCCGAAGGCACCCGTCACCTCACAGCGCGCACAGATCGAATAGGTGCCAAACCCGCCAGGCTCATCCTTGCGGTTTTTGGGTCCGGGTCTGCGGATTTTTGGTTTAGACCGCATCGGTTGCTCCGAAATCAGATTTCGACGGGAACAGGATGCCGCGGCGGCGCACCTCGTCATGGAAGCGGTCAACGAGACGTCGCAGCTCCGGGATCGGGCGGTCCGAACAATCAACGCGCAAATCAACCAGCGGATAGCTCTCCTGGCCATAAACAATGATAGAGGCCGACTGAGGCTCACTCTTCAATGTAACACCGTGCAGCTCAACGGCTTCAAGTGCACCAAGCAGGCGGTTCTCCAGCGGCAGGTCGGTTGCTTCGGTTTCAAGAAATCCGTCAGCCAGAGCCGTCACTGTGTTGGCATGTCTGAGGCCTGTGCCTCCGGCAGCAAAGTGAGGCCCGGCGATCTGATCCGACTGAGCCGGCACTTTCTTGCCGGTCCGTATGGCAGGAATCCCTTCCCGATCTATTAGCAGGAGCTGGCGGTATTGCGCCTCAGGATCTTTCAGACGCGACGTAATGAGCGCCTCCTCCGGCGTGATATTCCTCTGCAGCGCCGCGAAGCACCAGTCGAAATGAAGCGGGTTAGCCACTCCCAGACAGGCCGCAACACCCTCACCATGATGCACGCGCAGTAACCTCGAGCCAATCGCCCGGCGATCCGCATAGGCCAGACCGCCAATATTTCCGGTTTTCGGACAATGAGCAATAAGGGCGAGATTGAGCATGTAGACAGGCCTCTGGCGCACATCAGGATCGATAATCAGGTCGTGCAGCAAGATAGAGCGGCGCACAGACCACCCGTTCTATAACAGAGCAGGATCGGTCGCACCAGAAACCATGATCAGGGGGTGTGGTCAAAACGCAGGAATCGGCAGGTCGCAACAGGACTTCACAGCCAGAAGAACACAAGAACGGTCACAAGGAGAATTTCCAACGCCAGCCAGGCCAGGCGTCGGTCTGGTTTTTCAAGGTCCTTCCGGTCACTTTCGGCAGCCTCCTCACGCAACGAAACATCGATGAGGTCGTTATAGGATGCAGCGCTGCCACCGATCCCGAAGAGCCGTCCGAAGCGTCCCAAAATAGAACGAATCTCGGTCATTTTATGCACTTTCCCACTTACCCTGCGGCTTGAGGCCGCTTTTACAAGGTTCATCGCAAGTCCCGTGCCGATAGCCGGATCAGGGCGGCGGAAAATTCAGCTGTTGCGGAAGTCCTGATGAGTGTGTCTGATGAAAGACCCCGGTGTCTGTGGATGCTGCGCGGAGCATGGAATGAGGAGGCAGGGGTGAAGAGCAGGAAAACAGGAGGGCCAGGTGGCGCTGTTTTTTGATCAGGACTGGTTTCGCGCGAGGTTGGCAGAAGCGGGCAAGACCCACGACGCGCTTGCCGCCGCCGCCGGTCTGACCCTTGAGGAGCTTGCCGCTGTCTGGAAAGACCAAAGGGTTGTCACGGCTGAAATGGTCGCAGGCTTTGCCAGCGTTTTGCGGGTAGATGCGCGCGAGGTCGCCGCGCGTTGCGGTGTCTCTACCCCCGACACCTCCACAAACGGCGCCGATAACCCTGTGGCAAGCGCCAGTGAGGCTGGCAATGATTCTGGCGGCGATTCTGGCAACGACGAGCGCCGCGCCATGCTGGCTGACGGGCTCGCACGACTGGATCGTCTTGAAAGCGATGTCGCAGCGTTGCGGACCTTGATGACACAATTGATAGACAAAGAACCAATCGCCAACAAGTAACAGAGACACAATTCATGAGAGATATTCACACACCGGGCCGCTCGACGGTTCACGGGGCACACGGGGCCATAGCCACATCACAGCCGCTGGCCACGGTGGCCGGACTTGAAATTCTGAAAAAAGGTGGCAATGCCATCGATGCCGCCGTGGCCGCCTCGGCAGTGCTTTGCGTTGTCGAGCCGATGTCCACCGGCATTGGCGGCGATTGTTTTGTCCTTTATGCCCCGGGAAGTATGAAGAAGGGTGCCGGCGAGGTTGTCGGCCTGAATGGATCAGGCCGGGCACCAAAGGCTCTGACCGCTGAAAGCCTGCTCGGCGATGGCATCCACAGTATTGGCCGTAATGACGTGCACGCCGTTACGATCCCCGGTGCCATTGATGCATGGGCGAGACTGGTCGAGGATCACGGAACCATGAGCCTTGCAGATATTCTTGGGCCGGCGATCCGCTACGCCGAGGAGGGCTTTGTGGTGTCCCCGGTCGTGGGTCTTATGTGGAACGCCCTTGCGTCTCACATTGGCCGCCGCTCGGAGGGCGTGCGCCATTTGCTCAACGAGGGAAAGGCGCCCCGTGTTGGCGAGATTTTCAAATCACCGGCCCTTGGACACACCCTGGGGCAAGTCGCCCTCAAGGGCCGTGCCGGATTTTACGAGGGTGCGGTGGCGCAGGACATGGTTTCCTTCCTCTCCAGCCTGGGCGGCAAGCACACCATGGAGGACTTTGCTGCGACCGAGGCGAGCTATGTAACCCCCATTCGCACGTCATACGGCCCCTGGGATGTGCTCGAAATCCCGCCTAACGGCCAGGGCATCACGGCATTGATCATGCTCAACATTCTAAAGTCATTTGACCTTGAAGGTCTTGATCCCGCCGGTCCGCAGCGCATTCATCTTGAGATGGAGGCACAGCGGCTGGCTTTCGAAATGCGCGATGCCTATGTCGCCGATCCGGATTTTGCGGATGTGCCGATCGAGGCCCTGTTGTCTGAAGCGACTGCTGCGCGTCTTGCCGCCAGGATCTCAAGGGATGTCGCTATGAAAGATGTTGCCGGTGCAGTCGGTGACCTGGAGAAGGATACGGTTTATCTCAGTGTCGTCGACCAGGACAGAAATGCGGTTTCGTTTATCAATTCGCTCTACACCGGATTTGGCTCCGGTCTGGTTTCGCCGGAAACGGCGGTCACATTCCAGAACCGCGGCGCCGGGTTTGTTGTCGAGCCGGGTCATCCCAATTGCATCGAGGGCGGCAAGCGTCCGAAACACACAATCATTCCTGGCATGTTGGTTCATCGGGACGGGCCGCACGCAGGCAAGGCCGTGGGCCCCTTCGGTGTCATGGGCGGCGACTATCAGGCCATCGGTCACACTCATGCGGTCACCAATCTTGTCGACTTCGGCATGGATGCCCAGGAGGCGCTGGATTGCTCGCGGACGTTCTATCAGGACGGCAAGCTTCAGGTGGAAAATACGATCTCACCTGAAACCCGTATGGCGCTCATAGCCATGGGGCATACTGTTGACGATACACTCATGCCATTTGGCGGCGGACAGATGATCCTGATCGATTGGGAAAAGGGCACCCTGTCGGCTGCGTCGGAGCCCCGCAAGGACGGGCTCGCATTGGCATATTAGAGATTTGGCCAGTAATTTGGCCAGTAATTTGGCCAGTAATTTGGCCAGTAATCTAGCCAGTAATCTAGCAGGCTCTTGAAAAACGCGGGCGCGGGGGCTCGGATGCAGTGGAGCTCGCGCGGCCATAAGCGCCAAAACGCGGGTCCGGCGCGGCAATATGCTGGCCGATGACTTGAGCCATGAAGGGGGCTGAAAATCCCTGCCAGAAATGCTCGCCGCTGAGCGCGCGGTCGCGGCGTTCGGCAAGAATATCCTCGACCGGCTCTGTAATGACATAGCCACGATGTGCGGCGCGCTGATCGACGCTGCCGTTTGGCTCAAAAATAACTTCTTCAACAGGCTCGTCGTTAACCAGTTCAGCCTGTGTCACGGTGATGCGCTGTGCTGATCGCCCGCCCGCCCTGGTCGTACCCGAGGCTCTGAAAGGCCGATAAGTCTGCGCGTTGGTGTGGTTTATTCTTGTCATGCCGTGAACCCTCGCAAGCTTGATGCCAGGCCGCGTGTTTCAGAATGGATCATACCGGAAAGACAGTTTGGTAACCGTCTGTGTAGCGTTGGGTTCGTCGAATTTTAATGCTTTGCCCCTAGGATTTCCCTGTTGATCCAAAAAGTTTTCAACGGGACGTGTGCAGTTGAGTAAAATAGAAGCAGGACGATTAGCCAAAGAGGGTCTGGCAACAGAGCCGCTCCGCAAGGCTTTGGATGTCGAGCGCATCCGCATCGCACTCGCAGGCGCTGGCGACATCATGTATGATTGTATCGCGGCTACGGGAGAAATAGACTGGGGTGACGGTGCCGAGCGTACCTTTGATATTTACAACACCGCCCTGTGCAGAACACGGAATGAATTTCTCATCCTCGTTGATGAAGATGGTTGCCGCGAAATCGAGCGCGCCACAGAGCACGCAAGAACCACTGGGGAACCCGCTGTTTGTGAATATCGGATCAAGACATCTGTCGGCACTCATGCCTGGATTGAAGACCGGGCGTCAGTGATCGTCGATGATATCGGCAACGTCGTTCGCACTGTCGGTCTTATCCGATTTGTTACCCAGCGCAAGGAACGTGAAGGTCGCCTGCTTCATCTGGCAACCTATGACGATCTCACTGGATATCTGAACCGGTCGCGCCTTCAGGCTCACCTGTCGACCGTACTGGAAACCTGCTGGGACAATCGCAGCACCGGCGGCTTCGTCATTGCCGGCATTGATAATCTTGGCGCACTCAACCAGAGTTTTGGTTTTGATGTTGCCGACCAGGTCATTATCGAAGTGGGCAACAGGTTTCAGGAAATTCTTGGGGACGACGATGCCCTCGGCAGAGTTGCTGGCAACAAATATGGCATCATCATCGGCAATTGTACCAGTGATGCGCTCATTGGCCGGGTCAATACCCTGCGCAATGCTGTCCGCAATACTGTGATTCACACAAAGGCCGGTCCGGTTTCTGTCACAATTTCGATGGGTGTGATCTCTATCCCCTACGGGTGCAAAAACACCAAGGATGCCTTTGCCCATGCCGAAGAGTCGTTGAGCAACGCCAAGGGGCATGGTCGGGAAAAAATATACTTCTATGAGCCGTCCACAAAAACGGATTCGGCGCGGCGAAAGAAATTGGTGATTGCTGATCAGATTATGTCTGCGCTCAATGATGACCGTGTTTCGTTATTCTATCAGCCAATTATCAGCACAAAAACCGGTGAGCCGGGTTTCTACGAATGTCTGATCCGGATCACTGACGAAAGTGGCGGCATTATTCCTGCGGGTCATTTCATTCCCGTTGCCGAAGAGTTGGGGTTGATTCGTACGCTGGATCGTATGGTCGTTGACATGGCGCTGGAGACTCTGAGAGAGCATCCTGAAATTCATCTCGCCATAAATGTTTCCGGTCTGACGGCGACGGATCCTACCTGGTTTGAAGAAGTCATCGATGTAATCGGTGTTAACCGGGAGCTTGCTTCACGCTTGACAGTAGAAATTACCGAGACCGTTGCACTACAGGAAATTCAGGATCTCTCCAGTTTCCTGACTTCTCTGAGAGCCTTGGGCTGCCGGATCGCTATCGATGACTTTGGTGCCGGCTACACCTCCTATCGCAATCTCCAGTCTCTTGACGTGGATTTGGTCAAGATTGATGGCTCTTTTGTCAAAGGCGTCACAGAGTGCGAGGACAGCCAGTTCTTCGTCCGCGCCCTCATTGATCTGGCACAGAAATTCAAGCTCGAAACAGTCGCGGAATGGGTTGAAACCCAGGAAGAGGTTGAGTTTCTTGAATCGCTTGGTGTCGAATACCTCCAGGGCTTCCATCTTGGCAAGCCTGCACCGGAGCCGGTCTGGCCACCTGTTCCGGCCACCTGATCCGTCACAATTCTATCAAGACAAAGAAAATCTAGTCTTTCGCCAGTTTATCCAGTTGGGCTTGCATGGCCGCCAGTTGAGATTTCAAATCATCGATATCGGATGGCGTGCTATCAGCATCTGACCGTTCGCCTGTTGATCTTTCATCTCCGCCAGAGGCTTTGTTGTTGGGTTGAGACCCGAAAGCATCACCGAAGGGAGAGAATGACTGCATTGTCTCCTGAAACATAGTCATATTCTGGCGTATCTGTTCTTCAAAATTCTTGTAGGTCGCGGCGGGATCGAAAGCTTCACTAAGCCGCCCGCGAATTTCATCCTGACTTTTGGTAAAGCTCTCCATGCTCATTTCGAGAAAGGAAGGGACGAAGACTTTCATATTATCGTCATAATAGCTGATCAGTTGTCTGAGAAAAGAGATGGGCAGAAGATTTTGCCCCTTGGCCTCTTCTTCAAAAATGATCTGGGTCAATACAGACTTGGTAATGTCGTCTCCGGATTTTGCATCATAGACCCTGAACTCGTCGCCGCGCTTCACCATCTCGGCAAGGTTTTCCAAAGTCACGTAGCTGCTCGTCGCAGTATTATAGAGGCGGCGATTTGCATATTTTTTGATGGTGATCGGGCCATCGCCCGTCGGCCTGGATTTGGTCACTTGAGAGTTTCGCTTCCGTTTCGCCTGGACAGGGATTGCCCAACAGGTTTCGCTTGAACAGGGAGGCCCCGTGTCAGTATGGTCACATGGTCCAAACCACGCTGGTCCACGCCGGTTCATTTTGCCCTGTCTTTGGGGGCGCGTGCAAGGGGCATTTCGCAGTGCAGTATCGCAGTGCGGTATCACAGAATGCCTTTTTTGCCGTAGTCTCCTGACTTTTTTGATGGCAGTGCACAATTTTGTTTGCGCAATGAAATTGCCTCTGGCATGGTGCGCTCGCAATGAATGAAAAGATTGGGATGGTTTGGTGGACTTTGTGCCATGAATTTAACCCAACCAGGATACGTAAGAGGAAACAGAACCATGACTGAAGTTGTCATCACATCCGCCGCCCGGACCGCAGTCGGGAATTTCAATGGCGCTTTGGCCAGTGTGCCAGCCCATGTACTGGGAGCGACAGTTATCCGCGAGGCGCTTGGCCGCTCAAGTGTTGGTTCGCAGGATGTCTCCGAAGTCATTATGGGTCAGGTCCTGGCAGCAGGGCAGGGGCAAAATCCGGCTCGTCAGGCTGCGATTGGTGCCGGGCTCGATATTTCATCACCAGCGTGGATCGTCAATCAGGTTTGCGGGTCCGGTCTCCGCTCCGTTGCGCTTGGCTTCCAGTCCATCAGGAACGGTGATGCCAGTATTGTCGTGGCCGGTGGTCAGGAAAATATGAGCATGTCACCGCATGTCGCGCATCTGCGGGATGGCACAAAAATGGGTGATATGAAGTTCATAGATTGCATGATTACCGATGGTCTGTGGGATGCGTTCAACGGCTACCACATGGGACAAACGGCAGAAAATGTGGCCGAGAAGTATCAGATTTCCCGCGAGGAACAGGATGCCTTTGCCGCCGCGTCACAAAACAAGGCCGAGGCAGCGCAAGCCGCAGGCCGTTTCAAGGATGAGATCGTCCCGGTTACCATCAAGCAGCGCAAGAGCGAGATTGTCTTTGATTCAGATGAATTCATTCGCAAGGGTGTGACCGCCGAAAGTCTGGCCGGTTTGCGTCCCGCTTTTCAGCGCGAGGGCGGCACAGTGACCGCTGCCAATGCTTCAGGCATCAATGACGGTGCTTCAGCAACTGTGCTGATGTCTTCTGCTGAAGCTGACAAGCGCGGCCTCCGGCCGCTTGGCCGCATCGCCTCCTGGGCGCATGCCGGTGTCGATCCCTCAATCATGGGAACCGGTCCCATTCCGGCGTCACGCCTTGCCCTTGAACGGGCCGGGTGGAGCGCCGACGACCTTGATCTTGTCGAAGCCAACGAGGCTTTTGCAGCGCAGGCTTGCGCGGTAAACAAGGACCTGGGGTGGGATACATCCAAAGTCAACGTCAACGGCGGCGCGATCGCCATCGGGCATCCGATCGGTGCATCAGGCAACCGGGTGCTTGTAACCCTGCTGCATGAAATGCAACGCCGCGATGCAAAGAAAGGCCTTGCCACGCTGTGCATCGGCGGCGGCATGGGTATTGCACTCTGTGTTGAACGTGACTAACAAGAATAATAAAAACAAATCGATGTCGTCAGTAGACGAATAAATATTTAGTGGAGAAAGAAATGTCAAGAGTAGCCCTTGTAACAGGTGGAACACGCGGTATCGGAAAGGCAATCTCGATTGCCCTCAAGGAGGCCGGATACACCGTTGCGGCCAATTACGGTGGCAATGATGAAGCCGCCGCGGCGTTCAAGGCGGAGACGGGTATCGAGGTCTTCAAGTTCGATGTCGGTAATTTTGAGGCTTGCGCGGCAGGCGTTGCCGATATTGAAAAATCTGTCGGACCCGTCGATGTTCTTGTTAACAATGCCGGGATTACCCGAGATGCCATGTTGCACAAGCTGACGCCGGAGGCGTGGCAGGAGGTCATCCGGACGGACCTTGATTCAGTATTCAACATGTCGAAACTTCTCATCGACGGCATGCGCGAGCGCTCTTCCGGGCGCATCATCTCGATCACATCGATCAACGGCCAAAAAGGACAAATGGGGCAGACCAACTATTCTGCCGCCAAGGCCGGGGTCATCGGTTTCACCAAGGCGCTGGCGCAGGAAACCGCGCGCAAGGGGATCACGGTCAATTGTGTGGCCCCTGGTTACATCGATACGGATATGATGGCCGCTGTTCCGCAAAAGGCTCTGGACGGGATTATCGCAACCATCCCGGTCGGTCGTCTGGGCACTGCCGAGGAGATCGCCCATTGTGTGATCTTCCTTGCCGATGAAAAGGCCAGCTTTGTCACCGGTGCCACGATTACCGCCAACGGCGCCCAATATATCGCCGGGTAATCGGCTGTTTTCAGCCAGAATTCGGTGAAACATCAGGTTAGCGAGCGTGCCAGGTGGTGGGTGCGGGCATCAGTACACTTTTGCCTTGCCTGCCCACCATATTCTGGCCATATCTTGTTGCTAGCAGGGATGCTCGGTCCCCGCTCTTGGGGGCCCCCGGCAACGAGAGAGTTATTTGTGCGCAGACGACTTGCAGCTATCCTGACAGCGGCCACAATTGGCATGTCAGGTCCCGTCTTTGCTCTGGAAGAGCCGGGATCTGCGGCTTCTGTGGCTGAACCCCTCGCCGAGGCCAATCCTGCCACCGACTCTGTTGAGGATCCAAGGGTCGGATACTTTGTCTCGGAAACTGAAAAATATGGTTTTGTGCTTGATCGCACCGGTGAAAAGGGCCTGCTCCGTTTCGATCAGTCGGTAGAAATTCTCGTCCTCGATATGGTCCCCGGGCCACAAGGCGTCACCTACTTGAAGGACCGCCTCGGCACGACAATCCTGAGACTGATGCCCTGGGGCGGCGCTACGGTCTATGACGCAGACGGTACGGAGGGCGGTGCCTTTGGTTTCAAGACGCTGGTGAAACCGCTGGCGTTACAGCCCCGGGATGACGTTTATGTAAGAGGCCGGGCGGCAGAGATTAGCCGCGCTCTGGCTGCTGAACCGGGGTTTGATGTGACCTTCCATTTCGAGCCGGCGTTGGTCCAGCAGGAAGCCCGCGTCGTTAACACTGAAAATAAAATGGCAGCACGCGCATTGGCGCCGGGCAAGGGCGTCTCGCTTGTGTCATCGCGCGCTGTGCAGGACAGACCGCCGTCGGCAGGAACGCTCAATGATACCCTGGAAGTCGCAGGCCTCGCCCTGACACGTCTGGTGAGCGACGAACTGGCCCTTGAGGTGATGTCCGAAAAGATCGCCTCAGTAATCATCCGGGCGGGCGCAAAGTCGGGGATTTCCCTTGAGAACCAGGATCTGGTGGTAACCTATGTGCCAGAACGGGGGCTCCTTGGCCGTCCATCTTCTGCGGAAATCGAAAGATTTCTTTTAGATAATCTCTGATAGACTCCTGTGAGCGGCGGTTCTTTCGATCCGCCAAATTGTTGCCTGAATCCTGGTTTAGAAGGGTTGTGGGCGATGGATCGAAAGGGTCCATGGGGCATCACCGGGAGATCGGATATCATACCCGAAGAAGACGAAAATTCGCGCCCTCGGCGGCGCGGTGTGGCGCTGCCCGGATTAACCTCCGGCTTGGCAGCCTTTGGCCTTGCCGTTGCCCTGGCCGGTATTCTGGTGCTCACCCAGCCATTGCCGGGCCGCCTGGGGGCTGCCGAGGCGGCAGGGCCCAGCCTTCAGGAACGTCGCCATCAACGCGATCAGGATAAGCGCCTTTCCAACGAGGCTGAATTTACCAGCAAGATCTGCGAAACCGGAATTTCAGCATCCATCCACTGGCCATCCTTTGAGACGCGTGGGAGGAACATGAATGTTGTTGGCCGGTGTGATGTGGCCCTGTCGGCGCTTGAACGCCTGTGCCGTGAAAACAAAAGCAAGGTCCAGAGCAGTGTCAGGCATGTTCAGTGCGGTGCCGGCGACAAGCGTGCGGTTGTTATCTCCGGCTCGACAATTCGTTATGCTGTAGGCCCCCGGGCTGCGCGCGACGACCACAATTTTGTTTACAAGATCCTGAAACGCAAGCTTTAGAACGCCTTCACGCAAGAGGCGCGAGCGGGCCGGCTTTGTCGTCAGGTCAGAAACTGTCTTTCAGACGTCTCGTCTCTGCGAATATGTCCACAACTGAAGCGCCTGCCTTGCCGATGGTTTCCTGCAAATTCTTGCTTTCCGGTCTGAAGAACGGGTTGGTTCTCTTTTCCTCGCCAATGGTTGTCGGCACTGTTGGTTGTCCGGCCTTGCGCAAGGCGAGAATGTCCCCGCTCCGTGCAAGGAGATCTGAATTGCCTGGCTCAACCGAAAGAGCAAATTTGAGATTGCCTTCGGTATACTCATGAGCACAGTAGATTTTTGTTGAATCAGGAAGATTGCGCAACCGTTCAAGGCCCGCCCACATCTGGTCCGGCGTGCCCTCAAACATGCGCCCGCATCCAAGCGTGAAGAGCGCGTCGCCGACAAAGGCCTTGTCGGCTTCCGTGAACCAGTAGGCAATATGGCCAAGCGTATGTCCGCCAACATCAATCACGTCGGCCACAATCGCGCCATCCCCCAGGGTGATCTGGGCGCCGCCGCCGACGCCGTGGTCTCGGCCGGGAATTTCGACACGCTCGTCACTGGGGCCATAAATCATGCAGCCGGTCTTTTCCTTCAGTTCCAGATTGCCGCCCGCATGATCGAAATGGTGATGGGTGTTGAAAATATGGGTGAGCGTCCAGCCTTTTTCATCCAGCGCCTTCATAATCGGGCCGACCTCAGGCGTGTCGATGGCAATTGTTATCCCGGTCCCCGGGTCATGGACGAGATAGCCATAATTATCGCCGAGGCAGCCGAACTGGTGGACAACAAGATTTTCATTCGCCATATGCGTTGGTCTCCATCACCTGGGTGTGTGTTGCGTGGGGAGTGTGCAAATCGGTTGGATTTGGTTTATCATAAAGTAATCTGATTGCCCTGTCATTTCTCGCAGGCCCTGTCACATCGCGCAATTCAAGTCACATCGCGCAATCCAAGTCACATCGCGCAATCCAAGGAGGCGACACCCGGTGCAACCTGACGTCATTGATCTCAGAGAGTTTTACGACAGTTCTCTGGGCCGGATGGCCAATCTGATGATCCGCCGGCGTGTGCGCGAGTTATGGCCGAATGTTGGCGGGTTGGATGTTCTCGGGCTCGGCTATGCATCACCGTTCCTGACGCCCTTTCGGCCGGAAGCCACCCGCGTGCTCAATGTCATGCCGGCGGCTCAGGGCGTGGTCCACTGGCCCAATCGGCAAAAGAACCTCGCGATGCTCGCCGACGACTACCATCTGCCGCTGACAGACAGCTCGATGGACCGGATCCTTCTGGTTCATGAACTCGAATGTACCGGCGACAGTGGCGAGCTCATGCGCGAGATCTGGCGGGTCCTTGCGCCAGGTGGAAGGCTCATCATCGTCGTGCCCAATCGCCACGGTGTCTGGGCCAGGTTTGATCGAACACCGTTTGGACACGGACGACCGTTTTCACGGACACAGCTTCTCACCCTGCTCAAGAGCCATCAATTTGCCATGGAGCATTGTGAGCGGGCGCTGTTTTTCCCACCCTTTTCCTGGCGCTTTCTGGTCAAGGGTGCCGGAGCGTGGGAGCGTATTGGTGCGCGGTTCGGCAGCCTTCACGGCGGGGTCATGATTGCCGAGGCAACCAAACGAATTTATGGGCTTGCCCATGAAAAGCGCCAGCGTCTGCCGCGCCGTGTGCCGATCCTCAGGCCCATACAAGGCGGCGCGGCGCGGGTTGAGGGTGATCGGATATAAGGCGTCCCGCGATGCTCCGGGGTTTCTGCGGCAAATCTTAACCCGCAATGTATTTGGCGACGAGTTTGGCGGCAGTTGCGACCTGCTGCCAAAGTGCACTCATCACACCCATTGGCCCCTGCCGGTTCTGCGCCACGGCAATGTCACCGGCCTCCCATGAATAGACATGCAGATGCATGGTCTGGCCAGACGAGTTACATCCTGCCGGTTCAAGGAATTCAATCGACATCGGCCCGGCCGGAAGGCTGCCAGCCGAAATCTGGGCCTGAAAGATGGTGAACTCGTTGGTCCCGATACCCTCTGCAGACAGAAACGACCCATCAGTTTTTGCAATACGGAATTTGGGGTTACAGCCGCCAACGCTTGATCGGTAATCGGTTGCAAATACCAGATGCATCTTCGCCGGATCAAGCTCAATGGTCGTCCTCAGGCTGTGGGCCGTCTGCGATGCCTGATAGACCGGGTCCGCAAGGCCCGGGGTGAACGTCAGGTCACGGACAGTTTTTGCTGCCTTCGCCAGGTCCCGCTTGGGAGCCATGATAGCGGTCATGACTTCTGCAAAGACGTCGGGCATGCGGTCAAACTGCGCAAGTTGCTTGTCCCAGATGGGGCGGTAGAGATCGCTCACGGCCTCATTGTCCGTGTTTTCAAGCAGATCAAGCACCATATCGGCCCGCTGACCGTGCCGGTCACCGGCTTCAATAATTGAGCCATCCCGCGCGGCACGAGCCGAGGCACCGGAATTTATTGCAATGACATGTCCCTTGTCGTTGATCATCGGACTGCCACTTGTTCCTGGCTGGGTATGCAGCGGATGAATGATCAATTGAGAAATTGCGTCATTCATCCCATTGTCGGTGCGAACCCCGACAAAGGAGGAAAGCGCAGAAATCCTGCCAACGGTTGCCTTGGGTGTAAGCGACTGTATTTCAATGACCGCCGTGGACGACAGATCAAGCGGATAGCCGACCGATGCGATACCGTCGCCTGTGCGCAGCGCATAAAGCTCCTCGCGTGATGCAAGGGGAAGATCGGGAGCGAGCTTCGCCGCATCATCTCTGGAAACCTGCAGCAGGGCGACGTCGTAACCATCGACCATATCAAACAGGGCAGGGACCTTGATATCGCGGCCGCCGGCAACACCCGGCGTCGTCTTTGTCGGCTCATAAACACTCACATGTTGGGGAAACGCCTTGTAGCCATCGTGCATGCGAACGCCAGTCACCTCCAGTGCCTCGCCATCCATCCCGATGACAGACAACGGTCCGAACTTTTCAGCCCATGTGGCGATATGTGAGTTGGTAGCAAGCAGGCCGCGCTCCCGGTCCACGACGAAGGCGGTGCCGAACGGGCGTCCTTGCAGCAGCGCCAGATAAACCGATTTTTCAGTTTTTTGAAGGGTGGCAGGGGAGATGAAGGCTGAACGCACCACTTCAAGCGTGGTTTCCGAGTTCTGCAGTCGCTGATCCCGTCTGATATCGCCGTAGTAGTTCCCGGCAACGAGGCCAAGCGCCAGCAGCGAGACCAGCGTTGTCGCCTTGCCGCCTCGTTTCACCGTTTTATCTTTAGACATATAGGCCCCCGTTTTACCCGAACAGCGCGATCCCCACCGCGCTTTGACTGCTTGCGAAGCTAGGCCCGGATGCAAGATCTGTCAAGGCGTGCATCCGAGTCCAGGCTCATCCTCAAATGGTTCCGGCCTTTGCCATTTGGTTAATGTCGCTCTTTGGCAATGCGGCGCGAAGGGCTCTTGCCGGCCGGTTTTCCAGGGCTAGGGTCAGGACCCATTAATTTGGCGCAATTCTGTTTGCCCTTCTATGGCAAACCCTTCGGGCGCAGCGCCTTTTGAGCTGGGCGGGCGTCCTGAAACCTTGAAACCCGAAGGGGTTCCTGCGGTTCCACTCCTTCTCCAGCTCAAAATACGCAACGCAGAATGGGTCAAATTAATGAGTCCTGACCCTAGTCGCCCAGAGGTTTACGAGACAGCAAAAATATGGCCTGTTCACCAAAAAAATTGGCCCGGTACGCTGTATGTCGGATGGCCTTGGCGTGACCCGAAGGCGATAGCGAATAAGCTGCCTCCACAATCGCCCGCACCTCATCGCACAGGGCAACGAAATCCCTGATCGTACACAGATGAATATTGGGCGTTTCGGACCAGGCCTGATCGAGTGACTTGGTGACAGGCATCCGTCCTTTGAGAGCAAGGGACGTGCGAATGCGCCAGTGACCAAAGTTTGGCAGGGAGACGATGACCCGTCCACCGATACGCATCATTTCTTCAAGAACCTGCTTCGGGTGCCGTGTCGCCTGAATGGTCTGGCTCAGAACCACATAGTCAAAGGCATTGCCGGGGTAGTCGACGAGATCCGTATCGGCGTCGCCCTGAATGACGGCGAGCCCACGCTTGACCGACGCATTGACGCCGCTTTGGCTGAGCTCAAGACCGCGCCCGTCGACAGACTTGGTCCGGGCGAGAAATTCGAGCAATTGCCCGTCGCCGCACCCCACATCAAGCAGGCGCGTGCCCGGCTCAATGAGACTGGCAATGAGTGCCAGGTCCGGGCGCAGGGGTGTCGCAGTGCCGGTTGCCGCAGTGCTGATTGCCGGTGTCTGGGTCATCGCTTCAGTTCACCCCTCTGGCTTCAGCGGCGGCATCAAGGAAGCCTTTGACTGTCTGGAAAAACTCGGGTTCGTCGAGCAGAAAGGCGTCGTGTCCCTTGTCGGAGGTTATTTCGACGAAACTGACTTTCGCGGCCACAGAATTCAAGGCGCGGACGATGGCTCTGGACTCCGGTGTTGGAAACAGCCAGTCAGATGTGAAGCTGACGAGGCAGAATCGAACCGGGGAGTTCTTGAACGCCCTGGCGAGACGGCCCTCATGATCTGCAGCAAGATCAAAATAATCCATTGCCCTGGTAATGTAGAGATAGGAATTGGCGTCGAACCGGTCGACAAACGTTATGCCCTGGTGACGCAAATAGCTTTCGACCTGGAAATCCGCATCAAATCCGAAAGTCGGCCTGGTCCGGTCCTGAAGATTGCGACCAAACTTTCTGTGCAGCGCCTGTTCTGACAGATAGGTGACATGCGCCGTCATACGCGCTACGGACAGCCCCTTGGTCGGTTTCACACCGGCATCCTCATAGGCGCCCTGACGCCAGTCAGGGTCAGCCATAATGGCCTGGCGGCCAATTTCGTGGAACGCTATATTTTGCGCCGAGTGCCGCGCCGAGGTTGCTACCGGAATGGCGGCACAAATGCGCGTGGGATAACGCGCTGCCCATTCCAGAACCTGCATGCCCCCCATGGAGCCACCAATGACCGCAAGCAGTGTTTCGATGCCCAGCTGATCAAGCGCGAGTGCCTGGGTGCGGACCATATCGCCGACGGTCACAACCGGAAAGGTGATGCCCCAGGATTTGCCCGTCGCCGGATTGATTGATAGCGGCCCTGTTGTCCCGAGGCACCCGCCCAGCACGTTTTGGCAAATCACGAAATAACGGTCCGTATCAATCGACTTGCCCGGTCCAACGAGGGTCTCCCACCAGCCGGGGCGGCCAGTGATCGGGTGGTCATTGGCCACATGCTGATCTCCGGTGAGAGCGTGGCAGATCAGCACAACATTGGATTTATCAGCGTTGAGGCTCCCATAGGTCTGGTAGGCCACTGCCACATTATCCAGCGTGCCACCGCCGTCGAGCGGCAACGGAGCCTCCAGCGTGAGCTGAAGTCCTGATGTTGTCGGCTGCTCTTGTGGGTCGGTTTCCTGGGTCACGAGGCGTCCTGAATAGCGCGGGCCTGAAAGGCCGGATTAGAGACCTTGCTAAGGCCGCCGCCCGCAATCTGTCAACGTTTTCTTTGATTTATCCCCTCGGGCCCAATAAGTGTAGGGCTTGATCAAAACCAGGCCTGAACGAATAGAGGAAACAACCGATGTCGGCCAGTGAGTCCGAAAAAGCGGCGCTTAACAAGTTCCGGGCGGAAATTGACGCGATCGACGACCAGATCCATGATCTTCTGATGCAGCGGACAAAGGTTGTCCACGGCGTCGCGCAAATCAAGAACGAGTGGATCAAGCGCGATGGCGGCAAGCTCGATAATGATGGCCATCCGGTGCCGAGCCTTGCCATGCGCCCGGAGCGCGAAGCCTCGATCTTCCGCCGGCTCAGGGGGCGCCATTCCGGCGATCTTCCCTTTCATGTCATCACCCAGCTGTGGCGCGAGCTCATCAACGCCAAGACTCGTCTGCAGGGCCCGCTGGCCATCGCGCTTTATCACGGCGACGAGACCATCTTGCCATACGGCTCCCGCGACCTCGCCCGCGCGTCCTATGGCGCAGCAACCACACTCAATGAGCGTGACACGCCGTTCGATGTGCTTGACGACGTCATGAAGACCCCCGGCGTCATCGGCGTCCTTCCAGAGCCGAGAGAAGGAGAGGCGCAGCCGTGGTGGCCGCTGTTGCTGGATTTCGACGAGCTTGCTGCCGAACACGGCCCCCCGCGGATTATTGCGCGGCTCCCTTGCGTTGAGGGTGAGCCTTCCGCGCCGACTTATCCGGTGGCCTGGACCATCGCCTGTTTTGACCAGATGGATAGCGGCGACGATACGTCGTTCCTCATACTCGGCGGATCGGCAGCGGATACCGAGACGATTATCGCAAGCTTTAAGGCAGCGGGCATTGAGGCGAGCATTCGCGATACCAGTGGCGGGCTGGTTTTGGTCGAGGCGACACGGTTTGTCGATCCTGACGACAACAGACTGGCAGCGCTTTGCCAGGATTTGGGCGGCCAGTTCCTCCGCCATGTCGGCGGTTTCGCCAACCCGATCAATTTGAGCTGATGAGGAAGAGCGTAAATCATGACAGAGCGTAAAGGGCCGCAGCCCGGCCTGCCACAGCCAGGACCCGGCATTCTTGATATCAATATCTACAAGGCCGGCGCTTCAACCGTTGAAGGTGTTGAGAACCCCGCCAAGCTTTCCTCTAATGAAACCCCGCTGGGCCCAAGCCCGAAGGCCATTACGGCTTATCACGCGGCGGGTGCAAGCCTCGAGCGTTATCCGGACAGCGCGGCTACCGCCTTGCGCGCCGCCATTGCCAAAGAACATGACCTTGATCCTGATCGCATTGTTGTCGGTGCGGGCTCAGATGAACTGTTACAGCTCATCGCCCATGCCTACGTTGGAGAAGGTGACGATGTTATCTATACGGAACATTCCTTCGTCGTCTATCGTCTGGTAACAAAATCCAATGGTGCGAACGGTATTGAAGTGCCCGAGATTGATCATCGCGCTGACGTCGACAAGATCCTTGCCAGCGTGACAGACAAAACGCGCGTGGTTTATCTCGCAAACCCTAACAATCCGACCGGCACGTATCTCGCGGCAAGTGAAATCAGACGGCTCCATGAAGGGCTTCCTGGCAATGTTCTGCTTGTACTTGATGAGGCCTATGCTGAATACGTTCACCGCGATGATTATGCCTCGGCCATGGAGCTGGTTCATGAGGGCACTAACATCGTGATGACCCGTACTTTTTCGAAAATTTACGGGCTTGCAGCGCTGCGTCTCGGCTGGGCTTATTGCCCGCAAGCGATTGCTGATGTTCTGAACAGGATCCGCGGGCCGTTTAATACGACCGCCGCCGCACAGGCCGCGGGGATCGAGGCGATCCGGGACCAGGCCCATGTAGCAAAGGCCGTGGCACACAATGATCAATGGATGCGCTGGCTGGAACAACAGCTTGGCGGTCTCCGGATCGATATCACGCCCAGTGTCGGCAATTTTATACTGATGCATTTTGCCGATGCTGAAATGGCGGCAAAAGCCAATCAGCACCTGCTGTCACGCGGTATTATTTTGCGCGCCGCACCGGCCCCCGGGCTGCAGCATTCACTACGTTTGACCATCGGACTTGAAGAGGAAAACCGCAAAGTGGTAGAAGCCCTCTCAGGCTTCATGGCGGAATTCCTCGGGAATTAGCCTCCCGTAACCAGTAAAGAGTTAAACCTGTGACCAAAACATCGCCCGACAGTCCCCTCTTCGAAAAGGTCGCCCTTGTCGGTCTCGGACTGATCGGCTCGTCGATCTGCCGCGGCATGCGGGCAGAGGGGCTTGCTGGCAAGGTGACCGGCTATGCGCGCTCTGAAGAGACGCGCAAGGTCGCCCTTGAGATTGGCCTTGTGGATGACGTGGCAGCGACAGGCGCCGAAGCGGTGAAGGACGCCGACCTCGTCATCCTGTGTGTTCCCGTCGGGATCACCGGTGAGGTTATGGGGCAGATCAAGGCGGGCCTGAAGCCCGGCGCAATCCTCACAGATGTCGGATCGGTTAAACAATCGGTCGTCGATATGATCCTGCCGCACTTGCCTCAGGGTGTGCACCTCGTGCCCGGCCACCCGATTGCCGGAACGGAAGAATCCGGTCCGCGCTCAGGCTTTGCCGAGCTCTTTCATGGCCGCTGGTGCATTCTGACGCCCCCTGCCACGACGGATGACGCCGCCACGGCGAAGCTGACGGAATTCTGGACGCAGCTGGGCAGTGACGTCGAGGTGATGGACCCTGAACATCATGATCTCGTTCTGGCCATAACCTCCCATGTGCCTCACCTGATTGCCTACAATATTGTTGGCACGGCAGCGGACCTTGAAACGGTAACCCGCTCCGAGGTTGTCAAATATTCCGCCGGCGGGTTCAGAGATTTTACGCGGATCGCCGCCTCCGACCCGACCATGTGGCGAGACGTGTTTTTGAACAATAAAACAGCCGTGCTGGAAATGCTCGGCAGGTTCTCCGAAGACCTGACGGCCTTGCAGCGCGCCATCCGCTGGGACGACGGCGACGCACTCTTCGATCTGTTCACTCGCACCCGTGAAATTCGCCGCGGCATCATTGATGCCGGTCAGGAGATCGATGCCCCCGACTTTGGCCGCCCTCACGGTGAAGAAGGCGAAGACTGATCAAAATTTGTCACACCGGATGCACTGCAGCACAAAGTGATGCGGTGCTGGTCCGGTGCCTAAATTCATCAAGCCTGCGCCATTTGGATCCCGGACCAGCATTGCGTCATTTCATGCCGCAATGCATCCGGGACGACGCCTTCGTTTTATCGATAGTCTTCCTTGTCAAACAGCGGCAGAAACCCGAAGTAGACGTCGCCGTCCTTGACATCAAGCGGTAGCACGAGCTCACCGTCCTCATTGGTGTCACTGACCATGGATAGCACTCCGAATAGCGCGCCAGCGATGAGGGCTGCAGCGTCGGGCAGATCGTCGGCCTCAGCCATCTCACGCACCAGCACGTCATGGCCTTTCAGATAAAGCTTTATGGTGCCGTCAAAATCACTCTTGTGCGGGCGTTCCAGCTTGCCATTGAGGCGGATCGAAACCGGGTCACGAAACATGTGTGCTTCGTGAATCTCCACGCTCTGCGCCGGGACTGCGGGCAGGTTGGCGCCGATATCACCGGAGTGGAGCGGGGCGGTACCTGTCAATTCCTCACTGAAGGCGACAAGAATTTCCTCGATGCTTTCATCCGTTTTGCCAGTTGATGGCTGCCCTGACGTGATTTGCTCGGCAAAGAGGACGACATCGCGGGTTGTTACTTTCTGACCGCCATTGAAAGTCTTTCCGAGGCGTGAGTGAAACTCCAGCATGTCAAGTTCAAGATGCTCCGGCAGATCGGGAAGCAGGCCAAAGCCGCCGTCCCCGACAAGGTCCGCCTTGATCATGCGAAAGTCTGTATCGATACTTTCGATGCGCCCGCCGCCCAATTTGAGTGAGCCCCAGAGCTGGTCTCCGGTGAAACTGACACTGATCCGGCTCGGGCTGCGCATGCCATCATCCGGCGCATCGCTCCACGCGGCGTCTTGTCTGCCAAGAAGTTCAATGATGATGTGCCGAATATTATAGGCTTGGCTGATGATCCGTAGCCCGTCGCCCTCCCAGGAAAAGGCGCTCGGATCATCGCTTGCGACAATGCGCGGCGCTTCAAATGTGGCGACCAGCCGAAAGGGGTAGCCGGAGATGTCGACCGAGGTATAGGTGACATCGGTGCCGTGGCGGGCCTGTCGCTCCACCCAGGTTTCAATCTCGCCCTCGATCCGGCCGGCCATAATGACCCAGAAGACAGACCAGAACGCAAAGCCTGCCAGTGCAACGAGACTCGGAAGGGCTGGGTGTTTTAGTTTTAGCATGAGCGGGATTTCCTCTCGAGCCAGCAAGGGGTGCGGACTTTGAGCTTCAAACGTCGAGAAAGTAAGGTTATCAAGATTAGGAAGAACTGTTTTGTAAACTACTCAGTTCCTTGATTAAATCACGCCAACCCCGCCTCGCCTTTTTGTCTGGCACGTAATTCAACATGCTTTCACAATATTCAAGATATTCCGCAATCTCATCTGGAGTAAGTTGCGAAGTATCTCTTTTCTGTAATTGGTAAAATCTCTTATCTCTCGGATCTGTTGACAACTCTTGTTCTTCCCTCAGGTAGCGTCCAGTATCTTGAAACCGATTGAAATCTTCCCTCACTATTCAGTTAGGTATTCAGGGTCGGCGAAGCTCTAGCGTATGAATTTGACGCGTTATTGACAAGTTCCCACCGGGCAGTCTGCATCAACCGTTTCAACACCGCAGAACCTGGCGAGGCGGACGAGGTCCCGCTGGATCGCGGCTTCGCGGGCGCCCGTAAGCCGCACGCCGCGCTCAAGCCAAAGTCCCTTCATATCAAGAACGCCCGCCTTGCGCTCCGCCTTGAGATCGGCCCGACCGATGATCCTGTCGCCCTCAAGGATAGGAAGAACGTAGTAGCCGTAAGATCGTTTCGCTTCCGGAACAAAAATCTCGACAGTGTAGTCAAAGCCAAAAAGATGTTTCAGGCGCTTGCGATCCCGGATCAGCGGGTCAAACGGGCTGAGGAAGCGAACCGACTTTGAAGGGTTTGCGGCGTCAGCAAGACGGTCTTCAATATCCGCGAACGCGAGCGCCTTTCTATCCGGCTCGCCCTTGGCGCCCTCGATCATGACTTCAATGAGTTCCTTGCCGAGCAGCGGTTTGGCCCACCGATCAACGTCGGCCTTTTTGACGCTGGCCCAGAAATGGGCGATCTCTGTCGCGGTTCCAAAGCCGAGACGTGTCAGCGCATTGCGACATTTAAAATCAAGGATGGCGGACTTTGACGGGCGCTCGCCGTGCAGGTCTTGCGGGATGACCCGCTCCGAGAGATCATAGACTTTCTGAAAGCCCTCGCGCTTCAAGACGGCAAGCTCGCCCGTGCGCCACAGATATTCCAGCGCCGTCTTGGTCGGGCTCCAGCCCCACCAGCCACCATTGCCTTTCGGGCCCTCTGCAAAATTCCGCGACATGCACGGGCCGTCCTGCTCAATCCGCTTGCGGACCATCTTCAGGACTTTCTTCGGATTGTCACCGAGCCGCTTTTGCCAGCCAGGGCTGTCAAGCGCACTCCGGGCTCGTTTGAAGCGGTCCTGCCAATAGGGGTAAAATTCCATCGGGATAATGGACGCATCATGGGTCCAGTGTTCAAAAACCTCGCCGCTCTCGTGCAGAGCGGCGAGGGTCCCCCGATCAAAATTCTGCGCCCGGGAAAACAGGATCATCTCATGCGCCCGCGCGACCGTGTTGATCGTGTCGAGCTGCACAAAGCCGAGGTCATGAATGAGCCCGGCAAGCCCCTCTTCCCCCAGCTTGCCTCCGCGCGACCGCGTCAGCCCGTGCGTCTCCAGAAAGAGCGCTCGGGCATCGCGGTTGGACAGGCGCAGCATGGGCTCCATGGCGTCATGAGCACTTCGAATGGCCGCAGGAAAGGCAAGTCTCACAGCCCTCAATGCGTGTCAGGGAAGGCATCGAGCACTTCGGGCAGGTCGCGCCGAGAGGTTCGATCTCTGCCTCGGAGCCTGTTGTCGCCGCAACCTTCTTGCGCGCCGCCTCCACAAGCTCGGGCACATCGCCTGAGAGAAACCCGATCACCTTCATATGTTCCTCGATGACCTCGCCGATCGCGGCCAACAATGAAGGCACGTAGCGTCCCTGCATCCATTGACCGCCGCGCGGATCAAACACGGCTTTCAGCTCATCAACCACGAAGGTCACATCGCCGCCGCGCCGGAACACCGCTGAAATCATGCGGGTGAGCGCAACGGTCCAGGCGTAATGCTCCATATTCTTGGAGTTGATGAAAATCTCGAACGGCCTCTGCCGCCCGTCCTGGGTGATGTCGTTGATGGTGATATAGATCGCGTGATCTGATTCCGGCCAGCGCACCTTGTAGGTCGCCCCGCCGAGACTTTCCGGTCGGCCCAGAGGCTGCGTCATATAGACAACGCGCTCGGCGTCTTCTTCTGACTCTTCCTTCGATTCTTGGGCCGGTTTATCCTCGACAACTGAAAGGATAGATCCGGTGATCGCATTGGGCCGATAGGTCGTGCAGCCCTTGCAGCCACTTTCCCAGGCCTTCAGGTAGATCGTCTCGAAGGCCTCAAAGGAAATATCCTCGGGGCAATTGATGGTCTTGGAAATCGAACTGTCGATATGGACCTGCGCTGCCGCCTGCACCCGCACATGATCTTCCGGGGTCAGGGTCTGGGTGCTGACGAAATAATCCGGCAGGTCCTTTGGATCGCCGCCACCCGACACATAAAGGTCGTGGGCATAGTCCGAGACGGTCTCGGTCATGTGGCTGCCGTCTTCAAGCAGCACCTTGCGGTCATAGGTATAGGAGAACACCGGTTCAATGCCGCTTGAGACATTGCCGGCAAAGAGCGAGATCGTGCCGGTCGGTGCAATGGATGTGATCAGTGCATTGCGCACGCCGTGCTTTGCGATGGCGTCGCGCACATCCTTGCCCAGACGTTTGATATGGGCGCCCTCAAGATATTTTTTGGCGTCATACAGCGGAAAAGCGCCTTTTTCTTTGGCAAGCTCCGCCGAAGCAAGATAGGCGGCCCGCTCAAGCGTGCCCAGCCACTTGTCTATCAGGATAACCGAGGCCTCACTGCCATAACGGGTGCGGCACATGATGAGCGCATCGGCAAGACCCGTTACGCCAAGCCCGATCCGGCGCTTCGCCCTGGCTTCATGGGCCTGGGCTTCAAGCGGAAAGCGCGACACGTCGACAACATTGTCCATCATGCGAACAGCTGTCGTGACCAGCTCGGCCAGTTTTTCTTCATCAATTTGCGCATCAGGCGAGAACGGCTCGCGCACCAGCCGCGCCAGATTGATCGATCCCAGCAAACACGACCCATACGGAGGAAGTGGTTGCTCTCCGCAATTGTGAACATATAGCCCATTGGCATCAAAGGCATTGATGCCAGGAACACTCACATCAAAGACGGGTTCCTCGCCGCAAGGCTCAACGGTCTCAACGCGAACAATGTGCCGTTCTTTGTTCAGGGAGCGCTTGTAGCCTGACAGGAGATTGGTCAGCCGTGTTGCTTTGTCGATATCTGAAAATCCAACTCTGCCTCTGTATTCTTCGAGGTTTTCCCCAGAGATAATGAGCTCATGTTGTGCCTTCACGGTGTAGAGTTTGTTTCCGCCCTTGCCATCTGGCAGGGAGGACGTTCCTTCGTCTCGGCGGTTTTGATAAATCCTTGAGACGATTCCCATCCGCGCCAGCATGCGTTGAGCCGCTTCAAGCAAGGCAAGATCGCTTTGCGCCAATCGGATGCTGACGCCTTTCGTCTGGCTACCCTGCACACTGCCATCGGCGTCAAAGAGGCCGCGAAGAAAGCCCGCATAAAATTCGCTTGAGGATTTTTCAATCTCGGGGGTAATTGTCTTGTTACCGACCGACATCCCCAGTTCAAGAGCAAGGTCTCGGATAGCAGCCAGTTTCAGGCGGTACTCACCACGACCGGAAACTTCCATCCATCCGGCAAAGTCGCTGCGATGCGGCAATTCCCGGGCTGCGGCTTCCGCCATCTTCATAATACCATTGCTGGCCGAAGCACTTGCCTCCCCGTTCGAAGCTGCAGAGTTGGGCCAAACGCTAAGGATTGCGGCCTCTTCTTTCAAAGTGCCGTCGCCCACCAGCAGACCAATCAAATAGCCTTCGCTTTTAGTGTTTTGGCCTGAAAGCCCGGAGTGGGCGGTTGGCCAGGCGGCTGCACCGCGATGGTCATTGAGAAGGACTTCATCCCCGGGGCAAAGCTCTCCTGCCGCTATCCACTCGGTCTCGAGCGAGAAGCGCGTCTTGTGTTTGACCCTTCGGATGAGGTGATTGTCCGTCGCTTTGAGAGCAAAGCCTTCTTTGGTCGATATCCGGAGCAACGGCTTGATGCCGGTTTGAAAGAACCCACGGTCGTCGGAAGGGTGGGGTTCTCCGTCAACAACCAGCGTCACCGGCGTGCCGATGACTTCGTCAATTTGTCTTGGTCCTTTGTCAGTAAGGACCCAGCTGTCACCGGAAACGCAAGGATTTGTGGCGGCAATGGTTTCGCAATAATGCAGATTGTTTTCCTGATTGATCCGATCAATGAAGATCACGCCGGGTTCGGCATAATCAAAAGTCGAGCGCATGATCTTGTGCCATAGATCGCGTGCCTTGAGGGTGCGATAGGTCGTGCCGTCAAACACAAGATCCCAGTCGCCATCCGCTTTGACGGCAGCCATGAAAGCATCTGTTGCCAGCACCGACAGATTAAACATGCGCAGCCGCACCGGATCGCGCTTGGCTTCAATGAAGGCTTCGATGTCCGGGTGGTCGCAGCGCATCACGGCCATCATGGCGCCGCGGCGCGAGCCGGCGGACATGATGGTGCGGCACATCGCGTCCCACACATCCATGAAGGAAAGCGGTCCCGAGGCATCTGCCCCGACGCCCTTGACCGGCGCACCTTTGGGGCGCAGCGTCGAGAAATCATAGCCGATGCCGCCGCCCTGCTGCATGGTCAGTGCGGCTTCCTTCAGGCTATCGAAGATCCCGCCCATGTGATCTTCGATGGTGCCCATGACAAAACAATTGAACAGCGTGACGCTTCGCCCCGCCCCCGCGCCAGCCATGATCCGGCCGGCGGGCAGGAATTTGTAGTCCTCAAGCGCTGAGTTGAAGGTCTTCTGCCAGTCCGCGCGGGTCTCTTCGGGCTCGGCCAGGGCAAGGCTCGCCGCGATCCGGCTCCAGGTATCGTCAATGGTCGCGTCGACGGGCTGGCCATCAGCATCTTTCAGCCGATATTTCATGTCCCAGATTTGCGACGACAGGTTTTTTTTGCCAACAGCTTTTGGCGAGGTTTTTTTCTGTTTCATCTGCTAATGCTAAATCCTGTCTGTCGAAGGGTCAATTAAAAGTTCTCCTTATGTTCCGGGGACTTATCCCCGGATATGTAAATTTAACCCCATGATGTTCCTGGTATATTCAGACTTATCCACAGAATGTGGATAAGAGTTGTCGTAATACCCACAGGTGTCTAGCCGGCCAGGTCGCTCGCTCTGTCCGTTTTGGTCTCGTCCAGAAGGTGGTTGGATGCGGTTTCAATACTCGATTGAAGAGCGATCATGAAGTCCTTGCGCGAGAGCCCGGGCTCAATGGCGGGCAGGAATTCCAGCACAATTGTTCCAGGCTTCCTGAGGAATTTGCGCCTCGGCCAATACAGCCCCGAATTGAGCGCCACCGGCACACAGGCATGATCAAGCCGGGTATAAAGCGCTGCGATGCCTGGTTTGTAGTCGGGCGCGGCCCCGGGTGCCGACCTCGTCCCTTCCGGGAAAATGATAATGGTTCGTTTGTTCTCGAGCGCATCTCGAACATCCTCGACCATGGCTTTCAGGGCTTTTGCCGCCGCCCCCCGGTTGACGATGATGGTGCCGCCCTTTTTTAAAAAGGTCCCGGCAATGGGGATCCAGCCAAGTTCCTGCTTGGAAACGAAAGCCGGGTTCTCAATGAGAGCGTAAAATACCAGAATATCCCACATCGAGTGGTGTTTGGAGGCAATGATAACCGGCCGATCCCGAGGCAGGTTCTCCTCGCCGCGCAGTTCCAGCGTCGTCCCGCAAATTTTTTCGAGCCCCCAAAGGCTCGCCCGCCCCCAGAAGCGAAAGCCCAGAAGCGTTGTCTCGCGAGTGCCCAGAATGACCAGCGGGAGCCACCCGACGGCGACGGAAACCGTCAGCACATAGAGGTAGATATTGTAAAGAACCGATCGCATGATCAGCATGAATGAGAACCTTCTGCAGCTTCCGGAAAGAAGTAATAGAGCGCATTTACAAAAGTGGTAACCGGTTTTGTGACAAAATGCACGGCGGGACTAGAGGGTTTCTAACCGGAATCGGATCTGCATGGCCAGATATTTCATATATTCCGAAAACAACAATCTGGCGCTGCCAGGCCGGCGCCACCAGCCGCCAAGGTGGGTATCTGCTGGATGAACGGCCTGGGGGATCCAGGCGATGTCCGGTGCCGCACGCCTCATTTCTGCAAGTGAGCGCGGCATGTGATAGCCAGCGGTTACGACGATGACCCGGCGATAGTTATGATCGGCAGCCCAGCGCGCCGTTTCTGTCGCATTGCTGATGGTATTGGTAGCTGACTTGTCAAGATCGACACAGCAATCGAACTCGGCAAGGTAAGCTGGATCAATCAGCTTGCGTACTTCTTCACGGTCGATGATCGGATTGACCCCTGAAATCAACAAGCGTTTGCCCTGATCATCATTGAGAAGTTTCATGCCTGTCTCAAGTCTGGCAGGACCTCCCGTCAGAACTACAATGGCATCGGCCGCTTCGGCTCCCTCCGCTGCAACGGCAGCGCTCGGTGTCCGGGAAACAAGGTCGACAAAACTCAGGAACCCCCCGAGCCCGACCAGTAGTCCGGCAACGGTGACGGACAACACAAGCCCGAGCACAAACCCGGCCACACCGCTTTTACGGTCCATCGCAATCAGACCATCCCGACGGTCCATCACAGATGTCCTTGTGTTCGTCGCATCCAGAGCCTCTTCACATAACGATTGTGTATCATTCTACTACAAACCGGATCCTGAGGCCATTATGCCATGGATTTTGTTGACAATATGTTGCCGCCGACACTCTGGATTTCACGCAGCTGTCTGGCCGGACTATTGGCCAGATTATTGTAGTTCATCAGCGCCCTAGACAACTTTTGTGAGCGTATGAATAACGGTTATTCGCGCCGTAATGACAGTCAGTGCAACTGTCCCGAGCGGTATGAGCAGGAGGAAGACATAGAATGAGGGTTCAAAGGCCAGCGTCGGCAAAAAGGCAAACATGTCACCGGCCCAACTGGAGCGAGAGGCCTGTCCCAGGAGCACAAAGGTGATCCCCGCGCCGCCAATTCCCATCAGTCCGGCCCAAACCGCAATCCAGAGGAAATGATTTTGAAATTCTCGGGCGATCAGGGCATCGCGGGCACCGACAAGATGAAGCACCTCGACGATATGTTCATTTGCTGCCAGACCCGAGCGCGTCGCGAAAATTATAATCATCGAGGTCGCCCCGACGATTAACGTCAGGATGCAAAAGGCCAGCCATCTCAGAGCGCTGGACACCCTGTCGAGCTGATCGTTCCAGCGGCGATGGTCGTCAAGCACAGATCCCGGTACAGATGTTTCAAGCTTTTGCCGCAGGGCGCTGAAATCGTCCGCACCTTTGCCCTTGTTATCGTGCCGGCCATCGAGAGTGACCTCGACAAGAACCGGAAGGGGGAGTTCATTCAGGACACCCTGATTGCCGAGCCATGGTTCCAGAAGTTTGGCTGAGGCCGCCTTGCTGAGAACCCGAACCGAGGCGACGGCTTCCGTCTTCGCCAGGATCTCGCGCGTTGTTGCAATCTGGGTCGCCTCATCCATCTTCGGGCTCGCCTTGAGCTGGATCGTCAAGGCCCCGGACCGATTATTGGACCATTTGGCCGCTGCGTCGTTGACGGCCAGCATGGCCCCCAGCGCGAGGCTGGCAAGGAAACACATGATAGCGATGATCCGCACCAGCGACCAGCCGGACATGATATTCTCGCCGATGCCAGGCAGAATGGGGCCGGTGGAAACAATGATCTCACTCCTGACGGCGGGCTCATCCGGAGGGCCATAGCCGCGGGCGTTTGTTGAACTTGAATCGCGGGGTTCTTCAGTCATGCTCCATCCCCCTTTTGCGCGTCCGCCTGCTGCCAGCGCCCGCTCGCATAGGCTGGTTCGGGGGCGACGAGGCGCCCCGCCTCGAGGTAAAGCTCGTCAGCGCCGACCGCTTCCACGAGATAGCGATCGTGTGTTGCGATGACAATCGTTGTCCCCAGTCTGTTGAGCTCAACGAAAAGACGCATCAACCGCATACCAATGTCCGCATCAAGATTGCCTGTTGGCTCATCAGCAATCAGAAGATCCGGCTTGGCGACGATGGCGCGGGCGATAGCAACGCGCTGTTTTTCACCACCTGACAAGAATGTTGGCCGCTTGTTGATGCAGTCGGCCAACCCCACCCAAGTGAGCAGCTCCACCACATCATCGCGGTATTCCTCCAGCCGCTTGCCAAGAATTCTGAGCGGCAAGGCAACGTTCTCGAAGCTGGTCATGTGATCGAGTAGCCGGTAATCCTGAAACACCACGCCAATGCGCCGACGCATATCGGGGAGCTCTTCGCGGGCCGCATCGGTGAGGTCCCGTCCGAACATCTCGATGCTGCCTTCCGACGGCCGGTGGGCGAGGTAAAGCAGGCGCAGCAACGAGGACTTGCCGGCTCCGGAGTGGCCGGTCAAAAAGCGAAAATCTCCGGCCGCCAGAGAAAATGTCATGTCGCGAAGAACCGGTTCGCCGGTGCCATAACGCATACCGACCTTTGTCAGGCGAACAAGCGGGCTGGGAGCGGGGGTGTCCACGAAAGGGCCTCGAATCGAAATAAAACCGGATCTCCTTGATTTGATAGAGCCTTTCGCGCCTTGTCGCCAGCCAAATCTCAAGGATATCTGCCCTTTTTCCGGTCTGATTCGGACAAAGGCGTCATAAATGAAAAAACAACCAATCCGGCGGATAATTGCCCTTTAATGCGCGTCGATTTTGTTTTGCCTGTAATCTGTGGCAGACTGGAGAGATGCTTCATGGTGATTTGGAGGCGGCCCCGGGGCGGTCCCGAGGCGGTCTCAGGCCGTGGTGTCTGTGTAAAGGTGGTCAGGTTCTGTGTCGTTGGTTTTGACATGTCCGAATTGTGCAACGCGTTATGTTGCCAGCTCCGAAGGGTTTATGCCTCCGGGGCGCGCAGTGCGTTGCTCACGCTGCCAACATACGTGGTTTCAGGATGTGAGTGCACCCGAGGCCTATGAAACTCTTTACGAAGAGTACGAGGACGATCTCGGTCCTGCACCCGCCCCTGATGATCGGGGCTTTTCGTCGATTGATCAGTTTGACGAGCCCTTTAGTGAAGAGATCGGGCGCACACATGATGAGTATGATCGGTCATCCGGAAGGTCTGTCGTCGATGAGTTCCGCGAGACCACGCCGCGCTTCAGCACCGAACCGGATTATGAACTGCCCGAACGTCGCCGCGGATCAAGGGTGGTTTCCGCCCTGGTTGGTCTGTTGGGGACTGTAGCGGTTTTGGGCGTGCTCGCCGCCGGGACCTGGTACTTCCGGCCACAAATCGTTGCCCTGATACCGCAGACAGAAGCGCTTTACGCGCTGCTTCCTGTCGAGCAGGCAACCAGTGATTACGATCTTCAGAATACCGGCTATATTGAAGCAATGGAAGAGGGTCGGCAGGTTCTGATTGTCTCTGGCGAGGTGGTCAATCAAACCGACAAGCCAATTGCCGTGCCAGTGGTTCAGGTCACAGTGCGCACCATCGCTGGTCGTGATCTGGATCAATGGAAGTTCAAGCCACGCGGCGGCGACATTGAGCCGGGCGAAGCGCGTTACTTTGAGACCCGCCGCCTCAACCCGCCCGAAGGCGCCCAGCGGCTCCACCTTATCATCGTCGAGGAAGACTGATCCACTACTCGCCCCCCACTACTCGCCCCAATGGATCAAGGTAATTTCCCATGCTGCACCGCTGCGGCGCATGACCAGCATCTCTCGCGATTGCATGTCGATCTCTGCGTCATTGTATGATCTCGCCCTCCGGAATTTTGGAGAGTTTGCTGCGTTGCCAGATGAGGTAGACTGCCGGGATGACCAACAGTGTCAGAGCGGTCGCACTGACCATGCCGCCGACCATGGGAGCCGCGATCCGGCGCATGACTTCTGATCCGGTGCCTGATCCCAGCATGATCGGCAGGAGACCGGCAATGATCACCGCTACCGTCATCACAATAGGGCGCACCCGCATCAAGGCTCCATCCAGAACCGCTGTGCGCAAATCCTCGACTTTCAGGGTTCCTCCCTCGGCGGCTATTTCGGCCTTCTTGCGTTCAAGCGCCTGATTGAGGTAGACGATCATCAAAACGCCCATCTCGACGGCGACACCGGCTAACGCAATAAATCCGACACCGACCGCAACCGAAATATTGTAGCCCAGCAGATAGAGCAGCCACAGCCCGCCAACCAGCCCAAGTGGCAGCGTGCCCAGGATAATCAGAACCGATGTCAGATTGCGGAAGTGTATAAACAGCAACAGGATGATGATAACCAGCGTAACGGGGATCACCACGCTGAGCCGCTCCTTTGCGCGCTCCATATATTCATATTGACCGGACCATGAAATCGAATAACCCACCGGAAGCTTGATCTCATTGGCAACGGCTGCCTTGGCATCGATAACAAACCGGCTGAGGTCGCGCCCGGCGATATCGACATAAATCCACCCGTTGGGCCGTGCGTTTTCACCGCGGATCATGGGCGGGCCATCACTGATCGAAATGTTGGTAATCTTCCCGAGCGGAATATGCGCGCCGCCCGGTGTCACGATGGGAAGCAGCTTAAGGCGTTCAAGGGAATCGCGGTATTCTCGCGGGTAGCGAAGATTGACCGGGTAGCGCTCCAGACCCTCGACGCTTTCGGTGACACGCATGCCGCCAATGGCGGTGCGGATAATATTCTGCACATCATCAATATTGAGATTAAAGCGCGCTGCGGCGTTTCGGTCGATATCAACATCGATGAACCGCCCGCCAGTGACCCGCTCCGCATAGACCGATGAGGCGCCGGGCACTTTTTTCACAACCCGTTCAATGTCCTCGCCGATGGTCCCGATAACATCAAGATCGGGTCCGGCAACCTTGATACCCACCGGTGTCTTGATACCGGTGGCGAGCATATCAATGCGGTTCTTGATCGGCATGATCCAGACGTTGGTCAGGCTGGGGATCTGGATCAGCCCGTCCAGCTCGGCCTTGAGGCTGTCCATGGTGACGCCGGGGCGCCACTCCTCCAGGGGCTGCATTTTTATCGTCGTTTCGATCATCGTCAGAGGCGCCGGGTCGGTCGCGGTTTCGGCGCGGCCCGCCTTGCCGTAGACGGTCTCCACCTCCGGAATGGTTTTGATCAGCCGGTTGGTCTGTTGCAGAAGCTCGGCTGATTTTCCGACCGAGATCCCGGGAAAGGCGCTCGGCATATAGAGCAGATCGCCTTCGTCAAGTTCCGGCATGAATTCACCGCCAAGGCGTGAGAGTGGCCACAGCCCGCTCAACATGACCAGGAGCGCAAGCGCGAGCACAGCAGCAGGCTTCTTCAAGGCAAACCCGATGAGGGGCCGATAGGACGTGATCACCGCCCGGTTGATCGGGTTTTCATGTTCCGGACGAATGCGCCCGCGAATGAAATAGCCCATGAGAACCGGAACCAGCGTGATGGAAAGAATGGCAGCCGATGCCATGGCATAGGTCTTGGTATAGGCCAGCGGACTGAAGAGGCGTCCTTCCTGGGCCTCGAGAGAGAAGATTGGAACAAAGCTCAGTGTGATAATGAGGAGAGAAAAGAACAGGGCTGGCCCGACTTCCGTCGCCGCCTCGGAAACGATCCGCCATCGGTTTTCATTCGTCAGGGGTTCGCGCTCCGCATGTTTGTGAACATTTTCAACCATCACAATGGCCGCGTCCACCATCGCCCCGATGGCAATGGCGATGCCGCCGAGCGACATGATGTTCGCGTTGATGCCTTGCGCGTTCATGATGATGATGGCCGCAAGTACGCCGACCGGAAGGCTGAGGATGATCACCAGGGCCGAGCGCAGGTGAAACAAAAAGACGGCGCAAACCAATGCGACCACAAGGAACTCCTCAAGCAGTTTTTCTCGCAGGTTATCGACGGCGCGTTCAATGAGGGAAGAGCGATCATAGGTCTCGACGATCTCGACACCGGGAGGAAGAGAGTGCTTCAGCTCGGACAGTTTCTCCTTGACCGCCTCAATGGTGCTCAGCGCATTCTCGCCCCACCGCATGATGATAACGCCGCCGACCGCTTCGCCTTCACCGTTGAGCTCGCCAATGCCGCGCCGCAGCTCCGGTCCCATGCGGATTTCTGCCACATCTTTGAGAAGCACCGGCGTGCCGCGCGGCGTCGTCGCCAGCGGGATATTTTTAAGCTCTTCGCGGCTGGAAATATAGCCGGATGCCCGCACCATATATTCCGCCTCGCCCATTTCGATGACCGAGCCGCCGGTCTCCTTGTTACCGCCCTGGATGGCGCTGTGAACTTTGGCAAGGGGAATGCCATAGGCGCGCAAGCGGTTGGGATCAACGACCACCTGATATTGTTTCACCATGCCGCCAATGGTTGCGACCTCGGAGACCCCCGGAACAGTCTGAAGTTCGAACTTCAGGAACCAGTCCTGCAGGGACCGCAGCTGCGCCAGGTCGTTTTTACCGGATCGGTCGATAAGGGCATATTGATAGATCCAGCCAACGCCGGTGGCATCTGGTCCCAGAGCCGGCTTGGCCTCGGGCGGGAGCTTTGAGGCGACCTGGCTCAGATATTCCAGCACCCGTGAGCGCGCCCAGTAAAGATCGGTGCCATCCTTGAAAATAATATAGACGTAACTGTCCCCGAAGAAGGAATAGCCGCGCACATTGACCGCCCCTGGAACCGAAAGCATGGCTGTGGTCAGGGGATAGGTTACCTGGTCCTCCACCACTTGTGGCGCCTGACCCGCGAAGCTGGTTTTCACGATGACCTGAACATCGGAAAGATCCGGGATCGCGTCGAGGGGGGTGTTCCGCACCGACCAGACGCCCCAGCCGACCAGCAGAAAGGTCAGCATCACAATGAGGAAGCGATTTGCGATCGACCAGCGGATGATATTGGCAAGCATGTCTGTGTCTCTTTTCTTGTCGCTCGGGCCGCTCTATTGGCTCATCACATGGATGGATTGAATAATCCATTCGTCGTCATCGTTCTTGATGAGTTCAAAGTGAATGTCATCGCCGGGCTTGACGTGTGACAGGTCAACGTCGATGGACACCGTGAAGTCCATTGTCATGGTGGGCCAGCCGATCGCCGGGATCGGGGCATGGGTCACGTTGAGCATTCTATGTCCCGCCATAACGCTGTTGATCGTGCCGCGCGCCGGGATGCCTTCGCCGATTTCCTGATGCATCCCCTCCGCATCAGCAGGATCGCTCATGCGGCGCAGGCTTGCAGACAGGCTGGCTTCGGAATCGATCAGGAACTGCCCCGAGACAACAATGGCATCGCCTTCGGCAAGCCCGGAGATAATCTCGATTCGGTCATCGGAAAATATGCCGGTCTCAACGTCTCTCGGCTCAAACCTGCCGCCCTCGAGCGCCAGAATCACGCGGCTGGAACTGCCGGTGCGGATCAGGGCATCCCGGGGTATGCTGAGAACCCCTTGCTGTGGCTCTCCTGCAATGGAGACCTCGGCGTACATGTTTGGCTTGAGTGCTTCATTGGCATTTTCAAACTTCATCCGAACTTTCAGAGTGCGCGTCACCGGATCGATTGTCGGGTAGACATATTCAACGACGCCCTGGCGGATAATGTCAGGTTGAAAAGGTGTGTGAACGGAGGCGAGAAGACCGACTTTCATCCACTGCGCCTGCTCTTCAAACACATCGGCCATGACCCAGACATCTGAAAGATCAGCGATGGTCAGAATTGTTGCGCCTGGAGTGACATACATATTTTGCGCCACGTTCAGATTGACAATGACGCCGTCCCGATCAGCATAGATATCAACGCGCTGCCGGACTTCCCGGGAGCGCCTCAGTTCCTTGATCTGGGCATCGGTAAATTTCAGAAGTTCGAGACGTTCTTCAGCCAGTTTGATCAATGCCTTTTGTCCAAGCCCCAGAATCTGGACATATTCTGACTGGGCAACCACGAGGTCGGGCGAATAGATGCGGAACAGCAGATCCCCTTTCTTGACCCGTTCGCCTTCGCTCTGGGTCACCAGTTTATCAATCCAGCCTTCGGCACGTGTGTGGATGTGGCTGACGCGGGTGTCGTCCCAGGCGACAAATCCGACAGTTTCGATCCGGCGTCCCAGGGTCGTTCGCGTCACTTTGGCTGTCCTGATGCCGATGTTATTGGCCGTCGAGGGCGAAATCCGAACGGCCGTATCGTCCTCGCCGCCTGCGCCAGTTTTGTAAACCGGGATGAGATCCATGCCCATCGGGGATTTGCCGGGCGTGTCGCTGCGAAAGCTCGGATCCATCGGTGCAACCCAGTAGTCGACCGTCTTTTCACTGTTGCCATCTGGCGTGGCGGCGCTGTCCGAGGCGTCGTCACCACACGCGGCAAGGGCTATCGCAAGTCCTGCAAGGACGGTAAGGGCGAGAGTGCGCACTATATTCGGTTTCATTGTTCTGACCTTTTCACGAACATTGATCAAGAAGATCGAGTATCCGGATTTGTAGGGTGATGTCTCATGACGTATCGCGGATGCGCGGGAACGAACCTGAGAGTTTCATTGGATGAGGAAGGTTCAGGGCAGGGGCTGCAGGCTGAAAAGCATCTCGCAGACAGATCAGTCAGGGCCACAAGCCCTGACCACCTTCCCGGGCCCTCAAAGCCTGAGGCGCGAAGTCCGCAAGAAGATGTTTTGCCGCTGCAGGGTTGCCATCCTGGGAGACGGGAAATCAGCTGAAGCAACGCGCGGCGCATGGGTGAAATCGAACCCTGCGGAAACAATCGCAACCGGCTCTCTGGTCGGCTCCGGCGCGATGATCGCAAGATCGGCTGCATCCGGGCAGCAGTTCACAGATGAGGGATTGCCTGCCATGGCGAAATGTTCGCCGCCAACCTCGGCGCAATCGTCACAAGGATCCTGACGCGATGCGTCGGCAGAAGCTGCGACAGGATGATTGGTTCCATGGGCTTGGCCGTGCCCCGAATGAGCCGTCGGTTCAGACGGTTGCTCGCAGTCCATGGCCATGGCGCAGGGCGGCGCGACCATGAGCTGAAAACTCAACACTGTGAACAGAAGCCATTTCATAGCCGACAACATAAACCTTCCATTAGCTGTAAGGTCAACAGGGGAATCGATCCTGCCCTGCTGCATATAGGGCATTGGCGTAAACAGGGCGTAAAACTGGCCGTAACTCGGTCTTCGGACGCCACTTGCGGCCCGAAATTATTCAATGATCGTGCGGGCATCCTCGAGGGCGACCCGGTTTTCAATCATACCAATGCCATCGATTTCGACCCGCACCACATCGCCCTCGACCAGGTAGGCAGGTGGTTTGTGACCAATCCCGACGCCCGCCGGTGTGCCGGTAAAAATGATATCGCCCGGATCAAGTGTAAAGGATTGCGTCAGATGGGCGATCTGATCGAAGCAGTCAAAGATCAGATGTTTCGTATTGGAAGACTGGCGCTCCTCGCCGTTGACCAGGCATCGGATGTTCAGATCATGTGGGTCGGTAATTTCGTCCGGCGTCACGAGCCACGGGCCAGTGGGGCCATGAGTGTCAAACGACTTGCCGATCTGCATGGTGGGTGAGCGAAATTGCCAGTCCCGCACCGTCACATCATTGCCGACCATATAACCGGCTATCACCTCATGAGCCCGCTCCCGGGGAACATGTTTGCAGCGCTTGCCGATGACAAAGCAGAGCTCGGCCTCATAATCAAGCGCCGTGGAAACAGAGGGAAGGTTGATATCGCCATAGGGGTCATTGATGCAATTGTGCTGTTTGTTGAACCAGATCTGATGCTTTGGTTTTTCCATCCCGGTTTCTTCAATGTGATCGCCGTAGTTGAGGCCAATCGCGAGAATTTTGCCGGGGTTCAGGACCGGCGCGCGCAAGGTTACGCTGTCCAGCGCCAGGACAGGGTCGCCGGTTCGGGCGGCCTTCCGAGCTTCCTCCAGGGCGCTGTCACCCGACTGCAACAAGGACTTCATGTCCGTGGGCAGCGCCGGCGCCGCCACAGACAGATCGACAAGTCCGGCATCGGTTGCCACGCCGATGCGCGTGCCGGATTTATCGGAAAAGCTGATAAGTTTCATGGATCTGTTTCCTCCTGCGGGTTCCGCCGCTGATCATTATTGGTTCAAAGTCAAAATCGTTTCAAAAGCCGTT
>JAUWTJ010000052.1 GCA_030614785.1 Alphaproteobacteria bacterium | reverse complement strand
GGCCTTGCCTTCTCGACGTCCTTGACCCTGTTTCTGACGCCCTGCCTTCTCAACGTTCCGACAAAACTCAAGGCATTTTCAAAACGCATGGCGGCAAAGGCCAAACGCACAGGCGCTGTTGGTCAGGCAGCGGAGTAAAGTGAGGTACTCCATCAAAGTCTGTCACTTCCAAGTCTAACTCAATTACGTGTCCATAAACGGTGCCCAAGTCTCGGAAATGATTCTCATTTCCTCAAATTCATCGACCAAGTGTTGATTACCTTGGTCCACGATAGTCACACCATTTTTCTTGGGCAGTTTCCACAGTTTCTGCATCAATTCCATTTGCCTTCCTTCCGCCTCATAGACTTTTACTTTTGCAACATTTTTCCTAATTGCTTCATCGACTTCGTTTGGGGTCTTGTATTCAGAGGAATTGAACGCCTGTTTAATAGTTGTTTCAATTTCCTTCTCCGCATGCGTTATGAAATTTTCAAAATACCTAGTCATCGATCATCCCTTCCAAATTCTATCTGGCATACTCATACATTGTAGCGCGCACTAATATACTACTCATGTGATTTAGTCGAGCAGAAGGAAGGTTTACTGGGTCTTAGAAAATTCTATTTCCGCCCAATCGCGGGAAGTCCTCTAGTACTCTTCCACTTTTGCCAATGTTTCCGCTGCCTTGGCGGCTTCGAGCTGCCGGTTCCACATGGCGGCGTAGGAGCCATTCATGTCCAGCAGCTCCTGATGGCGACCGCGTTCGGTGATCCTGCCACCGTCGAGCACGAGAATTTCATCGGCGTGGACGACGGTTGAGAGCCGGTGGGCGATGATCAGCGTCGTGCGGTTCCTTGAAATTTCATTGAGGCTTTCCTGGATCTCCTGTTCCGTATGGGTGTCCAGCGCCGACGTGGCTTCATCGAGCAACAGGATTGGCGGGTTCTTCAGGATCGTTCGGGCGATGGCCACGCGCTGTTTTTCGCCGCCCGAAAGCTTCAACCCGCGCTCACCGACCAGCGTGTCGTAGCCAGACGGAATGCTGGCGATGAAGTCATGGATCTGCGCCAGCCTGGCCGCTTCGATCACTTCCTCGAAAGTCGCTTCGGGCCGACCATAGGCAATGTTATAAAAGATCGTGTCATTGAACAGCACCGTATCCTGGGGGACAACGCCGATCGAGGCGCGCAGGGAGGCTTGCGTTACATTGGCGATATTCTGCCCGTCAATGGCGATCTGCCCGCCCGAGACATCGTAGAAGCGGAACAGCGCCCGCGAAATGGTCGACTTGCCGGCGCCCGTTGATCCGACAATGGCGGTTGTCTTGCCGCCCGGCACGTTGAACGTGACACCCTTCAGGATCGGGCGTTCGACATCGTAATGGAACTCGACGTTTTCAAACGAGACTTCCGCGTCCGTCACAGCAAGATCGAGTGCGCCCGGCGCATCCTCGACCTCCTGGGGCACATCCATCATCTTGAACATGCGGCCCATATCAACCAGCGACTGTTTGATTTCCCGATAGACAAAACCCAGCATGTTGAGCGGCACCGCCAGCTGCAACAGATACATCTGCACCATGGTGAAATGCCCCACAGTCATCTCGCCTGCGCGAATACCGTGGGCCGACATAATCAGGAGCGTGATAAAACCGACCGAGATAACAAATCCCTGCCCGGCATTCAGGATCGTCAGCGAAACATAGGATTTGACGGCGGCGGCCTCATAACCGCGCGCGGCCTGTTCAAAGCGCTCGCGTTCCATGTCTTCATTGTTGAAATATTTAACCGTCTCATAATTGAGAATTGAATCGACCGCCTTGGTGTTGGCCTCGGTGTCGCGCGCATTCATTTTGCGCCGGAACGCCAACCGCCATTCGGTCACCATGAAGGTCACTACAATATAGAGCCCGACGGTCACCAGAACCACGAGCGCATATTCAATGCCGAGCATGTACCACAGGATCGCCGAGGCCATCAAAATCTCAAACAGTGTCGGCACGATATTAAACATCGCAAACCGCAACAAAAATTCAATTGACTTGGTGCCCCGGTCGATCACCCGGGCAAGCCCGCCGGTGCGCCGTTCAAGATGAAACCGCAGCGACAGGGCGTGCAAATGATTGAAAGTCTCGACCGACACGTCGCGCTGGGCGTGGAACCCCGCCTTGGCAAACAGTGCATCGCGCAGCTGCTGGAACCCCTGGGACAGGAACCGCGCCAGCCCAAACCCGAGGATCAGCATAAGCGGGATCGCCAGCACGGAAGACGCCTCCACCCCCCCCGCCTTGTAAGCGCCTTCAACCCGGCTCATCGCATCAACGGTCTTGCCAAAGATAATCGGCACCACAACCAGCGTCAGCTTGCCAAGGATCAGGCACGCGAAGGCGCCTGTAATACGCAGTTTCAGGTCGCTGCGCCCGGCCGGCCACAAATAGGGCAACAGCCGGCGCAGAATGCCCCAGTTGTCTTCGGACCTGTCAGCTTCCTCCGCCTCGGCGGCGGCCGCGACCGGGTCGAGAACTTTGGGATTGGCGATATTGGTTTGAGCCGCCGGCGGCTCGGGATCTAGCGTCATATGTCTCATGATTCCCGACACTACAGAGCTTCACGCCCAAGGGGAATGCGCAAGACGCATAACTGTGATGTTTAGTCCAACAGATGGATTTCGTCGTCGACTTCGTATTTCACCGGCAGGTCGAGGAGTTGCCCCGCATAGATCCGGTCCGGATCGCGGATCTGGCTGCGGTTGGCATCATAGATGATGGTGAATTCAAAGCCGGAGCCGTAGATCCGCCGCGCGATGCGCCAAAGCGAATTGCCGGGCTGGACCACAACGCGTCCGCCGCCTTTGGCGACAGCTGCCAGCACGTCGGACGGCTCGGCCCGTTCAAACGGCAGCTCGACCCGCATGATCACCTTTCCCTCACTGTCGACCTGATCAAGCCGCAGCGTATAGACCCCTGGCGCAATCGGATCTTCCGGCTTCAACATCCAGTTACCCTTGCGCGAGGCACGGGTCTCCCCAAGCAGCTCATTATTGGCATAGACGCGCAGTCCGGCACTCGGCGTTGCCCGACCCGAAAGCACCAGTGCGCCCTCGGCATCGTAGTCGATGATCTCCAGCGTCAGGACGAGGGTATTGTCGCCTGCCTTGGGGTTTTGCAGCACGCGGCTTGGTGCACCGGGCTCACCGAGCACCACCAGCGGCTTTTCGCCGGGCCGCTCGGGCACCGCAATGATGACCACCTGTTGACCGCGCACGACCTCGCCGTCCGGCATAATCATCTCAAGGGTGAGTTCGACGGCGCCTTGCGAGAACGGCGCCTCTACATAGGCGGCCCATTCCCCAGTTTCATTGATCGGTTCATTGGCCGCTTCCTGACCATTGGCGCGTACAATCACAGTAGCCAGCGGCGCGCCGCGACCGGCGATGACCGCAGTGCCGGAGGCATCGACACGGACAATATCAAAGGTGGGAAGGATGGGGCCGGTTTCGGGTTCTTGCGGGTCTGCCGGCGCATGGCGCTCGATGACAGCTGCCACTTCAGGCGGCAGACTTCCCGGGTTGAAGACGACAAAATACGCCGCCACGGCCAAGATGACCACGACAAGACCCAGAAAAATTCCTGCCAAACGAGCTGACATTTACCCTACAAACCCAACATTACTGACCCATACACCCTATCCGGCCATTATGGCCAGTTGATGACACGAAGCCCAGATTTTTATGAAGTATAGTTAACGTCCTGTTTGATTCTCCTCCATACTATGGCTCTCATGAACAACAAAACCCCCGGATTGAACTCCCTGTGCGTCTTCTGCGGATCAAGAAACGGCCTCGGCCCGATCTATAACGAGGCCGCCGAGCGTCTTGCCGAAGAGCTGGCAGCCCGCAACATCCGCCTCGTCTATGGCGGCGGCGGTGTTGGCCTGATGGGTGTGACGGCGAAAAAGCTGATGGCGCTGGGCGGCGAAGTCGTCGGCGTGATCCCCGACTTCCTGCAGGAACGCGAAGGCTATGCCGGCATCACCCGGGTCATCGTCACCAAATCGATGCATGAGCGCAAACAAACCATGTTCGATCTGTCCGACGCCTTCCTGTCCCTGCCCGGCGGCATTGGCACGCTCGACGAGACCATGGAAATGCTCACCTGGTCCCAGCTCGAACGCCACACCAAACCCATCGGCCTCTTGAACCTCGAAGGCTACTGGGACCCACTCATGAGCCTGCTGACCAATTGCATCGACAAGGGCTTCGCCGACGAACACCTCCGCGACAGCCTGATTGTCGGCGACCAGGTCGGCGATGTGATCGAGAGGATTTCGGGGCTGGCTTAGGGGTACCTCACCACGCCGTATTGACAAACTCGTATGCTGAAAGTTTCTCATCTTTAGTGATCAAGGTTGCGCCGTATTTTCTTGCAGTTGCGACAATGAACCGATCAGCCGGGTCTTTGTGCAGGTTTCCCGGAAGCAAGACGGCCTGGACAGCAATCGCATCATCGACAGCGACAAAGCGCACATTCTCGATAGCCTTGACCAAATCAATCCATTCGCCAAGTTCGCGCGAGATAACGAGGCGTCCCCTCTCGACAAGCATGGCGATCTCCCAGGCCGTGATAGCGGATACCAGAATCTCCCCCTCTTCCCGCACTTCCTTTTCGATGGCACGCGCGGCAGCCGCACTCAGCTCTTTCGAACCGCTTACCCACCACACCAGAGCATGAGTATCCAGGACTATCATTCCAAAGCTTCCCACTCATCGGCGCCAACAGGCTCACACGGATCCGTGTAGGACGTGACCGAGCCTTTCAGTTCCTTGAGCGGATCCGCTTTTTCCGGATGATAGAGCCGGATTTCCAGTTTCGGCTTGCCATGATCCGTTACGATCAGCGGCTCCCCGGTCTCTTCCACACGGCGGAAGAATTCGAGTGCTTTTGCCTTGAACCTGGATTTTGAAATTTGCATTATGACCTCATATTATGACTATAGGCGTAGTATATGATCATATTATCAAATGCAAGTGTGTTAAGTCCCACACGAGCATCATGCACCGCAAGAAAACCCCAGGTTAACAAATACTCCCTAGAGTGCAGTTCACTCAAGCATATGGGGGAGGCCTTTATGCAGACAGTACTGAATTGGTTCAAAATAACCGGCTGCATTGCAGTGGTCCTGCTTCTCGCCGGGCGAGGCATAACTTCCACTAAACCCATACCCGATCACGCAACGGTCTACCTGCACGCGGGTACCAATGAGTATTTTGTTCTGTCCTGCACTCCACAATACGCAATTGATCGGCCTCAATTAGTTTTAGAGGTGAAGATCTCGACTGCTCGTGGAATGGAGGCAACACCTTTCGCGGATTGTACAAACCAGGGTGTCTGGTTTTCGGAATCTCGCAGCCTGTCCGGAATGCTCTTTGAGAAACTTGGTATATTTGGGCCCCTTCCCTATCGATGGAACGAGGATGGCACATGGAACTGGTAAGTAATATTCCTGAATGGCTCTGGGGAGCCTTCGCTGGCGGGTTGATATCATCTGTAATGACGTATGCAGTAACCAGGTTGCTCGAACACCAAAAAACAAAGAGAGACAGATACCTGATATCTACGTCGGTTGCACATGAACTCCACACATGGATTGAAAATACAAGAACCAGACTTGGATTGATGGAAGTTCACTTTGACTCTGGTGGCGCAGGCGGAAGCACATCGCTGAATTTGGATACACCTGGATTTGAAGAACAGATTCGCGATATTGGAAAACTGAACGGTCCTGTCGCAAAGAATATTTACTCGTTCCTGCATTCCAAGAATACTCTAGATACAAGAATGGAAACCATAATCGAATTCGCATTCGACCAAGATGAAATTGACGAATCCTACTATTGCAAAATCGCGAAGCTCTGCCTGACAGCAAATGAGATCCATGCCCAGCTGACCAAATCGCACAAAGATCGACGATATGCGCTTTCTGAACAGCAGATCAACAAGCTCAAATCAAACATTGATAAAATCGAGAAACTCAAACAAGTTGAACAAGAATCTGCCGCAGATTGGATTGAAGGTTCCGATAGCCCGGGTACGCGCCAAGCGCCATTTCCACATGAACTCGGCAAAGAGAATATCGCGGCGTTGAAGAAATCCCGCATGGACCCGAAGCACGACCGCCTCAATGAGGAGCTGGAATAGCGCTCTCCCCCTCACCCTGCGTTCTTGATCATGTTCCGCGCGATAACCAGCTGCTGGATCTGACTGGTGCCTTCGTAGATCCGAATCCTCCGCACATTCCGATAGAACCGCCCTCTGCAAGCCAATCGAGAGAACTTGACATTAGTGACAATTTATAGTGGATTTCTTCGCATGCCGCTATTTGACCATTGGACTCAACTTGCTTCATTTGCAATTGCTGCAATTGCATTTACTTGCTCCGTTGCAAGCTACAGAGTTTCCAGGCGGGCCCTAAAGCTAAGTGAAGAAAAAGACCGGAGACTGGCTCCGAACTTGAAAATCGTTGTGGAGAATAGCCTTAGCATCGAAAGAGACCGAGAAGCCTTTTACATCTTATATCTTTCCATTCTCAATCAATCCGACGCGAGCAACAGTATTGCATCGTGTGAATTGCGACTGAACTACCACCGCGAAGACGGCACCACTGGCAACTTTTACTTGGGCCACAATCCGAGTCTTTCAACAGAAATCGAAAACTTGAAGGCACGTCCTCTCACCATCCCGTTTAGATTGTCTGCCCATGAAATTCATACCGGTATTGCGATATTCAAATTTGACCGTGAACCATTTGAACATCTGAGAATCGATTCTCACGAGGTCGTTGTTTTAGATACAAGTGGTATCGAAAAAATAAGGCCAACAAACCTGCTGGGGGCCCTGCCAAATGGATAAATGGCATATGAAGTCGCTGGGGTTCAAACCCGAACAGTTGGAACCGGTCCCGCTTGTCGATATCAAATCAGTTTCAGTGGAAGGTTATAGCGAAGGCAAGTTTCTCCCAATATTGATTATCGACACAACTAGTAGGCCAGACATCGCAGAGTTAGTTGAGTTTCACCAACAAACTTCTAGCGGAGATGTAGAGTTCCATTGGGGCAGCCGAGAGATACGACGCTCACTCGGCGCGCCCAGAAAACTCGACACGATTGCCCTCTACTTGGAATTCAAGAGACCCAGTAGTGTAAAATTCATCCTCGAATTCAACATTGCTGACCAAGGGGGATTGATTGAGAATATTCTTCTGGCGAATGTCATATGTCTTCAACCCGGCAAGGAAGGTGATCAATTTGCTCAGGATATGAACAAGGATCGGATCTTTGCGGAGTTGCACCCAACAGGTTTCGAAAGTGAATGGCCAAGGCTGTGGAGGAAATCTCTGATTAGAAAGTACCGAAAACTGGGACTCAATAAGAGCGATTCTGCTCTAGTGGCACACAATACCATGTCAAACCTCAGATCAGTTCTCGACAGCAGGTTCTAGGACGGTCGTAGATAGCGACTCCGATCTCAACCCACCTGCTTGATCATGTTCCGCGCAATAACCAGCTGCTGGATCTGGCTGGTGCCTTCGTAGATCCGGAAGATGCGCACATCGCGGTAGAACCGCTCGACTGAATATTCCGAGACATAGCCCGAGCCGCCGAAGATCTGCACCGCCCGGTCGGCAACACGCCCGACCATTTCGGAGCAGAACAGCTTGCAGCACGAGCTTTCCATCACGACGTTTTCTCCGGCGTCGCGTTTCTTTGCAGCATCGAGCACCATGCAGCGGCCCGCATAGGCTTCGGTCTGGCTGTCGGCGAGCATGGCCTGGATGAGCTGGAAGTCGGCGATGCGTTCGCCGAACTGTTTGCGGTCGACGGCATATTCCACCGCGTCCTTGATCAGCCGTTCGGCGACACCGACACACACCGCCGAGATATGCAGGCGGCCACGGTCGAGGATCCGCATGGCGTTTTTAAAACCCTCGCCCTCCGCGCCGAGGAGATATTTGGCCGGCAGACGCACGTCCTCAAAGATCACATCGCAGATATGCGCGCCCTGCTGGCCCATTTTTTTGTCGGGCTTGCCGATGGTGATGCCGGGCAGATCGCTCGGCACGATAAAGGAGGAAACGCCCCCTGCCCCCTTCTTGTCCGGGTCGGAGCGCGCCATCAGTGTAAAGACTGACGCCTTGTTGGCATTGGTGATGAAGCGCTTGGTGCCGTTGATAACATAAACGTCGCCATCGCGAATGGCTTTGGTCTCAACAGCGGCTGAATCGCTCCCGGCATTGGGCTCGGTCAGCGCGAAACTGGCCACCGCCTCGCCGGTGGCCAGCTTGGGCAGCCATTCGTTCTTTTGCTCGTCATTGCCGAACATGACAATGCCCTGGGAGCCGATGCCGATATTGGTGCCGACCACCGAGCGAAACGCCGGCGAGGTCTTGCCAAGCTCGAAGGCCACGGCGACCTCCTCGTCCATATTGAGGCCAAGGCCGCCATATTCCTCGGGAATCGACAGGCCGAAAAGCCCCAGCTCGCGCATTTCCTGAATGATATCATCCGGCACGGCGTCGTCTTCGGAGACGCGGTGCTCTAGCGGCACAAGGCGCTCGCGCACAAAGCGCTCGATGGTGGAGACAAGCTGATTGCGGGTTTCGATATCAAGAGCCATTGACGGCGCTCCTTCCCTTGAATGAGAGGTTCTGTTATTGAAGTCTTTCGGGGGAACATAGAGGATCTTTGAGGCTTTTCAAAGCGTCAGGAGCCACAGCTAATCTTCAGGTAGTCTTCGGGCGAATTTCAGGCAAAAGGGACAGGTTCAGTGAGAAAAGAGCATCGTCCCTATTGGCTCAGAAATCTGCATGCCCGCTATCAGCGCTGGTGGCAGCACCGATATCTGGAACCGCAGTTCGATGTGGTCGGTCCGGGGCTTGAAGCAACACTGCCGTGGAAGACGCACGTCTTCGGCCCCAACATCCGGCTCGGCGCCCACATTCATCTCAACAATACTGTGTCGAACATCACCCATTTTTGTACCTGGCCCGACGAAAACGGCGACCCGGGCACCATCGACATCGGCGACTTCGTTCTGATCACGCCGGGGCTCAAGGTTATATCGGCGCGCTCAATCACCATCGAGGACAGCGTGATGCTCGCCTCGGATGTTATCATTTCAGATTCCGACTGGCACGGTATCTATGACCGCACCAAACCGCCCGGCGACGGCGCGCCGATCCTGATCAAGAAAAACGCCTGGATAGGCCAGCGCGCGATCATCGGTAAGGGCGTCACCATTGGCGAGAACTCGATCATCGGAGCAGGCTCTGTGGTGACAAAGGACAGTCCCGACAATGTGGTCGCGGCGGGCAATCCGGCCCGGGTCGTCAAGCAGCTCGATACCGAACGGGACATGATTACGCGCGAAAACATGTTCGAGGACCCCAAGACGCTTCATGAACAGACGCAGTATCTCTACAAGGTGATGCTGAAAGACAATTCACTTCTCGGCTGGCTCCGATACAGGATATGGCCAACAAGAAACGACTAAAGGGATGAATGATGGCGAAGACGTCTTACGGTGAGAATTCGACAACAGTGCCGGGCACCGGACGGCTCGAAGGCTATTCGACCTGGCAGGGACTTGACCCGTGTGAGGACTACATGGGTCCGTTCTGGTTCAAAAAGGAAGAGGACGGCGAGGTCAAATGTGCCTTTGTCGCGCAGCCCAAACACATCAATGGTCACGACACGACCCACGGCGGTCTGCTGCTGACTTTCGTTGACTTTTCGCTGTTTGCTATTGCCCAGGACAGTCTTGATACCGGCTTCGGTGTCACCATCAGCCTCAACAGCGAGTTCGTCGCGGCTGGCAAGCTGGATGATTTTATTGAGGCCAAAGGCCGCGTCATCCGCTCAACCCGGTCGCTGATCTTTGTTCAGGGCGAGGTTGTGGTCGAGGACAAGACCCTGCTCAATTTTTCAGGCATCATCAAGAAATAGCCAGCAAAGCTCTACAAATAGTCCCGCACTTCAACCCTGACAGTTTTCTCCATCAAATCACCCAGCGCCTGTAGCCTGACGAGAACGATTTCCCCAACCAGGCCTGACATGCCCTGACTAACAGTCAGCACGATTTCATTTTCGTTCTGAGCAAGATGGCAGATCGGTAAAATGCCCGGAGCCTGACCAACCAGCACATGAGCAAAGCGCATGAACGCTCCCAGAATCCGTGTCTTCTTTTGCTCTTCGGCGCCCACAACCCTGACCACAGCCTTGGCATCAGCGGTGCTTTCACCGCCGTATCGATAATAGAGCGACAGAGCTATGCAAATCCGGTCCTTGTGACTAAGGCCATCCAAAGGCGCATGGAGTACGGCATGGAGAATATTGGCGCGCCGATAGTTTGGATGATCCCGCCACGCAATGTCGCTGAGACGCGCCGCAGCGGCGACCAGGCGATGTGGAAAAATCTCATTTTCGGCAAAGAAATCGGCGGCGAAATCCGCTATCTCTTTGCCAACTTCAGGATCAAAGGCGCGGCGCTGCGCCATTGCGGCAGCGCCCTCCCTGAGGGGATCCTTATCGCGTTCCTTTGGATCAAGCCTGTCAAAGATAATCCCTTCCCTGACTCCGTGGGCGGAAATAACAATCTCGGTCGGCTTAAGTGCATCAATGAGCTCGCGCAAGACAAGTGCTGCTATCGGAATGGTCTCAACCCGCCGCGCGGAGATTTCCTCAATATCTGCAAGTGACGATACGCTTTGTTTACTGAAGATATCCGAGAAGTCCCGTGCCTCCCTGGCAGTCATACTGTAGTGGTGCAGAACCTTGATCGGGTATTTGATTTGCGCCATGTGGGCTTTGGCGATGTTTCGCCAGGCACCGCCAACAAGGCACAGGGTTTCGGCACTCTCGCCCGCCTTGAAGGGAGCAAAGGCCTCTCGCAGCATGGGCAGGATGGTCTTGCGCTTCAGGCCCGCAAGGCGCAAGGGACCAAAGGGATGACTGATTGTGTGTGAAATCTCACCTCCCCGGACAGCCGCCAGTTCAAGGCTGCCACCGCCCAGGTCAGCGACCCAACCGTTCATTTCCGGAATGCCGGACAGAACACCCCTGGCCGCCAGCAGCGCCTCCTCCTCACCGGACAGAACGCGAACCTTATGGCCAAGAATCTTTCCAGCTTCAGCGATAAAATCGGCTCCGTCAGACGCCTCGCGCACTGCGGCCGTAGCGAAACATTCCAGCGAGCCGTTGCCAATGCCGCTCTTTTCGCAAATGACCTTGAAACGCCCCAGCGCTTCCAGGGCGTTCTTGCGTCCGCCGGGGTGGAGACTGCCAGTGGTCGCTATATCGCGCCCGAGACCGCAAAGGACCTTTTCATTGAAAAAGCTCGCGGGCGCACGTTTGACCCCGTCGAACAAAACAAGACGAACGGAGTTCGATCCTATATCGATAACGCCGAAAGGCTGAAAAGGCTGGTCGGCCATGGTATGAAATCCGCCTTATCAGGTCCGCGTGTGTGTAAAGTCGGTATTGAGAGGCGCCGGACCTGACTTGTCTTTCAAGGCTTTACCGCGACCGGACAGGCTCGGGTTTTCCATGAAATAGGTATGGGCATTGAAGGCATCCTCGCCGGGTCCCGGCTTGATCCGCGTATAGCTGCCGTCGCTGCCAAGGCTCCAGCTTTGTACATTATCCAGTAGATTGACGACCATGATCTGGTTCATCACCTGTTCGCGCACTGTGTCATTGGCAAGCGGAACCATCACCTCGACCCTGCGGTCCAGATTGCGCGGCATCCAGTCAGCAGACGAGATGTAAACCTTTGCCTGATCGGACGGCAGTGCTGCGCCATTGCCAAAACAGGCGATGCGAGAGTGCTCGAGATATCGCCCAATGATGCTCTTGACACGGATGTTTTCCGACAACCCGGGAACACCCGGCTTGAGGCAGCAAATACCTCTGACAATGAGATCAATTTCAACACCAGCCTTACTCGCCCGATAAAGCGCGTCAATCACTTGCGGATCGACCAGAGAATTAAGCTTGGCCCAGATCATCCCTGGCTTGCCGGCTTCGACATTGGCCGTCTCCGTCTCAATATCTTCGACAAGACGGCTGCGCAATGAAACCGGCGAGACGCTCAAGGATTCAAGATCCTGGATTTCCGCACTTCCGGTTACGTAATTGAAAATCTTGCCGATGTCTCTTGCCAGTGCTGGATCAACACTGAAGAGAGACAGATCCGTATAAACTTTCGCATTCACCGGGTGATAGTTCCCTGTGCCGACATGGCAATAGGTTCTCAGCTTGCCGCCTTCACGCCGAACAACAAGTGAGAGCTTGGCGTGGGTTTTGAACTCGATGAAACCATAGACGACCTGCACCCCGGCGCGCTCCAGATCTCGTGCAAGACTGATATTGGCTTCCTCGTCAAAGCGAGCCTTAAGCTCGATGATGGCCGTAACGGACTTGCCGGCTTCCGCCGCCTCAATCAGGGCCTCAACGATCGGGGACTGCTTGGATGTGCGGTACATGGTCTGCTTGATCGCCACAACATCCGGATCCGCCGCCGCTTGCCTGAGGAATTGCACCACCACGTCGAAAGATTCATAAGGATGATGCACGATAATGTCTTTGGAAGCGATCGCCGCGAAACAATCCCCGCCATGCTCACGGATACGTTCGGGGAAGCGGGCATCAAAGTGTTCATATTGCAAATCGCTGCGCTCTGGAATAATCAGTTGGGAGACGTTGCTGATGCCAAGAATATGATCGAATTTTGCAACTTCAGTGGCACTGACTTCAAGTTCTTCTGCAACAAGGTCCGCGAGCGCATCCGGCATCCGACTTTCGATTTTGAGGCGGATCACGGACCCACGGCGGCGGCGCTTCAGCGCGCTCTCGAAGAACCGCACCAGATCTTCTGATTCCTCCAGCACTTCAATATCGCTGTCACGCAGGATCCGGAACGCGCCCAGCCCGGTGACTTCATATCCGGGAAAAATACGAGTGAGGAAGAGGGCAATCAATGTTTCAAGAGTGATAAACCGCTGCGTCGGATCACCTTCGGCTGTCTCACCATTCGGCAGACGAATAAACCGGGCGACCTGACGCGGGATCGGCAGCAGGGCATTCATGGCGCGCCCGTCGTGCGTACTTTTCAGCTGCAGCGCGAGAGAAAAGCCCAGGTTCGGAATGAACGGAAAGGGATGCGCCGGATCAATGGCGAGCGGCGTAACAATCGGGAAAACCTCGCCAAGGAACCAGTCTTCTGCAAAGGCCAGATCAGCGCCGCTCAAATCATCCTGTTCGAGAATCAATATCCGGTTTTCGGCAAGGTCCTCCACCAACGTGGTCCAGCAGGCATACTGGCCTTCCATCAACTCACTTGCATAGGCATTGATCTTTTCAAGTTGCTCCGACGCCGTGAGGCCATCGTCGGAGCGACGCTTGACGCCCTGATTAACCTGGGCGCGAAGTCCTGCGACCCGCACCATATAAAATTCGTCCAGGTTGTTGGCGGAAATAGACAGGAACCTTACGCGCTCGAGAAGCGGGTGAGACGTGTTGGCCGCTTCCTCAAGAACACGCGAATTAAAGGCCAGCCAGGACAGTTCCCTGTTGAACAGGTTTTCAGGTGCCGCGATGCCCGCACCGTCCCCGTGGCCAGACTTGTCCGCATCTTTCACAGGGATAGCAGGCTTCGCAGGCTTATTTGCGGCCCGCTTCTTGATCGGCGTGACGTTCGATGAACTCATTACGGCTGTGGCCTGTTACTGTTGATTTCGATGGTTTCAATATTTGTCTTTGGGCATTTTAGCCGAGTGAACCTTGTAAAGAAATAAACATCGAAATTCGCCTAGCGGTTTTCCAGAATATCGCGTGCCAACGGTATTGTAATGGCGCTTCCGCGCCGAAGTGCTTCCCGGTTGAGGATATCGGCAACATCCGTCACCTCTTCAAAAGAACGTTCTATCCTGCTGATAACAAAGGATATCACGCCTTCTCTCACGTCGGTCTGGTAGTCCTGAAACAGCTTGATGAAGAGACCGCGCAAGAGCGCTTCATCAGGCGGCTGCAAGTCACCGATAATCGCGGTGGAAAGCCGCGAACGAAGATCAGGCAAGGCCAGGGACCATCTTGCCGGAGCTGTTTTGGCTGTCAGGAGAAGATGTCCGCCATTGTTTTTCATGGCATTGAAGAGATGGAAGAAGGCTTCCTCATCTGCAACATCGTCGGCGTTGTCAATTGCAATGGCGCGCGTCTCCATGAGCTCTGCCACTATTTCTTCGTTCAGACTGGCGCCCTCGACAACCGGCCCGCCGCTTTGCTCGCGCCAGACCTCGATCAAGTGGGTTTTGCCAGACTTCGCCGCCCCGACAAGGCAGGCCGCAACCCCTGGCCAATCCGGCCATTGGTCAAGAATGTCCACAGCCTCGGCATTACACGGCGTGACGAGGAAATCGTCACGCCCGTGTGCTGTTCGCACGCCAAGGTCAAAGAGAAGCTGCCGAGCCATGGATCAACGCGCCTCGTCTTCCGGCGGCTCGCCGTCGCTTTGCCCTGCCGCCGTAGAGATCGCGTCCGCCCCTGAGGCTTCCATCCCGAGAAGGCTGCCGGTCTCGGGTGATCCCCCTGTCGCGGCAAGATCAGCTCCCACTGGCGCGCCAACGCCCCAGTAGAGCGGGCTCCTGAGATATTCAGCCGTGAAGTGGCGTACAACGACGCCAATTGCCGCTGCAACCGGTACCGCCAACAACATACCGACAAAGCCGAACAGAGATCCAAAGGCCAACAGGCCAAAGATGACCCATACTGGATGAAGTCCAATTTTTTGCCCGACCAGTTTAGGGGTCAAAACATTACCCTCAAGAACCTGTCCGAAAATGAAAATGCCAAAGACGATGGCAACTTTCTCCGGTTCAGCAGGCAGGAATTGAAAAATCGCCAGTGCAACTGAAAGAACCAGGCCGACGGCCATCCCGACAAAAGGGATGAAACTCACCAGGCCCGCAATGATACCAACGACAAGGCCAAACTTCAGGCCCGCCAGTCCCAGCGCGACCGCGTAGAAAATTGCCAGCAAAACACAGATCGTTCCCATACCCCGAACAAATCCAGCGAGAACCTTGTCAATCTCTCCCGCAATCTTGCGAATGGTATCAGCGTGCTGACGGGGCAGAAGCTTGTCTATATAGGCAATGATCCGGTCCCAGTCGTTGAGCATATAGAACGAAACCACCGGAGTGATAAACAACAGCCCCATGAAATTCAGCAGGGCCCCGCCCCCCCGTGCAACACCCTGGAGAACGGAGGCACCATAGGTCAGCGCTCTGTGACGAAGCTCCGCAAAAGCCTCGGAGGAAGCAGACCCCCCGTCGCCCGGCAGAAATCTTTTGAGCGGGCCATCCAGCATGTTGTGGGCAAACACCTTTGCCGCATCAATATAGTCCGGTGCCGCGTCTATAAGTTCCAATGCCTGGCCGGCGATCAGTGGAATAAGAAGCAAGATCGACAGGGCAAGAATTATGAAAAAGACGATTGTGATGATGGTGGTCGCCAGCACCCTGGAAAGGCCGAGCACCTCAAGGCGATCAGCCACCGGGTCGAAAAAATAGGCCACGGCCATCCCGGCAACAAACGGCAACAGAATTTCGGAGAGCACCCCAAGAAGAAGCAGACTGATCGTGACAAGTCCGATCCAGAACCAGATGTGTTGGCGCAATGTCATGGCTGTTTATTTCCTGCTTCCCTCGACCATCAGCGGCCCCGGCAACAAATCAGGAACCTTCGTCTTTGTCGTCGGATTCGCCGTCTTCAAAGCCGCCCAATATGAGAACCCAGCTCCACAGATAACCAAGCCACGAAAGAATGGTTGTCGCAGCAACCGCGGGCACACCGTAGGCCAATATTCGGGGATCGTCGATGGGAAATGCAAGAGTGGCCAGCACCAGAACAACCAGCGTGATTTGCACGAGCGTATTAATCTTGCTCATAAACTGTGGACGAATCTCGATCTCATAGCCCATTGCATTTGTCAGCAGAACAGAACCAACGATTGTCAAATCACGACTAACAGCCAGGACAACGAGCCAGGTCGGCAAAGCCCCTTGCACACCCAGCGCAACAAAAAGAGCTGTCAGCATAACTTTGTCGGCCAGCGGGTCCATATAGGCCCCAAGCCTGGTGCGCGCATCGAAGTGCTTGGCCAGATAGCCATCGACACCATCCGAGGCGCCCGCGACCATAAAGAGCCAGAACGCCAAAACAAACTCCTCGTCCAGCAACAGCGATATGATAAACGGCACAGAAATTATCCGCGCAATCGTGATCAGATTTGGAAGGATTTTTATGATCGGCACAAGCTTAATCCGGACAATTTAAAGTGTTCAGAATGCCCCGTCAGGAGCCGTATCATAGTCAGGCAAATCGCCCTCATTGTAGCTGTCTTCGGGGCTCTGACCTTCGAAGGCCTCAGTCTCGCCTGCGGCCTCCTGCCCTTCGGTCGGCCAGACTTCAAGCTCGGCCTTGGGAGCAAACCGCACAATCCAGAAATCCGGGTTGATGTTCCCAAAGTCGGTTCCTTGCGTATCGCTCGTCGCGGCGTAGAACCCACCTTTAGTCGCTACAGGCAGCAGCGCAAGCGCGGCTCCTGCGTCCAGCGGTTCCCGCGGCTCTTCAGCATCACCCGCTTCATCCGTATTATTCGGGTCATCAAGATCATCAGGACCTTGCAAGCTTTCCGCCAGGCCATCAGCCCAATCGTCCGCCAAAGCCGGATCCCCGGTTACTGGAGCCCCTTCGCTGACCCGGTCCTGCGTATCGGCTTCAACTGACCCAAAGGGGTCGTAGTCACTGTTGCCGTTTTGATCCCACTGCGGAGGGAAATCCGGTTCTGCTTCCTTGCTCCACGGATTGGGGTAGTCAGAATTTTTCTCAAGCTCGTCGGGCTCGGCAGTATAGGCCGGGTTATCGCCCCTCTTTGAAGGCTCCAGCGCCACGCTGTGTTGGGCAAGGGCAAGCGCAAGCTGGCTGGGCGAGCCGACAACATCCCACTCCATATGCGCGCCGCCTGTCGATAAGGCCACGAGCCTGGAGTCGGTAATATTAGGCGTCCCCTGCATGGCCCGCTTGATAATCAACCACTGGGAAATTTCTTCAAAGCGCGCCGATATCACCAGCGTTTCCTGTGCATCAAACCGAATGATGGTCCGCGCCTTCCAGTCTTCCTGCAGCCTGGCAAGGCCGCGATCAATTGCCATGCGCATGAGCGGCTCAATGTGCATTGTGTGTGGCACGGTCATGGACCAGGTTTCCGACTCCGTCGGGCTCAAGCGGACAAATTCAAAGATAATATATTTCTTCGGTTCTTTTTGCCGCATCCGTACAAGAAGGATATCCTGTACACCGTAGCGCTCGGCAAATCCGGACAGGGCTGCATAATCCTCCGTCAACGCCGCCTCGATCGGCGTCGCAATCACATCGCCAAGATCTCCAAGGGGAATTTTAATCGGCACAAGCTCATGCCCGAAATGCTTGTTGGACCACGCCAGGCTCCAGTTGTGGTCATCCTGAAATATTCGAGCGTTGTTGCCCTCAATATAAACCGGCAAGACGACCATTGGCCGCGCCTGAACTTCCGAGAAAGGGATGTCGAATTGCTGGAGGATTTCGCGTACATCCTTCGGCTTGAACCGATAGGTGATGGTCGCAAGATATCGGGTCGGGCTGTTGCGCTCGTTTGAAATCTCGAACCCGGCACCAAGCGTGGTGACTTCCGAGGTGTCCAGCGCGGGCAGCTCCGACCAGTCGACCTCAAGGGTCAGGCGTTGAAACAACATACGCAGCGCAGTCGCCCGGCCGTGCCGAATGGCGATAACCCGCGCCTCCGCAGCCTCGTTTGCAGTTGCATCGACCGGCACATCGCGCACCGTATAGACATCCTGGGTCTCCGCCAGCGACGGAACGCTCAAGACGACCACAAGGCAACACAGCGCCAAAGCTGAGGCAAAAGTGGCGCTGGCGGCACGCCAGCAACCCTCGGCCTTAAAAGCGACTTTCATTTCCCCTATCCCCGGAACGAGTACGAACATACGCGGGTATACCCTTTTTCTTCGATGGTTAACAGCCACTTGGCCGACTTTGTTATCAGGGTCTAACACACCAAATTGTCGAAATTTGGGTGAAACGCCTGATTTGCCAACTTATCAAGAAGTGGGCCAGCCCGAAACACCACATTTCAAGACGTCATGCCCTGCCATACCCCACAAATACGGGGTTTTGTGCGCCTGCGACCCTCATCGAATGAAGCCTCTTGATCCAGCTCCAGAGTTTGATATTGAACCACCTGAAACACTCTGCCACTGCTTTCAGTCAGGATCTCGATGTCAAAGGCGCCCGACGACACCCAAAAACCAAAAGAATCTGGCCAGAATGGCTACACCTATGCCGAGGCAGGCGTCGATATTGATGCCGGCAACGCTCTCGTGCAGGCGATCAAGCCGCTGGCCAAATCGACACGCCGCTCGGGCGCTGACGCGGACCTCGGCGGGTTCGGCGGGTTGTTTGATTTAAAGGCCGCAGGATTTACCGACCCTATTCTGGTCGCTGCCAATGACGGCGTTGGCACCAAGCTCAAGATCGCCATTGATGCCGGCATTCACGACACCGTCGGAATTGATCTGGTCGCCATGTGCGTCAATGACCTGGTGGTACAAGGCGCCGAGCCCCTCCTCTTTCTCGACTATCTGGCAACCGGCAAGCTCGAGGTCGAGGCGGCAACACAAATCATTGCCGGGATTGCGGAGGGCTGCCGCCAGGCGGGCGCTGCCCTCGTCGGCGGCGAGACGGCCGAAATGCCGGGCATGTATTCCGGCGATGATTACGATCTGGCAGGCTTCGCCCTAGGCGCTGCAGAACGCGGCACACTCCTGCCGCACGATCTGGCCGCAGGCGATGTGCTTCTCGGTCTGGCATCAAACGGCCTGCACTCGAACGGCTTTTCTCTGGTCAGAAGGCTTGTCGCCGACAATGGCCTGTCACTGGACGCCCCTGCCCCGTTCGATGAAACCAGGTCTCTCGGCGCAGCATTGCTCGAGCCAACCCGCATCTACGTCAAATGCCTGCTACCGCTGCTTAAGGCAGGCAAGATCAAGGCGCTCGCCCACATCACCGGCGGCGGCTTCACCGAAAACATTCCGCGGGTTTTACCTAAAGGTCTTGATGCAGAAATCGACCTTGCCATGGTCGAGGTTCCTGCAGTTTTCAAATGGCTCGACAAGCTCGGCAATATCGGTGCGACGGAGATGTTGCGGACGTTCAATTGCGGTGTAGGCATGGTCCTGGCGATTGATAAAACCGACGCGGCTGATGCTACCCTGTCACTTCGCGAGGCAGGGGAACGTATCGTCACGCTCGGCGCTCTCATTGACTCTTCGACAAACGAACCGCAGGTAAAATACTCAGGGACCCTGTCTCTCTAGCCACCCTGAAAGTCTACTCCTCGGCGCATGGACCCTCATGCGAAACGCTCACGCTGGAGGCCGCCGCTGTACAGGCATTGCTGTAGGTCTTGCCGTCGCAGCCGCAGACGGGCCGAAAGTCCATCATGCAGATTTCAGGTATTGGCTGACAGATACCCATATTGTCGATGATGTGGCATGTGCCTTCAGTAAACTGACAATACTCGCCCTCGCCGCACGGGAATCCGGCAATACCGGCGCACAGTCTTTCTCCTGTATCGGAATCTGTTGGGTATTGAGTCGTAGCAGCTTCAGGTGCTGAAGCTTCCTCTGCCTCACAGGCAGCAAGCAAGCATGCAAGTGAAACGAACAAAACTACGAGAATTTTATGCACGGTCATTTCAAGCCTCCGAAATAGTTAGTTTCAACCAGCCGCCGCCAAAAACCTTCCAATCAACGCCTCCGCCTCACCGGCGCTATAGGGCACGGCAGGGTGCTTCCCCCAGACCGGGTCGGGCCATGCAGCATCTGATTCAAATCTGGCGATCACATGGACATGGAGCTGCGGCACCATATTACCAAGGGCGGCGGTGTTCATCTTCAGGGCGCCGGTTATCTCTTTCAGCGCCCGTGCCGCACGGTTGATCTCATCCTGAAAAGCCGCCGCATCCGCCACCGGAACATCATGAAAATCACGCAGGCCTTCGAGGCGCGGCACAAGGACCAGCCATGGATAGTTGGCATCATTCATCAGGAGGACCCGGTTGACAGGCCAGTCGGCGATGAACGTCGTGTCGGCTTCCAGACGTGGGTCAAGTCGCAAGGACATGCGCCGGCCTTCGTATGGGTTTGAACCAGGCGATCAGGAGAGGCAAAAGGGTCAGATTGGCCAGGAGAGCAACCAGCATGGCAAAGCCTGTCAGCAGTCCGAAATACACCGTCGGAACGAAGTTCGACAAGGCAAGGATGGAAAAGCCCAGCGCAATTGAGACCGACGTGTAATACATCGCCTTGCCGATACTGCCGTGCGATCGCGAAATGGCGGCCCAGGTGTCACCGTCAATTTTGAATTCTTTGGTAAATCGATCAACGTAGTGGATGGTGTTATCCACCGCGATCCCGATCGCAATCGCAGCAATTGTGATCGTCATGATATCGAGCGGTATACCGCGCCACCCCATGAGCCCGAGCACCAGCCCGGCTGAAATAACATTCGGGACAATCCCGATGATCGCCATGCGCCAATTGCGGAACAGCACCATGAACATGGCCATGATGGACAGGAACACAACACCCAGAGTGAGGATCTGCGACCGGTAAAGGCTTTGAAGCATGTTGTTGTAAAGCACAAGCATGCCGGTTACATGCACTTGCCCCACTTCAAGACCAAGCTCCTGGGTCAGATGGGTCTGGATCCTGTCAATGAGTTCATTGCGCCTCAGGTTCGGATCTGATTCAAAAACCCGGATTGCAAAGCGCAGTTGATTGCCGTCCTCCGACATATAGGGAGACAGCAACAGGTCTTTGAGATCCTGCGGCAATCGTTTGTAGACAATGGACAGAAGGAAATCATCCTCCGCCACACCGGGATCAACCTGTTTAAGAACGCGGAATGAATTCACCAGTGAAAGAACTTTTCCGGTTTCCGGCAAGCCATCAAGATAGTCGTGAATTTCTGCCACATCAGGAAGTTTGTCGTTGTTAAACCAGTAGCTGGTGCTTGTGATCCCGGCCCCGTTATCTTCCTCATCGAGCCAGTCATCATCAAAATCATCGAAGTCGTCTTCAACCTCTTCAGCTTCGACCATACCGAATGAGGCCGGAGCATCGATGATAACCTCCAGAGGCGTCGTGCCCCCGAGCTCCTTGTCGATCAGCTCCATACCGCGATAAATCTCGGTCGTGTCCTTGTAGTAATCGATGAAACGGTTCTCCACCGAAAGCTTCGCGATGCCCGTCAGGCCTACAGCCGCAATCCCGACAAAAAGGACCATGACCGGGATGCCCGCCCGGTGAACCGTCCACGCAAGGCCTCTGGTGATCAGCCCGGCAATATCGCGTCTTTGAACCGGCTTGCCCGGTTTCAGGATCAGGACAGCAGCCGGGAACAGTGTGAAGGAATAGATCATCCCGATGCTGACGCCGATTGCCATCATCCGGCCAAATTCGATCACCGGGTGGATGCCGCTGACGAGGAGTGAACCAAAGGCGACAATGGTCGTGAGGACCGCATAGAGACAGGGCAGAAACTTGGACTGGATCATCCCCTTGACCAAAGTTCTCTGGTCAGCATCGGGCGTCTCATGATGCAGTTCATCGTAACGCACAATGAGGTGGATAGTGAGCGACAGGGTGATAATGAGAAGCAGCGATATAAAGTTGGACGACACCACAGTCACCGGCCAGTCATAATAGCCCAGCACACCCATCATGGTCAGGCCCGTCGCCGTGCAGGTCATAAGCGGCAAAACGACCCATCGCGGCCGCCTGAAGGCAACCCCCAGCAGAAAGACCAGAAAGATGAAGACCCCTGCCCCAAACGACACCAGATCCTGGCGAATAAATTCAACTGAATCCGCTGCAATCATGGGCACACCGCCCAGATAGAGCGTGGCGGTATCGCGATGTTCATCCATGATCGCCCGGACATCGGCTATCGCCGTCGACTGCTGCTTTTGTACTTTGATAGTATAGAGGTCATAGGCATGAGAGACATCGTCAAGGCGCAGGGTGTCTTCAGGGGTCAGGTTCCCAATGAGACGTTTTTCACGCAGGGCTTCACGGACATTGAGCAAGCCCGTGTGAGTTTCATCGCGTTCAAAATTGACCTGCATCGCGGTCGTACGTCCGGAGGTGCTAATGATCAGTTCGCGGTAAATCGGACTTGCAAGGATCTCGGCGCGCGCCATGATCGGATCAGTATCTGCATCCTCGAGTGTGCGGACACCGGCCTCGATCTCATCAAGGGTAACCGGCGGGCTCTGAACCAGAGGAATGTCCAGCAGGCTGACAACCGATCCGACGGTGGGTACTTCCGCAAGCTTGTCCCGCAGTTCGCCGAGATCAGCCAGAACGTGCGGCGCGAAAAGATCATCATTCGGACTGTAGGTGACCACCAGAAACTCATCGGACCCGTAACGGGCCGAAATCGCACGGTAATATTGCAGCGCCTCATCGTTCTCCAGCACGAGGGAATCGGCCGAAGCATCAAGGCGGAAATCATTGGAATAATACGCAAAGAACCCCACAACAAGCGCCGCCGCCGCCAGCGTTACGCGTGGCAGCCTGAGCACCAGAAGGCTATATATCCCAAACAATGCAGCTCGCACGATTCGCACACTTCCCCTTTGCGCCGGGAGAGAATCTCCAGACACCGCAATATTCTACGGGTTTATGGTAAATGCAGCAAGGTTGCAGGGCGACGCGAGGCCCCTGATGTGACGGGTAAACCGCAACTCCATGGCAGATATGGTATTTTACCGACAGGCGTTGCTTTATGGGGACAGGTGCCCCTACGCTTGCCCCTCTTGCCAGTCCCCTTGCGCCTCTTGATTGAATACTGCAATGCCCGCTACCACCACCACATTTCACCACCCTGTTTCAGGAGAACCACTTTTGACGCAAAGACCCTCCAATGGACCTGTGGCGGTGCTCTTTGACATCGGTAATGTCCTGATCGACTGGAACCCCCAGATCTTGTTTGAGGAGCTCATTCCCGATGACGCGGAGCGGAAGCACTTTCATGAAGTCGTTTGCCCCCGCGAATGGTGGATCCAGCACGACGCCGGCGCTTCGTTTGAAGAGATCGCCGCACCCGTCTGTGAGCGCTTCCCCGACAGCCACGATCTCATCTGGGCCTGGCACGAGCGATACGCTGAATTGATCCCGGAAGCGATTGATGGCTCGGTACGTCTTCTGCAAGAGCTCAAAGACCGCAAGGTTCAGATCCATGCCTTGACCAATTACCCCGCCGACAAATTCCGAATTGCCCGCGGGCTCTATCCGTTTCTCGCATTGTTTGACGATATTGTCGTATCCGGTGAGGTCAGAATGACAAAACCTGATCCGGCCATTTTCGCGCTGGCGCTGGGCCGCATGCAGACCAGTGCCCCCAACGTCCTCTTCATCGATGATCATGAACCCAATATTGATGCAGCAAAGGCACTCGGGTTCGTCACGCACCACTTCACAAACCCCGCCGCGCTGCGCGAGGATTTGATCCAGCACGATCTGCTTTAGAAACGTCTTCTCACGATTTGAAGGAAACCGATATGAAAATCTTTATCACGGGCGCATCCGGATTTATCGGCGGGGCGATCACTTCAAAGCTCAGGGCGGTGGGTCATGATGTCCTTGCCATGTCGCGCTCGGATACCTCCGACGCCAAAATCCGCGCCCTCGGCGCCGAGCCTGTCCGCTCAAACCTGGGCGATGTCGATCCGCAGGTTTTGCAAGGCTGCGAGGCGATTATCCACTGCGCCGCCTATGTCGAGGCCTGGGGCACGTTTGATCAGTTTTGGCAGGCCAATGTCGAAGGTACAGCGCAGCTCCTCGAAGCAACAAAAACAGCGGGCGTCAGGCGCTTCATCCATATCGGCACAGAGGCCGCACTGTTTCGCGGCCAGCACATGCGCGACATTGACGAGACCTACCCCTATCCAAAATCGACACCGTTCTATTATTCAAAAACCAAGGCGGAGGCCGAAAGACGTGTGCTCCAGGCCAACGCCCCGGAGGCAGGTTTTGCCACACTGTCCATCCGGCCCCGACTTGTCTGGGGCCCCGGCGACCAGACAATCCTTCCTGAAACCCTTGCTATGATCGAGCGCGGCGCTTTCGCCTGGATTGATGGCGGGCGCTGCCAAACTTCGACAACCCACATCGACAATCTCGTCCACGGCACCATCCTCGCTCTCGACAACGGTGCGGGCGGCGAGGCCTTCTTCATCACCGATGATGAAATCGTCACGTTTCGAGACTTTCTCGGACGGCTGATCGCCACGCAGGATGTCGACGTGTCCGACAAATCCGTACCCGGATTCGTACTGCGCGGAGCCGCCTTTGTTTGCGAGGAGATTTGGCGTGCCTTCAGGCTAAAGTCTTCACCGCCCATCACCCGGTTTGCCGCCTGTATCATGTCGAGAGATTGTACAATCCGCATCGACAAAGCCAAAAGGGAGCTTGGCTATCATCCGGTAACCAGCGTTGATGAAGGCATGGCCGCCATGACAAAATTGTAAACCCTAAAGATCCATGACGATCTCGACCTCTCCCTCGGGCGTGTTGCCGGCCTTTTTAAATCCGTAGCCCCTGTAGAAGTCCTCCGGACCGCCGGGCGCACCGACAAAACTTGCCCACATGCGCTTGAAGCCGGGGCGCGCCTTTGCGTCCAATCGGCGAAATCGGCTCCTCTTCGCCTGTCCTTATCCTACCGCTTCACTTCATTGAGCAAATTGCCTATTAGTTATGGCTCAAGACCTTTTAGTCGCCGGGCCGATGCTGCCTAATCTGAAAACACCTACGAGAAATCTGGCTATGCGCGAAACAGCTCCCTTTATCTGGACGTCACGACAGCCGGTCAATCCCCGAGCTATGCTGGCGGGAGTGACTGGTGCCAGACCGCGAGGCGAAAAACAAAATCGCTGGTTCTTATTTCGCCGTGAATTTGATCTTGCTGATAAATTTAACAGCGCCTCGCTAAATGTCACAGTGGATGGTCGCTACCAGCTCTTTATCAACGGCGTGCGTGTGGGCCGCGGCCCGGCGCGATGTTCGCCCCTGTTTCAGCGCTATGACACATGGGATATTGCACCTTATTTAAAACCAGGGCGCAACACTGTGGGGCTGATCATCCGAGTTTTTGGCAAGGATATGTCTTGGTATGAAAAGGTCAAAGGCCTGTGGCAGGGGGTTTTTGGCGATGGAGGTTTATGGCTTTCGGGAGAGGTTGAATATCCCGGTAAAACTGTCAGTTGGAAAAGTGACCTTGGTTGGCGGTGCCTCGAGTGTGGAGCTTGGCAGCAGGACACCCCTCAGGCCAATCATGGTCTCGGGTTCATCGAAGTACTGGACGCGCGCAAGCTGCCGGACGGGTGGATGGCACACGGCTTTAACGATGCTGGCTGGGATGACGTGCAAATAATGGAGGCGGGCGGCGGCGGGCCGGAAGCCCCCTTTGGTGGGTTGGTTTCAAGGCCCTTTCCGCATCTTTTGCCAAACCGCTTGAAACCCCTTGCTGAAGACGAGGTCGCACCACTTGGAATCGCCTGGATCAAGGAAGCAGCGCCCGTTGAGGGGGTTCCATTCTATGATGAAGTGTACTGCGAACCTTTGTCAGACCTTGCTGAATGTTCGATAATTGATTGTGATGCAATGCTCTACCCCGGGGAAGGTGCTGCCCTTGTCACAACAGCGGAGGGCAATGGCGTATCCATCTTATTTGATTTTGGAAAAGTAATCACCCTTCACCCGAAGATCGAGGTTGAGGCCAAGGGCGGCGAGATTATCGATATAGCTGTCAGCGAACGCCTGCCGGATGAGTGGTTGCTGAATGGTCCGGCACCAGGCAGCCGCATTACACGCACAGAACTCCTCGGCCTGGATGCGCATTTGTCACGCTACATTGCAAAACCCGGCACACAGCAATTTGAGCGTTTTGAATGGCAAGCGGCCAAGTGGATGCAGATCACAGTTCGCAACGCGGATGCGGGCCTGAAAATTCTCTCCGTCGGAGGGCTTTATACGCGCTATCCTGCTCAGGCACGCGGCTCTTTCTCATGTTCGGATCCGATGTTGACCAAACTCTGGGAGACAGGGCGTTACACATTGCAGCAATGTATGCATGATGGCTGGGAAGATTGCCCGAGTCGTGAGCAGCGGCAATGGCTCGGTGATGCGACAATTGAAAATCTGGTCGGGCATGCGGCTTTTGGACCTGATATCACGCTTATTAATGCCGAGTTCATTCGCAAATGCGCCGAGAGCCAGCGTCCTGACGGCCTCACACAAATGTTTGCGCCTGGCAATCACGGGACTGATGGCATGTTGATCCCCGACTGGACCCTGCAATGGATCCTCAACACCGCCAATCATTTGCGCCTGACCGGTGACCTTGATGTTGTCGAAGAGGTGTTCCCGTCAATCCAGAAGGCGCTCGCATGGTTCGAGCGCAGCATGGGGCGTTCGGGGCTGGTTCAGAATGTGCCCTATTGGCTTTTCATGGATTGGGCGGGGATTGGGCGTGAAGGCGAGGTCTGCTCGCTGAATGCCCAACTGGCCGGCAGTTACAAGGCGGGCTCAGTGCTGGCCGAAGCGCTTGAAATGCCCCGGACTGCGGAGCGATATCGAGCGTTGGCTGCGCACATTTGTGCCACATTGAATGTAACGCATTGGGATGAGAGGCGCGGCGTTTACGTAGACAGTGTCGATACACAAAAAGGTGAACAGGCAAAACGTGTCTCTCAGCATTCCAATGCCGCCATGATCTTATGGGGTGATGCCCCAGAGGCGCGATGGCCGCGCATGGTTGCATGGATGACTGATCCTGAAAAAATTACCTTCACGGCGGCTCCGCCGATTGCCAACACCGGGCAAACGCTCAATGAAGAAACCGGCGTCGTTATGGCCAACACATTTTACAGTCACTTCGTCTTCGAAGCATTAGCACAGGCCGGGCGACTTGATCTCGTCTTCGGATTTATTCGTGACCGCTATGGGCCGATGATTGACCGCGGGGCGACCACGTTGTGGGAGAGTTTCGAACCAACTGCGAGTCTGTGTCACGGATTTTCGGCGTCACCCACATGGCAAATGTCCGCGAGAATACTTGGCGTGCGCCGTGATAAGTCTGGAGGGCGGATCACCTTCAATCCGAACTTGCTTGGTCTCGATCATGCGAATGGCACGATCGCGTTTACGGAAGGTGACGTTGCTGTTTCTCTTTTAGCGACCAAAAGGGGATTTGAAGCCGATATTGCTCTTCCCTGCGGGCTGGAGACCGACATAATCCCCCCCCCGGGGTACAGGCTCATCGAGCCGTTCGATGGCGCGCATATTGAGGGCTCAGCTAAACTGATATTTGAACAAATATAGATGAGGCAATTTGTTGAATTCGGGGTAAAGTGAACGCTGCTTGCCGATGACATTTTATCAAGCCTCTTGCATGCCGAGTGCATAGTGACCATGCCCGCCCTCTGGCGGAATTGACAGCCCGGCAACTGATGCTCGATACACGCCTTCCTCTGGATTGGGATGAGCAAAGAGTAAAATTGAGCTTCGCAAGTTAGTCGACAGAACAAATTGCCTCTGCGGGTTAATCCGAACCCGGGCTCACAGTATGAACCGCACTAAATAGCGGCCCGTTCGGGTGGTCTTCTTGCTCCTGATCCTCGGTAGGAAAAAGATCCGATGGCGGATCGTTCAAGATCGATCGACCGTCTAAAAGAAGCCACTTAAGACCATGGCTATCCTAGCCCTTGAATACACACGCTAATGAGTCTCTCGGAGGCCAACCGCAAAGCGCCGCTTCCGCCACCCCATTGACATCACAAAGGAAGTTACACTCTATTTACGAGTGCGCGGCATACCAGAACCACCTTTACGAGTACTGGCGGAGAGAGAGGGACGCTCTGTCACTCCTGTAAGATATTGATTTATAACACAAAATTACCAACCGTCGGCTTTGTGTGTAGCACTGTTGTGTAGCAGTTTCAAGAGTGCCCGGAGCCATTGCGAGGTTCCCTTCATCTGTTACTTCCTCTTCATAGCCGTTTGTATAGCTCTTGCCAATTCAAGCTCTAGTGTTACGGTGCAACTTTAGTTGGAAGCAGTTGGGAGGATACAGGGCCTTGGCAATCCAGGCTCCTGATAAAACATCCTTAGCACTCATATCGACAGATATCACATTGCAGAGAGACCGTAAGAAAGAGCTTTTGAAGTCAAAGACCGGAGAAAGAAATGAGAAAACTTCTAGCAGCTGCCTTCATGGTACTTTGTACCACATCACCGTCATTCGCATCGAGCGACGACCTTCAAATGGAAAGTAATCCGCCACAAATTTTTTCCTTCAATGAGTATTATCGCTATCAAGGACAAGTAGAAGAACTACACGCTGATATAGAAGTTGATCTCGATTTCTTTCTAGGCACCATCACTAATGAACCAATTCCATTCATCAAGGACCCCACGTGGGGTCGGTGGACATGCGTGCGGATGACGGGAGGAGTTAAGTTGGTGTATGCCATCATCTCATTTAGTGGAACTACTGTTGAGAAGAAGTTGTATGGTACAAGTAATGCAAATCCTGTGTATGAAGTTTGTGATATTCTTTTCACTTTGCGAGAACGCCAAGGCATACCTGCATACGGCGACTCAGTAGAAGTTGCAGCAGCAATGCGAGAATTTAGACAAGAAGTGTATGGACTAGACTAACATTTTCAGAAGGGCCATTTGATTTTTTTTTTGAAAACGGAAAATAACATGGTACTGAAATCCCAAATATCAACAAGGTCCCAGCGCCGACTTCAAAGAGCAGTTTGGCTACCCTAGATGATGATTTGCTTTGGTCCAGGGACAGCTCTTCATCTAGGGTCAGGACTCATTAAATCCACCATATGACGATGGCGGCGATGCAGATTGCCGAGAAGAAGGTGTGAGAGCATCGGTCGTATCGGGTTGAT
>JAUWTJ010000143.1 GCA_030614785.1 Alphaproteobacteria bacterium | reverse complement strand
CATGATCGGGATGATGACCTCGTAACTGTCGGTGATTTCGAACAACAGGAAGATAGCGGTCATCGGCGCATGGGTTGCCGCTGCTAGGAAAGCGCCCATCCCCACCAGGGCGTAGGCGCCGGGAGCAATCTGCATTGCAGGGAAGAACCGGGCTGCGACATGACCGAAAGCGCCGCCGGCCACGGCCCCCAGGTAAAGGCAGGGAGCAAATACGCCGCCGGGCAGGCCTGAGCCTAGGGTGATGGAGGTCGCCAGCGCCTTGATGAGGACCAGCGCCCCGAGCAGATACCAGGTCTGGCCGCCGAGCAGGACGTCGCTGATAAACTCATAACCGTTGCCGAACACCTGAGGGAAAATGACGCCGATCATGCCGACCAGCAATCCGCCCAAAAGCGGCTTGGTCAGGCGCGGCATACTGAGGGCGGAAAATCGATCCTTGATCTTAAAATGCGTATCAATGAACAGGGCAGCCAGAGCGCCGATCAAAAGACCGAGAAGAACGTAGAGCAGCAGCTCAAAGGGACTGTGGACCATGTAGGGTGGCGCATAGAGTTCCGATGTGTTGCCAAGCAACGCCCGCGAAACAACTGTCGCCATAACGCTGGAGATGACCAGCAAGGTAAAACTGGACAGTTCAAAGGCCGCCAGCAGGACAATCTCCTGAGCAAAGAACACCCCGGCAATCGGTGCATTGAAGGTCGCCGCCACCCCGGCTGCAGCCCCGCAGGCAACCAGCACCTTGAGCCGGTCGCCACTCATCTTGAAGAGTTGACCGAACTGGGAGCCAATCGCGCCGCCGATCATGGCGATCGGGCCCTCCTGTCCCGCCGAGCCACCGGTTCCAAGCGTAATTGCTGCTCCGAACCCACGCGTGAAAATCGGCCGCAGCCGAAGCTTTGCGCCCCTCAGATTGACCCGCTCGAGAAAGGCGGAGAAACCTCCCTTGAGGTCCTCACCGAACCAGCGCAGCAACGGGATCACCAACAGACCGCCGATCACGGGAAACAGGATCACCACCAGGCGCTTCAAGCTCCACTCTTCCAGGGAAAAATCGAGCAGGTGTTCTGTTTGCGTAAAGACGCCCCAATGGATGAACTCGATCGTTTTGCGGAAGGCGTAGTTGCCCAACCCACCCAGCAGGCCGATGATCACAGCCAGAATGATCAGAAAGGTGTTTTCGCTGACCCGGAAGCTGATCTGCAGGCGGCCCAAGGAATGCCGGATACGCTCCACAAAAGCGTTATTTTTGAGGCCAAAAGTCATTTATTTTCAATTGGATAGTGGGAAACGGGAATGAATAATAAAACTTTCGCCGGTTGTCTGCAACCCGTATTCAACGTATTTTCCAAGATGATCTTGTTTCGAATTTCTGCTGGTGCAACAAGAAAACCAGAGGCTTTGTTAGCCGCAGATAAAATCTTAGAATCACCTACACGCCACCAATAATGAGACCATTTGTTCACATTTACAGTCGAGCTGAACGATGTCAATGTTTTGTTGAATAGACGCTCTGCCGTTGCCCCCAATATGATTCGAACACATGCTGGTAAATCGAGTCGCACTTCTTATCGTAAATATCTTTCGAGTAAACCCTTGGCAGCTCGTCGAGGATATCTTGGATGGTGGCCTGTACCGCTGAACGGGTCGATTCCTTCTTCCGCCAATCAAGGACCAGTTTCTCCCGCTTGAGTGTTTCGAGCAGCTCGTGCGCAACCTTCTTGACCTTTTTACGTTCTTTCTCAGTCATTTCAATCTCAGGTTTGGTCAACAGGTCAAAGATGGTCAGTTCCTCCTCAGAGAGTTCTTCGCGCATGTGGCGACGCTCTTCCTCGTTGAGGTCCTCGGCCATCTTGAGCAGTTCTTCGAAAATTGCTTCGATGTTGGCCGCACCGCTGTTATAGGACTCGATGAGCTGTTGGAATTTTTCCAAGTAGTCCATTCGGGTCTTATTGAACATGACCATCATGCGGATTTTGTTTTCCAGAGCTGCCTTGATCTTCTCAAATTCGGTACGTTTGCGCCCCTCGTTGAAAAGCTCCCGCAGCTTATCAAAATCGACCTTGGAGATGTCGACGCGGCCATCCTTTGTACCGTATTTCTCCTCGGCCTCCTTAATGACATACGGCTCAGCGCCGACCGACTGGTCGAGTAACTCCCCAACCTGTTCCATCACCTCGGATATATCGACGTACGGGTCGAGGGAACGGATCTTCTCAGCGAGGACTATAAATAATTTACGCTTCGGGCCAAATTCATTGGCAGCGGGATCAGGCAGGATCGCCTTAAATAGTCGGTTGACCCAATTCGTATGGTTTAAATAAGTTCGCTTCGACTCATCACTGACCAGAATCGCTTCCACAGCATCATCAAGGGCCTTGATCAGGGCAAATCCATCCGCTTGTTGCAGCACGGCCATGTCGATGCCCAGACCTTTGCAGAAGACTTCCGTCTCGGTAATCTTCTTGCGCAACTGTTCCACCAGGAAAGATTTCGCCTTAACCGGGCACTCGCCTTCCTTCGTGTCTCCACCGATGCCTGAGCCATAGATCGCCAGGGCTTTTTGCAGATGGCGGAACACACCGCCATAGTCGACGATCAGTCCGTTGACCTTGTCCTTGAAGACACGGTTCGCCCGGGCGATGGTCTGCATCAGGGTGTGATTTCGCATCAACTTGTCGAGGTAGATTGTGTTGCAGCAAGGCACATCAAAGCCGGTGATCCACATGGCACAGACAAAGACAATCCGGAACGGGTCATCCGTCTCCTTGAACCTCTTCTCCAAGTCTTCCTTGATCAAGCGTTCGCGATGCGGCTTGAAGTCGATCCCCTTCTCCTTGAAGTGGTCGAGTTCATTCTGGGCCTGCGACACAACCACAGCCATATCGGTCTCTTCCATGTAGGCGATCTTCTCGGCGAGTCGTT
>JAUWTJ010000120.1 GCA_030614785.1 Alphaproteobacteria bacterium | reverse complement strand
CCATCGGCGCGGCCTTCCCCGGTGTCATCAGGGACGGCGCCATTGACCGCGAAGAGCTCGGCAAACGGGTCCTCGGCGCGCCCGACGAGCTCAAGCGGCTGGAGGCCATCATCCACCCCCTCGTTGGCCTCTCCCAGCTTGACTTCCTGCAAAAAGCCGAGAAATCCGGGGCTCACATGGTCGTGCTCGACATCCCGCTGCTGTTCGAAACCGGCGGCGAGACCCGGGTCGATGTCTCCGTGGTAGTCTCCGCCCCGGCCGACCTCCAACGCGAAAGGGTGCTCGCCCGGCCCGGCATGACGACAGAAAAATTCGCGGCGATCCTGGCCAAACAGACCCCGGATGAAGAGAAGCGGAAAAAGGCCGACTTTGTGGTCGACAGCTCACAAGGTCTTGAACACGCCCGCGCAGAAGTTGCAGCAATCATCGAGGCCCTCAAGGGCCGCGAGGGCAAAATCTGGGAAGCGCGCAAGGCGCAGCTGAAATAATTTCATCAAGTAGGGAACAAATCAGGGTATAGCTTTCTCATGCGCGAAATTATTCTTGATACGGAAACAACCGGTTTTGATCCGGCCAGCGGCGACCGGCTGGTGGAGATCGGTTGTATCGAGCTGGTCAACCGCTTGCCGACCGGGACGGTCTACCACCAATACGTCAACCCCGAGCGCGATATGCCCGAAGGCGCCTTCAAGGTGCACGGGCTGTCAGAGGAGTTTCTGTCCGACAAACCGCTGTTCGAGGCGATCTGCGACGGGTTTCTGGAATTTATCGCGGGCGCCGTCATCGTTGCGCATAACGCGCCCTTCGATATGAAGTTCCTCAACGCCGAGCTCGCCCGGGTTGGCCGGCCGCAATTTCCCGAGGAGCAATCGATCGACACGCTGGCCATTGCCAAAAAGAAATATCCCAGTGGCAACTCACTCAATGGCCTGTGCCGCCGTTTCGATATCGACCTGTCAAACCGCGAACTGCACGGTGCGCTGGTTGATGCCGACTTGCTGGCTCAGGTCTATCTTGAGCTTAACGGCGGGCGCCAGCCGGGTCTCGTGCTCGAAGCGGCAAAAGAGACGGTCAATGTCGCCGAGATGGGCAATGGGGCAGGGGCGCAAAGAAAAGAGCGGCCGCAGCCGCTCAAATCACGCCTCACACCTGACGAGGTGAAGGCACATGCCTTGTTTATCGAAGCTGCCCTTGGCAAGGACCCGGTCTGGCTCAAGGCCTGACAGAACCCGCTCCCCCAAAAAAACCCTCCGAAACCCGGGAGCTCTAATTGATCTGGTCAGATCCCGGCGCGGTGGCTGCGGCCTGTTCTTGCTGCTGGCGCGCGGCGGTCTCGAGCTGCGTGCGGTAAAGCTGGGCAAAATCAATCGGATCGAGCATCAGCGGCGGATAGCCGCCGTCGCGCGTGATGTCGGCAACCACCCGGCGCAGGAACGGGAACAGCATCCTTGGACATTCAATCAGCAGCAGCGGCTGCAGGCTCTCGTCCGGCACATTCTTGATGCCAAAGACGCCTGCATATTCCAGTTCGAGAATGAAGGACACCTGGTCGGCGCGGCGCGAGGTAATGTTGAGACGAATGGTGGCCTCAAATTCGTCGTTCTCGCGGCGGCGGGCCTGAACGTCAATCCCGACATCGGTCGTTGACTGTTCCTGGCCCGGGCGCAGACTGTCGGGCGCATTGGGGTTCTCAAAGGAGAAATCCTTGATGTACTGCGCCAGAATACGAAATTGTGGCAGATCTTCAGGGTTTACCTGATTGCCTTCTCCGCCGGGAATGGCGCTGCTATCGATATCGCTCATGTTTCGAGACCTTGTTTCAAAATGTTTATTCGGGTTTCAATTGCTGTCATGGTGCGGCCAGCAGGATTATCAGGCGCATCATCTGTGCCTAACGCCTTGCTGCCCTGTGTGCAGCCCCGCGCGCTGCTACGTATTAATTCGAGGCGGGCACTAACACGGATGGGGCCCGGACACAAGTCTGAGACCAACCTGAGACCTGAAGTTTGAGTGACAGGCCAGAGGGTTGGTGCAAGAGGGTTGGTGCAAATGTGTCAGGTCTCGTCGTCATCCCCATCGCTGTCTACGTCCCCGGCCACATCAATGATCTCGCCATCGATTATTGTGCCACCTGCAGTGCCTCCGGGCCTGCCGCCTCGCCCGCCCTGCCTGCTCTGGCCGCTTTGCCAGTGACTTCGCGAAGCATGCATACTCACGCTGCCCCGGGCCATGACGGCCGACAGGATCCGCCGCCCCAGCGCCAGCCGGAAGGAGGGGACAAACAGGACAAACCCGACCGCGTCGGTAAAAAACCCCGGTGTCAGCAAAAAGGCTCCTGCCAGCAGCAGAAAAATACCGTGAATAACCGATTCCACCGGCAGCTCGGCGCGGTCCATGGAGGCCTGCGCATGGCGCATGGTAGCCAGTCCCTGAGCCCGCAGCAGATAACTCCCGATCAGCGCCGTAATAATGACAACAAGCACAGTCATGGTCATCCCGATCGCGCCACCAATTTTGATAAACAGCATGATTTCGATGAGCGGAACACCGATGAAGACGAAAAGCAGTATGAGTCCCATGGCGCTGGTATCCTCGCTGTTCAAGGCCCGTCGCGGGCCGACCGGTCCGGGCCGCGTTCGAAGGCAGTTATGTTCAAATCGCCGTGTTCAAGAAATCTGAACGCCTGGGCTTTACACTAACCAGGTGTCTGGTCATACACCAGTTCGGGCCTGGCCATACACCAGTACGGTGTTCACAGTTAAAACACTAAAGGCGATCAGAACGAAACATAACGCAAGACAACACCGATTGCACATGCGAGCGCCGCACCTTATGTGTATATTGAAAGCCGTCTTGCAAGGGCTGGCAGGGCGATAGTACGGTGAACAAGGTATTGACCCCTGAATACGGTGGGTCAGTCAGCAACAGAATGGATGAAGTCCTTGGTTAGTTTCGATATATTGGTGTTGGGTGCCATTGCTGTTGCAGCAGTTTTGATGTTGCGCTCGGTTCTCGGCAAAAAAACCGGTAACGAGGAGACCCGCGCGCGCGCGCGGCGTCTGCCTGCGCGCGATGCCGCCGCTCGGGAGCAGGCCCGGAAAGCCGGCGGTGAGCCTTATGAATCTGTTGCCAGCAAGGTCTCTTCCATTGACGAATTTGCTACCCCGGGGTCGCCTCTTTCCCAGTCGCTGACCGAAATCCAGCTTGCTGACAGCTCTTTTGACCCCGGAACCTTCATGTCCGGTGCGCGTGCGGCCTATGAGATGATCATTGGCGCCTTTGCCGCAGGGGACACGAAGACCTTGAAGCCGCTGCTCGCCGACGACGTCTACGCCAGCTTCAGTGAGGTGACCGACGGCCGCGGGGCGCGCAAGGAAACTGTGGAACAGACCTTTATTGGTGTAAACGCGGCGAAAATTTCCGGCGCGGCCTTCAGCGACCGGATTGCAGAAATTACCGTAAAATTCGTCAGTGAGCTGATATCCGTGACCAAGAACGCCGATGGCGCGGTCATTCAGGGTGATCCGAACCATGTCTTCAGGGTCACCGATGTCTGGACTTTCTCGCGCGACACCCGAAGCGCCGATCCCAACTGGCGGGTCTCGGCCACCGTATCGGGCTGACTGCCCAATGAAAGCCTGACCGCCCGATGAAAGTCCGAGATCCCGATGCAATCCCGAATTGAAGTCCTGAGAAGAGGGTAAGGATCATGGCGGCGTCACGAGGCGGGGTTGTCCGCGCAGGTCTGGTTTTGGCGCTGGGCATTGTTGCGCTGGCGGCCATTCCGGGGTTACTTTCCAGGAGCCTTGCACCAGGCGAAAAAGCACCGCCGGGAGAACCTGTGCCAATCAGTTTTCAGATCATCAGTTTTGACGACCTTGCCGGCTGGGCCTCCGATGACCTCGCCGGTGTTCTTGAAGCCTTCCTCAGGTCCTGCGAAATATCTCCAAAAATGGCGGAAAACAGCGAGTATCTGGCCAGGCCTTTTGGCGGCGGATCTCATGAATTGCCAGGCGGCGAGCCTGTTGCCGGCCGCATTTCAGACTGGCGTGCGGTTTGCGCCCTGGCAGCAGACGTGCCGCATGAGACTGATGCGACCCGCCGCTTCCTTGAAAGTAACTTCACTCCCGTCGCCGTTTCGGGTGAAACCAGGGTCGGCGAAAATGCGAGCGCCGGCCTCTTCACCGGCTATTACGAGCCTGAAATGACCGGCAGCCTGACGCAAGGGCCGGAGGGGTCGGTGCCGCTGCTTGAAAAGCCGGGCGATCTTGTCTCCATTGACCTGGGCGATTTTCGCGACGATCTGAAAGGCAAACGCCTCGCCGGCCGTGTCGTTGAGGGCGCCCTGAAGCCTTATGATGATCGCGCATCCATCGAGACCGGCAAGCTGGGCGGGGCGGCCAGGCCTCTCGTCTGGATCGACGATCCGGTCGATGCTTTCTTTTTGCACATTCAGGGCTCGGGCCGCGTCATGCTCGACACCGGCGAGACCCTGCGCGTCGGTTACGCCGGACAGAACGGTCACCCCTATGTGGCGATTGGCAGGGCGCTGATCGAGCGCGGTGAAATGACCCTCGAGGAAGTCTCGATGCAAGCCATCCGGTCGTGGTTAACCTCCCATCCGGATGAGGCTGCAGACATCATGAGGGTCAATACCTCTTATGTGTTTTTCCACAGGCTGGCGGTCAGCGATCCGAACCTTGGGCCCCTCGGGGCGGGCGGCGCAAATCTCACCCCGTGGCGCTCTCTCGCGGTCGACCGGACCTTCCATGCGCTCGGCGTCCCGGTCTGGCTTGAAACAACTTTGCCACCTGATCCCGACGGCGGCCCCGCCGGCGATCCTGTTGCTGACCCGGATGATGCCGGAACCGGCACCGGCGCCCCTCTTCAGCGCCTCATGGTCGCCCAGGACACCGGCGGTGCGATCACCGGCGCGGTGCGCGGCGATGTGTTTTTTGGCTGGGGCGAGGAGGCAACCGATCTGGCCGGACGCTTGAAGCAGGAGGGCCGCATGGCGCTCTTGCTGCCCAACCATCTGGCAGCGCGGCTGGGCCGCGACGCATCTGTCTGAAGCCGAGGCCCTGTGACCCGAAAACGCCCCCTCACTCCCGAAGAAGATCGTCTCTGGCGGCAGGTCATGAAGGACACCGAACCGTTCGGCAATCCGGGGGCTCACACCGAACACCCGCGCCCGGTTTCGGCAAAACCGGCCCCGACCCATCACGGCCATCCCCCTCCTCCAAAGCGGCCGCCAAAAAAGGTTTCAAGCACCATGCCGCCGATCATCCGTCATGCAGCTGATCGCGCGCCAACCTCGCCTGCAGACCTGGGCGATATTGATCGCAAATCGCAAGAGCGCATCCGCCGCGGCAAGATCGACGTCGATGCCAAAATCGATCTCCACGGCATGCGCCAGTCGGAGGCCCATCAGGCTCTGATTGCCCGCATTTCAAGGGCAAGGCTGGACGGCAAGCGCGTGCTTCTGGTGGTGACCGGCAAGGGCGCCTCCAAAGACGGGCCTTCCGATGGCTCGGATCCCTTCTGGGCGCGCGGTGGCGGCGTCCTCAAGGCCCAGGTCCCCAAATGGCTGCGCGAGGACCCGCTCCGCTCGATGATCTTTTCCGTCCAACAAGCCCACCAGAGACACGGCGGCGCCGGCGCGCGCTATGTCTTTTTG
>JAUWTJ010000035.1 GCA_030614785.1 Alphaproteobacteria bacterium | reverse complement strand
GACCTGGACTATGACTTTTCTGAAACAGACCGCGCAGTGCAGAAGACCGCACACAGGTTTGCAGCAGAAGTCTTGCGCCCCGTCGGAGAAGCCCTCGACAAATTACCGGCAGGAGATGTGATCGCCCCCGAGTCGGCTCTATGGGACGTCTACAAACAGTATCAAGGCCTGGGCTTTGATGCCCTCGATCCGGAAATGCCCGCTCTCGAAAAGGCTCGTCTCCAGTTCATTGTCCTTGAGGAACTCGGGTGGGGCGATTCCGGCCTCGCCATCTCGCTGGGTGTTGCCGCCTTCCCCTCCGAAATCGCGGCAATGGTTGAGCGTGAAGATCTCATGGAGAAGTTCCCGGCCGGCGAGATCGGCTGCTGGGCGATTACTGAACCGGATCACGGATCGGACATGGTCGATTTTGGCGACGCGCTGATCGATCCGCGCGGCAAACGCCAGGCGCCCAACATTATCGCCCGCGCCGACGGTAACGAGTTTGTTGTTTCCGGGCAAAAGTCCTCCTGGGTCTCAAACGGAACCTCAGCCACAGCCGCCGCGCTCTTTTGCGCCGTGGAAATGCCCGACGGCACGCGCGGCAACGGCGTCTTTCTGGCCCGCATTGAAGGCGAGGCCATTTCAAAAGGTAAGGCGCTGGAAAAAATCGGCCAGCGTGCTCTAAACCAGGGTGAGATCTTCTTTGACGGCCTGCGCATTCCCGCCGACCACATGGTCGCAGGTCCCGACGATTATGCGGCGTTCACCGACCTCACACTCTGCCGGGCCAATGGCATCATGGCCACAACATTCTCGGGTGCTGCCAGAGCAGCCTTCGAGCTTGCCCTCGACTATGCAAAGACCCGGGTTCAGGGCGGGGTGCCGATCATTCAGCATCAAAGCGTCCAGACGCGCATCTTCAATATGTACAAGAAGGTCATTGCCGCACGCACGCTGGCTTATCGGGCCGTCTTGAGCAACGAAACCTCTGAACAGCCAGCGCTAGCGGCCGCCATTGCAGCCAAAACTGTTGCCACTCAAGCCGCTTTTGATGTTGCCTCGGAGGCCCTGCAAATCTTTGGCGGGAACGGCATCAGCCGTGAATATCCCATCGAAAAGATCTTCCGGGATACCCGAATCGCGATGATCGAGGACGGATGTAACGAAATGCTTGGCTTGATAGGCGCAGGGCGGTTAGCATGCGACTAGATTTTCGAGCGATATGAACAAAAACAATAAAGCTTAGAAAACCGCGGTCTTCACGAGATCGCATCCAAGGGAAGGAACGACTATGCCGGTTATTGACCTGGAATTTGACCTCAATGAAACCGAGCGGGCCGTGCGCGACACAGCTCACAGGTTTGCAACCGAGGTCATGCGCCCCGTAGGTGATAAACTCGACAAAATGAGCGCCGAGGACGTGATCGCCAAAGACAGCCTTCTTTGGGATGCCCACAAGCAGTACAATGATCTTGGCCTGCGCGAGGTTGACCCGGACCTCAGCCCGATCGAGCAGGCGCGGATCAGTTGCCTGATCTCTGAAGAAATGGGCTGGGGCGATTCGGGCCTTGCCATATCCTTTGGCGCCGGCGCCATGGCAGGCGGCATGGCAGCTAATTCCGGCAATGCCGAACTCGCCGCACGCTTTCCCCAAGGCACCAATGGTTGCTGGGCCATCACCGAACCAAATCACGGCTCAGATATGATTGACTTCGGCGACGCTATCATGGCCCCGGGTGCAACGCGCAGCAGGGCGGATTGCATCGCCCGTGCCGATGGTAATGAATATGTTATCTCGGGCCAGAAGGCCGCATGGGTCTCCAATGGCACCATAGCCGAACAGGCAGCGCTTTACTGCGCGATGGAAACAGCCGACGGCAAGAAAGGCGGCGGCGTTATCCTGGTCAATTTGAAGAGCAAGGGTGTCAGTCGCGGCAAGGCGCTGGAGAAAATTGGCCAACGCGCCCTCAATCAGGGCGAGATTTTCTTTGACGAAGTCCGCGTGCCCGCCGACAATGTTCTTTATGGTCCTGACCTTTATCAATTCGCAATCGATCAAACCCTGACCGGTGCAAACACCGGCATGGCACTGACCTTCACAGGTCTGGCCCGTGCCGCCTTTGAAGAGGCGCTGGACTATGCCAAAACCCGCGTCCAGGGCGGCGTTCCGATCATCCAGCATCAAAGCGTCAAGGCCCGGATTTTCCAGATGTACCGCAAGGTCGAAGCCGCGCGCTGCCTTGCCCGCAAGGTGGCGATGAGCAATGCAGCAGGCAATGGCAATCTCGGGCCGGCAATCGCAGCCAAGGTTACCGCCACCCAAACAGCTTTTGAAGTCGCTTCAGACGCCTTGCAGATTTTTGGTGGCAATGGAATTTCCAGAGAATACCCGATAGAAAAGATGCTCCGGGACGCCCGTATTTCGATGATCGAGGATGGCTGCAACGATGTCCTCGGACTTGTTTGTGCAGACAAGCTTGTCGAAGAATAAAGAACAGAAACAGGAACGATAAACAAAGGAGAAAAACATGGAACTACGTGAAGTTATCGGGCGGCGCCGGTCGATCCGATTTGTTCGCCCTTACAAGATGGTCGAACCAGAAAAAATCCAGATGATGTTCGAAGCCGCACGCATTGCCTCTCACTGGGGCAACGTGCAATCGCTTCGCGCGGTCGCGGTCTTCAAGGACTCTGCTCCGAAGGAAGTCACCGACAGCCTCGGCGCCATGGTCGTTGGCTGGCAAATCCAGGTCGCCCCGGTCGTTATCGTCTGGTACGTCGATGGCGCAGCCGTTGACGACCAGTCAAACCGCCTGCGCGAATTGACGGAAGTCGGCGCTCTTGGTTTCGGCGGCATTGAGCTGCGCAAGAAGGCCTTGGAAGAACAGCTCATTCCATTCTTCTCCAGCCTGCTGGAAGGCATGAAGGCCCCGGGTCTGAACGAACTCGACTGCGGCCAGGGCATCGCCCAGGCAACACTTATGGCCTATGAGCAAGGCCTTGGCACCTGCTGCCTTGGCACACCTCATGGTGACAAGATCAAAGACGCCATGAAACTTCCCGAACAGGCCCGCGTTCTTCTGCTTCAGACGGTCGGCTACCCTGCCGAGCACTGGGAAGCCGGCGGACAGCGTCCACGTCAGCCGTTCGGCGATCTCTTCAAGATGAACACATTCGACAATCCGTTCCCGCGTGACGAAGGCGTCGTTGCCGAACTGACAGCCGATGGCATGTTCACCACCCCGGCCCCTCTGCCCGACCGCGAAGCCGAACTCGACTTCCTGCAAGGCGCTCTTGGCATCGAACCGCCCGGGCTCTTGTAGAACCAATAACTTGACACTTTCCCGGGCAGGCAAGGGCCTGTCCGGGAGACCAAACAGAATGAGATCACGGATTGAACCGGTCTCGACACGGAGGACAACATGAAACTGAACGCCTATATCGCCGGTGTCGGCATGACACAATTCGGCAAACATCTTGATCTCGGGTTGAAGGCGATTGGCGGCGAAGCCGTTGAAGCGGCCATCAAGGATGCCGGTCTCGAAAAAACAGACATTGAAGCCGCCTGGGTCGGCAATGCAGCTGCTGGCCTCGTCACCGGCCAGGAATGTATCCGCGGTCAGGTCGTGCTCAGAAGCGTGGGCATGGGACAAATCCCGGTCGTCAACGTCGAAAACGCCTGCGCCTCGGCCTCAACCGCTTTTAATCAGGCCGCAGCCATGGTCACGGGCGGTCTCTATGACTGCGTGCTCGCCGTCGGCGTTGAAAAACTCTATCACACCGACAAGGCCAAATCCTTTGCCGCCTTCTCCGGTGCTGTGGATGTTGAAAACATGATCCAGATCATGGAAAACCTCAAGAAATCCGCCGAGGCAGGTGGGGCCAAGAAAGCCTCCGGAGGCGCTGGCAAAAACCGTTCCATGTTCATGGACATTTATGCCTCTGCCGCACGCAATCACATGAAGGCCTACGGCACCACGGTCGAACAGTTCGCCGGCGTTTCCGCCAAGAACTCCTTCCACGGCAGCCTCAACCCACGGGCACAATTCCGCGAAGCCCTGACGATCGATGACGTACTGGCCTCGCCGATGATTGCCGAACCCCTGACACGGCCGATGTGCTCGCCGATTGGCGACGGCGCCGCTGCTGTTGTCATCGTCAGCGAAAAGAAAGCCCGCGAGCTTGGCCTCACCAATCCGGTCAAAGCGGTCTCAAGTGTCCTGCGCTCCGGCTGGGACGGCGAAGGCAGCGTTTCGGATCTGTGCTGCAAGGAAGCCTACGAGGAAGCCGGCGTCGGTCCGAACGACCTTTCCATCATCGAGCTGCATGACGCCTCGGCTCCTGCCGAAATCATGGCCTACGAGTCCATTGGCATCTGCGGCAAGGGCGAAGGCGGCAAGCTGATCTCGGATGGCGATACCAAACTCGGTGGCCGCATACCGGTCAATACCTCGGGCGGTCTGTTGCGCAAGGGCCACCCGGTCGGCGCAACGGGTATTGCCCAAATCGTCGAGATTACCGAACAGCTTCAGGGTCGCTCCGGCGAACGTCAGGTCGAGGGCGCCAGATTTGGTCTGGCCCACAACGGCGGCGGTTCTTTGGGCACCGACGCAGCCGCTCAGTGCATCACGATTTTGAGCCGGTAATAGAGGTTGTCACCCCGGATGCATTGCAGCACGCAGTGATGCAATGCTGGTCTCTACCCGGCAGGGCGTGCCTTTCACGCCCGAGAGGTGGGGGCCGATATCTAACATTTGGATCCCGGACCAGCGGAGCAACATTGCATGTTGCACCGCATCCGGGACGACAAAAGTCTAAGGAGAGAGAAAAATGAGAGACCGCAGTCCATTTATCCTGGCCGATCTGATCGCCACTAAAGCCGAAGAATTACCGGACCGTGATATTCTCACTTTCGAAGGCGCCGGTGTGCGCGACGATGAAATCCGGACCTACAAGGATCTCTGGGAAAACGGCAACCGGATCGCCGCCGGTCTCATCGCGCGCGGCATGCAGCCCGGGGATCGCTTTGCCATTCTCATTCGTAATCATCCCGAGTTTATCGACATCATGGTCGGCGCCTCTCTCTCGGCCTGCGTCTTTGTCCCCATCGACCCGCGCACCAAGGGTCAAAAGCTGTCCTACACACTCAACAACTCCAACTGCAAGGGCGTCATCGCCGCCGACTATGCCCTTGAAAACCTTGGCGATATTCAGGCCGACGTGGCGAGCCTTGAGTGGGTCTGGGTTCTGGGCACCGACGAAGGCACCGGCATGACAGTTGCCGATATAAAGCACGGCGAGGACATTGCCGCGATCTATGACACGCCCGTCACAACCGACAATGACCGGCTCACCGGCGGCACTGACCCCTTTGAAATTATCTACACCTCGGGCACGACCGGCGACCCCAAGGGCGTCGTGCGCTCCAACGAACAATATGGCGGCGCAACCATGTTCGGCGCGCTCATCGGTTCCAAAGAGGGGGATCGCCCCTATACCGGTCTTTCGCTCACCCATGGCAACGCGCAATTCATGACTCTGGGGCCCATCCTCGGCCAAGGCCTCAGAGGGGTCTTCTCACGCAAGTTCACCAAGTCGCGCCTGTGGGACATCACCCGCAAATATGGCTGCACCTATTTCAATCTCCTTGGCGGCATGGCCACAGCGATCTATTCGGAGCCCGAAAAACCGAATGATGGCGACAACCCCGTCGAACGTGTGATCTCGGCTGGCATGCCCATCGCCATTTGGGAAAAATTCGAAAAACGCTTCAACGTCGATATTCTGGAATGTTACGGCGCCATCGAAGGCGGCATGGCCGTGCGTCCAATTGGCGAAGGTCCGATTGGCTCGTTTGGCAAGCCGCCCGCCAATAGCGAAATGCGCGTCGTCGATGAAAACGACAATGAATGTGCTCCCGGCGTCATGGGTGAACTGGTTTCGCGGCCCGCCTCCGGCGAGGCTCCGACGGTGGAATATTTCGGCAAGAAAGACGCCTCGGAAGAAAAGACCCGTGGCGGCTGGTTGCGCTCCGGCGATGTCTGCCACACCGACGAGGACGGCTGGTTCTATTTCGACTATCGCAAGGGCGGCGGCATCAGGCACAACGGCGATTTCATTAATCCCGGTTTCGTTGAGGGCGTTGTCGCTGAATCCGACGAGGTCGATGATGTCTTCATCTACGGTGTCCCCGCAGCGTCGGGCGCACCTGGCGAAAAGGACGTCGTCGCCGCCATCGTTGCAGTCGACAGAGCAAGCTTTAGTCCGGCGGCCGTCTTTGCCAAATGTCGCAAGGAAATGGAAGGCAACTTCGTCCCGACCTACCTGCAAGTCGTTGACGAGATCCCCAAGACCGCATCGGAAAAACCCCAGGAACGCTTCCTGCTCGACCGGTTTACGACCGATGGTGACGGCATCTATACTGAGTAATTCCCACGGCCTGGATGAAACCAGTCAGGGCACTTTCAAAAGAGGGGAATAACCCATGGCCTATTGGGAAATGGAACAAAAGGGCGCGGTGCTTGTTGTCAGCTACAACAATCCGCCTATGAACTATCTCGTTGGAGCAGCCTTTCAGGAGTTCCAGGAAGAGCTCATGCCAGCTTGTGAGGACCCGTCGGTCCGCGCCATTGTTTTGCAAGGCAAGCCCAAAGGCCTGTTCATGACCCATTTCTCGGTAGAAGAACTACTCGCCATGAGCGAGGCAGGAGCCATGAAGGGCGCCGATGCCAGCATCATGACGCAGGGCCACCAACGCTGGAGCGCCCTCGAAAAACTGTCCAAGCCTGTCGTCGCGGCCCTTACCGGCTCCGCCATGGGCGGCGGCTATGAGCAATCACTGGGCTGTGACATCCGCATTGCCGAACGCGGTGACTATCGTATCGGATTGCCGGAAGCCAATCTGGGCATCCTGCCCGGCGGCACCGGCCTTACGCGCCTCACACGCCTCATCGGCGCCTCAAATGCCATCAATATTATCCTGCGCGGCCTTGTCTTTAAACCTGATGAGGCCCTGCGCCTCGGCAGGGTGCACGAAGTCGTCGATGACGCGCGCGCCCGTGCACTTGAAATAGCGCAAAGCCTCGCCGCCAAGTCTCCTACCGCCATGGCGGTCATCAAAAAAGCCATCTATGAAGGCGCCGAAAGCTCCTTCGATGAAGCCCTCCTTCTGGAAGGGCAAGGCTTCATTGACTGCATGAGCTCCGAAGAGGCTTTGGCCGCGATGAAAGAATATGTCGCCATTCCGTTTGAAGAGCGCCAGGCCTGGCTCGACGAAAAGGCGGCAAACATATAGCTCAGCCGACACCCTCGTCCTTGTAGACACGATCCGCAGACAATTTGGCAAGCAGGCCCGGCGCGAGGCGTGACAGCACCCACGCCAGCTTCGCACCTCGGGCGACAGGCAGAAACCGGCGCCCCGCCTTTGCACCGCGCACGATCTCCCTGGCGGCATGCTCGGCCGTCACCATGCCCTTTAACCGGCTCGCCTCGACCTCAGGCGCCCGGCCCCGGCCGTCGCCCGACAGGGCATTGCGCGCGATATCTGATTCAACAAAAAACGGACAGGCAATCATAACCTTCAACCCACGGCTTTGAACCTCGCAGCGCAGCGTATCGAAAAACCCGCGCATGGCATGTTTTGAAGCCGCATACCCGGCCCGCAGTGGCAGCGGACAAAACCCGGCGACGCTGGAGATGGCTATAACCTGCCCCCGAGATGCCAGAAGCGGCGCAAGCGCAGCTTTGGTCATATTGATCGAACCAAACAAATTCACATCCATCACCCGGCGCAGGACCTCAATGTCGGTATTTTCAAACGCGCCAAAATGAGTGATCCCCGCATTATTGACCAGAACATCAAGACGGCCAAATTGAACCTCGATCCTCGCCACAGCCGCGTTGCAAGCGTCCAGATCCGTGACATCGCAGGGCATGCTCAGCACCTCAACACCGGCACCGACAAGCACTTCGGCCAGCCGCTCGACAGCATCCCCGTCAAGGTAGAGCAAGACAAGTCTCGCCCCCTCCCGGGCATAGCAATGTGCAAGCGCGGCACCAATGCCGCCAGCCGCTCCGGTAATCGCAACAACCTGGCTCATAGTCCTGCACCCTCTTTTCATTGAAGTGATTCTACGCCACACTCGTCCTGGGCGACTATAGCCCTTTTTGTGAAAGACAATAGTCTGCCGGGATACCGCAGTCTGGATTTTGGAGACCCTGGGCATGACCTACCCGCTTCATGAGCTCAACGACGACTTTGACTGGATTAATCACAAGGGCCCCTTCAATTTTCTGACCGCCGAACAAGGCGCGGCCTACGACCGCGACGGGTTTTTCCTCGTCAGGGATGCTCTGACGAGGGACGAGATTGCGGCCATTACGGCTGCGGTCGACCCCCTTGAGCAAGAGTTCGAAGACATTCTTCGTACGCAGGAAAACGGAGAGCGCTTCATTTCCAAAGTTGATTCGATAACCTTCGCGCCTCACTTTGTCACCAAATCCCCTGAAGTCAAAGCCTTTGCCCGTCATCCCGTGCTGGCCCGGATCGCCCGGGACCTGCTCGGCGACAACGTCCGGCTCTATTGGGATCAGGCCGTTTATAAAAAGCCGGGGAACCCGAGACCCTTCCCCTATCATCAGGACAACGGCTACAATTTCGTTGAGCCACAAATTTACCTCACCTGCTGGATTCCGCTGGTCGATGTGGACGAGGAGAACGGCTGCCCGTGGGTCGTACCAGGCTTGCACCGCCTCGGCACCCTGACCCACAAGACCGTCGCACTGGGCTATGAACTGTTTGTGGATCATCCCGAAGAAGTCGCCATTCCGGCAAAGGCGGGAGACATTGTCGTCTTCTCTTCGCTCACACCGCACAAGACAGGCCCCAACCTCACCGACGAGACTCGCAAGGCCTATATTTTGCAATACGCACCCGACGGCATCCACGTGAGACAAACGCGCGATGATCCGGGCGTGCCTCAGACGGCAGAAGATCGCCACTTCTTCGTCGTAAAAGACGGCAACTTCGTATGACCGGCTATTTCTTCCGCGTAAAGCGTACCGGAAAATCCACGACAATCCTGACCTGGCCGGTCATCTCGTCGCCGCTCGGCGTCATCTCGTCTCCGTTCCGCGCCATCTCGTCTCCGGTCCGCGCCATCTCGTCTCCACTCCGCGAAAGCCTGAAGGCCTCCTTGCGCCAGTTGGGAACCGAGCTCGAGACGATCTCTTCAATATCGATCAGGATCTCCTCACCGCTCATCGTGATACGGCACCTCTCGACTGCACTGCCAAACTCACTTTGATAGACCGTCAGCTTGCAGCTTATCTGGCCATCTTCGCCAGCCGCCACCTTCAGGGAACCGTTGATATAGCCTTCATAGTCACCGGTGGTGACAAAGCGCCATTTGCCGACAAGATCCTCCGCTTTCGCTTGCGGCGCTGCGTCCGAGCAGGCTGAAGCGAACATCAAAAACAGCGATCCCATAATCAACAACAAGGTCGGGCGGCCCGATAATCGGTGCATTTCAGTTACCTCTCGTTCTTTGAAAGTATGTTCAACCACTGCCACCTTCACAAGCAGGCATAGTGTCTCAAGCCTCAAAGGAGCGAAGCCGAAGGCTCTCGAAGCATGCCTCGTCCTCCAGCTTGAGAAAGTGACTGTCGCAGATCCGGCAATCGCTGGATCCAAAGCCGGCAACAGGGATGCAAACCCCGGGCTGGTGCAAGAGCTGGCCCAACAGATCGCATTCGCTCTTGTCAAAGGATACCCCGACCTTGAGAACGGGCGCCCGCGTCGTCACCTGATCCACGTGCCAGTGCACCGTCTTGTCCCGGCGCCTGTGCCGCGCGATCCGCGCTTTCAGCCCTCCTGGTCCCATCGCACTGCCACAATAGGCATAAAGGCCAGGCTCCAGCATGTGGTTTTCGCCGCGCAGCAAGACATCGCAAGGGCTCGCGAGGCGGATCAGCAATACATAAGAGCCTTTTGCTTCCTCTGTGCCAGCGGCTTTCATAACAAATCTCCAACTCTCGCGCCTTCAGAAGGGCGCGCCAGGCAGTACCCTCTCACGAAGGAACACTATGGAAAAACACAAACGAACCAGCCGTGATTCGGTCAATTGGCTCTTGGCGTTGAGCGCAGCCTTCTGTAAGTACTCATCCACTTCCACCGTGAAAGTATTTTAACTGGGCCCGCCCGGGCCTGTGAAGGGTAGTCTTGTGCTTAAGTTTGTTTCGAAGGCCAACATAGCAGCGACTGCCGTAATTGCGATTCTGACCGCAACATCGCCGGGTATGGCCGAGCACGCGGCGGCAGAAGGGAAATCGGTCAACCTGGTCCGCAATGGCTCGGCCCCGAAAATCGATGGTGTGCTGGACGATCCTGCATGGAAAGAAGCCGCGCATTTCAACGATTTTCACCAGGTCGATCCAGTTTACCACGGCGAGCCGACCGAGCGCACGGAAGTCTACGTCCTGTTTGATGATGACGCGCTTTACATCGGCGTTCATGCCTTTGACAGCGAGCCGGACAAGATCAGGGCAACCCAGCTCGCTCAGAACAAATCAATCCGTGCCGACGACATGATCCAGGTCATTCTTGACCCGTTTCTCAATCGTCGCACCGGCTATTCCTTTTTCATAAACCCCAACGGTATCCGCCGTGAGGGCCTTTACGAAAAGCCCTATCAAATGAACCGGGACTGGACCGGTATCTGGTATGGCGATGCGAGGATTGTGGAAGATGGCTGGACGGCAGAGATCAAGATCCCCTTCAAAACCATCAATTTCGATACATCACTGGATGAATGGGGCTTTTCCGTCAGCCGCAAGATCAAGCGCAAGGAAGAGCGCGTTTCCTGGACCTCCCACAATCGCCAGAGCGACCCCAGCAGCGCAGGCGTCATTTCAGGCATCAATGGCGTAGACCAGGGTCTGGGCCTCGATATCATCCCGTCCGTCGCCCTCAAGGGTGACTACAGAAATGACACGGACGATTTTGGTTTTGAAGCCGTCCCGTCCATGGACATTTTTTACAAGCTGACACCGTCCTTCACGACAGTCCTGACACTGAACACGGACTTTTCCGCGACCGATGTTGATGATCGCGTAGTCGACCTGTCTCGTTTTTCGGTTTTCTTTCCGGAGAAACGTGGCTTCTTTCTGCAGGATTCAGATATCTTCGCCTTTTCGAACATTGAGGAAAATGGCCTGCCATTTTTCTCCCGCAAGATCGGATTGAGTGAAGACGGCGAGGCCGTCGACATTCGAGCGGGGCTCAAGGCAACAGGGCGTATCGGACGCTGGAACCTTGGTATCCTGGATGTGCTTCAAGGCGAACAACCAGGCGTCGATCAGTCCAATCTTCTGGTTGCCCGCGCCTCAGCCAATATTTCCAAAGAATCCAATGCTGGCTTCATCCTGACCAGCGGCGACCCACAGTCTGACAGTGATAACATGCTCGTCGGCACTGACGTCACCTGGCGGAACACATCGCTTGTCGGCAACAAGGCGCTGGAGGCGACGGCCTGGTACCAAATGACCGAAACCGACGGCCTCGACGGTGACAATCAGGCGATCGGAGCCAGCATCGGTCTGTTCGCAAAGACCGGATTTGCCAGCAATTTCAGCTACCGGCACATTGAAGACAACTTCAATCCCGCGCTCGGCTTTGTTAACCGGACCGGCATTGACCAGTTCTCCCTCTGGAGCCTCTACACGATCCGTCCCCATGGCTCCTTGATCCGGTACGTCAGACCCAGTTTCTTTTTTGAGGATGTTACGAGCACTGACGATGAGCTCCTCACACGATTTCGTTCGATCCAGCCCTTCGAGATCGAAACCCAGGCGGGCGACAAGGTTCGCCTGCGCATCAAGCGCATCAAGGAGCGATTGAGGTATGACTACGAAATCAGTGACGGGGTTGTGATCCCGACCGGATCCTACGTTTTCAACCGGCAGGAATTGTGGTTCGAGACGACAACTTCGCGGCTTGTCTCGGCGACAGGAACGATCAGCATCGGAGACTTTTTCGGAGGCCATCAGACGGCCCTTGCCGCTGATGTGCAATGGCGCGCCAACAGGCACCTCTTTCTTGCGGCTGGCCTCGACCACAAGGATGTCAAACTGCCCGGCGGCGACTTTATCAGCCGCGTGGCCTCACTCAGGGCCGATGTCGCGATCAACTCAAAATGGGCAGTCCTGAGCCTCGTTCAATACGACAATTTTTCTGACACCGCCTCCCTCAACAGCCGCCTGCGCTGGACGCCGGAGCCGGGCAAGGAAGTTTTTCTGGTCGTCAATTACGGTGCCGACATTGACGAGGAAGGAACGGTTCGCTCACGCGAAACCGAACTCGTCCTGAAAATGAGCCATACCTTCAGGTTTTAGACGGCTTTCAATATCAGCAACATCGGCCAACAAAAAAGCGCACCCCGGGCGGGATGCGCTCTTCAGAAACTGATTCCGGATCTTCGGCTAGGCGCTGACAACCTCTACAGCTTTCGCTTTCAGGATATCGCGCTTGATGCGCCGCGCACGCAGCGACAGATTATCGTCGCGGGTACCTTCAATGAAGACGTCCAGACCACCGTTGTGATCAACGCTTCTGAGGGCGCCAGCGCTAACCTTCAGTTTGAACGACCGTCCAAGAACATCGCTTGCCAGCGTGACATTACACAGATTGGGACGGAAGGTCCGACGTGTTCTGTTCTTCGCGTGACTCACATTGTTACCGGTCATCACACCCTTACCGGTCAATTCGCAGCGCCGAGACATTTTGAAACCCTTCTTCTCCTGAGAGACGTGCCCTCAATCAAGCCTTTAATTCCGAGCGCGCAGCTATAAGAGTGCACCTTGTCCACGTCAAGCCCATAATAGGTCAAAGACGCCCGTTTCCGGCAAATTCCTGCCGAAACATGCCATTAGAGACGGCGCGCCGTTGCTGGTCCCACAGGACGCCCTCAAAAGGTCCCGATGAAGCCATATTTCCCGCTTATGGTGACGGTTCATTTGAACTATGACTGTAAAATCAGGTCCTGAGTTAGTAGGGTAATCGGTATGAATACGTCTAAGACTGGCAGAACACCCACACAATCGGGAAAAGTGCTTGCTGCAGCCGCAACAGCAGCACTCCTTGTCTGGCCATTGCTGGCCGGTTCCACCGCGTCATACGCAGATGATCCAAACACTGCCGGGACCCCCGCCTCTGAAGAGGCTGAGCCAAAGATCAAGTTGACCAAACAGGAAAAAGCCGCCAAAGCCGCCGAGCTTGCCCCGACAATGACAGCCATGCTGGCTGATCCGGGCTTTCCCGCCACAGCCACCGCCGATTTTCATGTCGATGTAGAAATTGTCGTCTATATGGGCGGCTTTCACCTGTCCACGCTGGCCATCACCACAGCCTTCAGTGGGACAGGCTATGAGATCCGATCAAACGTCCAGACCGAGGGCATTGTCGACTGGGTGGTAAAGACCGATGCAGTGATCGGCGCGAAAGGGCAATTCATAGAGTCTCGGGCAAGACCCTTCCTCTATAATTCCGACATTACCGACAAAAAACAGCGCCAGCTGGTGGCGATTTCCTGGCCAAGGGCTGACGGTATCCTTGAATCAGCAGAAATCCTGTCCTTCCCGGAGTACAATTTGAAAAAATATCCGGTTTCCGAACAGGAGCGCCAGCGCAGCGCCGACCCCATGAGCGCCATCATGCAGATCATCCTGGCGGCCTCCAACAAGAGCGACAACGCTGAAACTAACCCGTGCGGCGGCACGATCCCCGTCTATGACGGCAGACGGCGGTTTGATCTGATAATGGAACCGCGCGGGGTTGAGGAAGTTTCCACAGGCAGGGGCGCGGCATTCGAAGGCCAGGCTCTCAAATGCTGGATCGGATTCAAACGCGTCGCCGGGTATAAACCGCGCACGCCAAAGCGCACGGATCGCACTGATGGCCTCAGTGAGTGGCCTGACATCTATATGTGGCTGGCGCCGGTCAAGGGTGCAGACACTGTGGTTCACATGCCCGTCAGGTTCTATGCTGAAACCAGACTTGGGTCTGTAGTCGCACGGGCAACAAAACTCGTCGCCGGATACGACAAAGCCGCCACCGGACCGCAAATCACAGATCCCGTGACCTCCGAACAAACCCGGCTCAATCCTGATAACTAAACCCCGGTGTCGGCTTCATCGTTACCAACCTGTCACGGTAGGCTGGACGGGTCAGTTCCATCAGTACGCCGCAAGGTCGTCAAAAACGGTGCGGCCATGTATGATTTTGTTGAATTTGAAGATTACCCGGGAAATGTCGGATGAATATTCCAATTCTGACCGGTTTGGCCGGACTGGCCGATGACTACGACCTTTTCATCCTTGATCTTTGGGGTGTGGTGCATGACGGCGTGACGGTCTTTCCCGGCGCCGCCGATTGTCTGCGCCGCCTGCGCCAGCGAGACTCAAGGGTGGTCCTGCTGTCCAACGCGGCCAGGCTCAGTACAGACGTCGCTGCTCAACTGGAGGACCTGGGGGTGGAAGCGGACATGTACGACTGGCTGTTGACGTCAGGTGATGCAACGGCCGACGCCATTTCTGCTCGGGCCGCCAGAGCCGCCCCCGGAGCAGATGGCCACGACGACGATGCCGGTCCGGCCTGGTTCCATCTGGGCCCGGAGCGTTGTCGGCCCACTCTGGATGCCTGCGGCGGCCGGGAAGTCGCCCTGGACGCGGCGGAGTTGATCATTTGCACCGGATTATTTGATGCCGAAACGGAGCAGGCCGAGGATTATACCGAACTGCTAACATCCGCCGTGGCGCGCGGCCTGACGATGATCTGTGTCAATCCTGACATTGTCGTCAAGCAAGCCGGAAAAATCTTCCCTTGTGCGGGTGCGGTGGCAGCCCTCTACGAGGAATTGGGCGGGACGGTCGAGCGCTTTGGCAAACCTTTCCCCATTATTTTTGATCGCCTGTTCGCGCAAAGCCCGGAAATTCCACGCTCCCGGGCAGTGATGATCGGCGACAGCCTGGCCACCGACGTCCGTGGTGCCAGACAGTCGGGGATTGATGCCATATGGATCGGCGGCGGCATTCATGCCGAGGCATTGGATATGGGGCCGGATGGCCAGTTGCATCCCGATAAGGTGCACCAGGTCGCCGAACAGGCCGGCGAACGGCCCAGGGCAGTACTACCGTGGTTGAGTTGGTAGGCGGGCCGCGGCGGAAAAGTCGCCGGATAGGCCGGATAGCAGGTCATCGACCTGATTCTGCCGGATGCCCTTTAAACAAGGATCCCGTGGCACCTGGATGTCTATGACTTTCCGAAATCGCCTCCGGATCCATTCATCCACTGCATTGCTCTTGCGTCCTAACATATTGAAACCACAACATTTTGTGCGTGAACAAACAGGCAATTCCGGAGAGTCAGTGATTCGTTTCCGTTTCGTCCCGCATCTGTTCTGAAGTGTTAATCAGACCTTGCCATAAGAGATATGCAGACTTTCATAATCCTGCCAAACCACGAATGGCCGATAATCAAGACTCTCGCGAAACCTCAAAAGGGCGCTGGCGCTCCACCATAAATGTCACCACAATTATCGTTGAAAATTTGCCCGATTGAGGCTTAATGGGCCCGGTCATGCGTCAATCTCCAAACCTCAAAAGCCCCCCGCGCAACGCATCTCCCGGTTCTCGCGGAAGCACAGGAAAACACGGCTCCGATCGAGACAGGCATATAATCGCCGTTCTGGGCCCCACCAACACCGGAAAGACGCACTACGCGATCGAACGCATGATGGGCCATGACAGCGGCATCATTGGCTTGCCCCTGCGCCTGTTGGCCCGCGAGGTCTATGACAAGATAAAGACCCAAAAGGGCGTCGGGCTGGTTGCCCTCATCACCGGTGAAGAAAAGATCCTGCCGCCTCGGGCGCGCTACTTCGTGTGTACCGTGGAAGCGATGCCGCGCGACAAGCCGGTTGCCTTTCTGGCGATTGACGAAATCCAGCTGGCCGCCGATCCGGAGCGCGGCCATATCTTCACTGACCGGCTGCTCCATGCGCGCGGCGAGGAGGAAACGCTCTTCCTTGGCGCAGAGACCATGCGCCCGAAGCTGACCGCGCTCTTTCCCAACATATCGTTCAAAACCCGTCCGAGGTTCTCGCATCTCACGTTTATGGGCTCAAAGAAGATCAGCCGCCTGCCCAGACGATCGGCAATAGTCGGGTTTTCTGCCGATTCCGTCTACGCAATTGCCGATCTGATCCGCCGCCAGAGAGGCGGTGCCGCCGTGGTCCTCGGGGCCCTGTCGCCGCGCACCCGGAACGCCCAGGTTGAGCTTTACCAGTCCGGCGAAGTCGATTTTCTTGTCGCAACCGATGCCATCGGGATGGGGATCAACATCGACATTGACCACGTTGCCTTTTCCGATATTCGCAAGTTTGACGGGCGTGGCTATCGGGACCTGCGAGCCAGCGAGCTGGCCCAGATTGCCGGTCGGGCCGGTCGCTACATGAATGACGGCACATTCGGCACCACAGCCGACTGTGGGGCCCTTGGTCAGGATCTGGTGGAACAGATCGAGGAACACCAGTTCGAGCCCGTCAGGACGCTGCAATGGCGCAATAGCCAGCTCGACTATTCGTCCCTCCAAAATCTGCTGCGCAGCCTCGAAACACGGTCGCAGGAGCATGGCCTCTCGCGGGCCCGCGATGCCGATGATATGGTCGCCCTGCGCGCCCTCATGGCCAATTCCGAAATCACCGATCTTGTCCCTGGCCCCGCCGCTGTCAAAAAGCTCTGGGATGTTTGCCAGATCCCGGACTTCCGCAAGGTCATGGCGGATGAACATGCCAGTTTGCTGGGCACCGTGTTCGGCCATCTCATGAGCCATGACGGCGTCATTGACGAGGACTGGCTTGCGGGACATGTCGACCGGCAGGACAAGACGCAAGGGGACCTTGATACCCTGTCAAATCGGATCGCCCATACGCGCACCTGGACGTTCGTGTCCAACCGCGCCGGATGGCTCCGTGATCCTTTGCATTGGCAAGAGCGCACCCGCGCTGTAGAAGACAGACTATCTGACGCTCTTCACGAGCGATTAACCCAAAGATTTATAGATCGACGGACCAATTATCTGATCCGCCGTTTAAAAAGTGACGAGGCATTGATGGCAGCCATCAACAATGAAGGTGAAGTAACAGTCGAGGGCGAATTCGTCGGGCGCATCAACGGCTTCCGGTTTATCACCGATCCGCGCATCCAGTCGGGCAGCGCGCTTGAAATGAAGGCGCTTCGCACCGCGGCAACAAGAGCCATCGAACCGGAAATTATCAACCGCGCCACACGCTTCGCCAGCGCCGCCGATGACACCATCGAGCTTAAATCTGACGGAACCATCCGGTGGGAGGGTGGTCAGATTGCCCGGTTACAAAAAAGCGAGAGCGCCTTTGCTCCGGACATTGAACTTATTTCCGATACCCTGATGCCCGCCAATTTGCGCGACGGTGTCCTGGTTCGGCTGACGGCATGGTTCGGCGACTACCTCGCGGCACACCTCCAACCGCTAAAAGCTCTTGAAACAGCCGTCAATGCCAATGCGCGCCATGCCGAAGGTCAGGTCTCCGGCCTCGCTCGCGGGGTCGGTTACCGGCTCATCGAGGCTCTTGGCTTTCTCGATCGAACAGCTGTGGCCGATGATATCAAGGCGCTCGACCAGCCCGCCCGGGGCCAGTTGCGCCGCCTGGGCATCCGCTTCGGTGAGTTTTCAATTTTCATGCCGGCGCTCATCAAACCCGCTGCTGCCAAAGTTCTTGTTGTCCTGCGCGCGGTCGCCGATGAACGACAAAAGGACGGCGCGCCGCATGAGCCGATGCCCGCAGGTCTGACGTCTCTGGAAGGCGACCGGTCTGTTCCCAACGCGACCTACAACGCAGCAGGGTTTCGCCGCTGTGGTCAACGCATTGTACGCCTCGATATGCTGGAGCGCCTCGCCGGTGTCATTCGCGAGCAAAAGGCGGCGCAGATCGAGGCGCGCAAGACCGAAGATCGCCAGCCCATAGTCTTCTGGACATTCCCGAGTTTCAAGCCACCCAAAAAGATCAAGGCACCGCGCGGCGCTTTCTCGGTGACACCTGATATGATGTCGCTCGTGGGCTGCAGCGGTGAGCCCTTTGAAGATATTCTGCGTGCCCTCGGCTATCGCCGCCTCACCGTCAAACATGCCGGCGAAGAGCATTTCTTCTGGCGCTTCCAGACCCAGGAGGCAACAAGGAGCCATAGCGGCGGACACTATAAGGCAGGCAAGGGCAAACCCGGGCAGGCTGGCAAGGACAGCCGTCCACAAACCGCCAGAGGCAAACCGAGAGCCGGTGCTCCTGAAAACAAGGTCGGGAACAAGACTGGAAACAAGGACACAGGGGCAAAGCGCAAGAACCAGCCCCCTCGCCCGGCACAAAAGTCAGCACCGCAAAAGCAACGCGACTACTCTGACAGTCCCTTCGCGGCTCTTCAGGCCCTGCGCGACAAAAAATGATGAATGCCAAAAGTCCCAATCACCTGCCCGCCCAACGCATCGACAAATGGCTCTGGTATGCCCGGATCTTCAAGAGCCGCTCTCTTGCCGCCAAATTTGTCGAGACCGGGAAAATCCGTGTGAAGAGTGGTGGGCAACGGGCGAAGTTGCAAAAGGCCGCCCAACCGGTTCGGGTCGGCGACATCCTGACCTTTCCCCATGGCAACCGGATTCGTGTCTTCGAAGTGAAGGCACCCGGCAAGCGCCGTGGTCCGGCAATCGAGGCGCAGGAACTCTACAACGACCTTTCGCCTCCCATGCCGACAAAAGAAGAGATCAAGATCTCCGACACTGCACCGTCGCGCCCCAGAGGAGAAGGACGCCCGACCAAGAGAGATCGGCGCGCGCTGGACAAACTGCAAGGCGACGACTTGCAGGACACGGACGAATAGTCAGTTCCCCTTGCGAAGAATTCCGCTTTGCCCCACCGCACGCCCGACCGGGTCAATCAGAACGCCCGGGTTCAAAAGACCTCCCGGGTCCAGTCTGTGCTTGGCCGCCGCAAGAGTTTCGCGGAAAAGCTGCGATGTCTGGGTCTCATAGCCTGGCCTGTGGTCCCGGCCAACCGCATGGTGGTGCGTCACCGTCCCGCCGAGATCTGTTACCACAGCATTGGCCGCGATCTTGATCTCGCGCCATCGTTCAAGCATCAAGGCCAGGTTGCCGTCCTCCGCGCCGAGTACCTGGAACGTGAAATAAGGCGCCGGCCCGTCAGGATAAATATGGGTGAAACGGCAGGTCACTGTTGCCTCCTGTCCCGTTATGCGCTTGATCGCATCGTGCATCTGGCCGGTGACACCCTTATAGAAATCAGCGAACCTGTCCCAGGTGATGGCCGTTTCAAACGTGTCGACGATAATGCCGAGCCCGACGAGGACCTCCCGGTAATAGGGCGCACGGATAAACGCATTGCGCCATTGTCCCGCTGCCCCCTGGCGATGCTCCGCCGCTTCGTCGGCCGCCTCTTTGGGTTGCATAGACCGGTTGACCGCCTCCCGGTCAAAGATCCCGCCATGATCACTGACAAGCTCCAGCGCTCGCTCCATCCAGGGGGCCAGCGGATGGTCAGCTGATTCAAACCCGAGCACCAGCAATGCGCTGGTCCCGTCCCCGGCACCGGAATTTTTCGCCTCTGCCGCATCGATAAGACGGCAATTGGTCGGGAACAATCCCGACTGGGAAAGCGCCCGCACCGCCTCGGCGCCCTTCTCCATCGTGGCAAACCCGACCGCCGCAGACGCCCTGAAGGTCGGTCGGTCCTGCAGCCGCATCCACGCCTCGGTGATGAGACCGAGCGTCCCCTCTGAACCGATAATCATCCGATCTGCGCTGGGACCGGCGCCGGAGCCCGGAAGCCTTCGTGTCTCCAGCAGGCCTTGCGGCGTGATCATCCGGGTCGCCTCGACGAAATCGTCAATGTGGGTATAGAGGCTGGCGTAGTGACCGCCGCCGCGAGTCGCGATCCAGCCGCCAAGCGTCGAGAACTCAAAACTCTGGGGGAAATGCCGCAGGGTCAATCCGTGCGGTTTCAGCCCGGCTTCAAGCTGTGGCCCATAGATGCCGGCCTGGAACCGGGCAGCCCGGCTGGTTTTATCGATCTCAAGGATCTGGTTCATCGCCAGCATGTCGATGACCAGCGTTCCGGCATAATCATCGCCAACGTCAGGCTCAACCCCGCCGCAAACACTTGATCCGCCACCAAAGGGAATGACAGCAACGTTTTTTCCATCGGCCCAGTCGAGCAAGGCGCTGACATCCTCCTCGCTGCGTGGATAGGCAATGAGGTCCGGCGGGTTCGGCACATGGCGCATCAGCATGCGAGCGCAATCAGCAAAGGACTTGCCATAGGCATGGATAAGGCGCTCCTCAGGATCGTCGGTCACTATAGATCTGAGCGTTGAAGGGATTGCCAGCCGCGAGGGCCGCAAATCAAAGTCACTGACCTCGGGCGGCGCAACCTCCCTGAGCGAGGCCCCGTCATACCGCCCGGCAACCGCCGCGCCGAGAGATTTTCGCTCCGCAGCGCTCACACCCTCGTTTGCAAGCCCCCATCCCCAAAATTTCCGTTTCGGGCCTGCAGGTACCACAGAGTGCTGGCTGGTCATGGACGATCTCCCTCTCAAGTCTTTTCATTTGCCCGGTACAGAAAATCCCCGGTTTTTGGACTATTCCTGTCGCGCACCTCATGATATGGAGGCACATATGTTTGAAAAACTGAAGTCACTTTTTTCCTCCGGCGAGGATACCAGGCCCGAAGCTGCTCACGAGGTGCATCTTGTCGCAGCCGCCGTCCTTCTCATTGAGGCCGCGCGGCTTGACGATCACTTTGATGACCGCGAACGCCAGCGCATCGCTGTGCTGTTGGTCAAACGGTTCGATATCTCCGGGGAAACTGCGGAAGCCCTGTTTGAAGCTGCTCATGCAAAACATGAGCAATCTGTCGAGATATTCAGCTTTACAAATGTGATCAAAAACAAGTTCGATGAAGACCAGCGCATTGAGATGATTGAAATGTTGTGGGAGGTCGTTTATGCCGACAATGTCCTCGATGCCTATGAGGCCAACCTGCTGCGGCGTGTCACCGGGCTCTTGCATGTCACGGATCGCCAGAGCGGAGAGGCTCGCAAGCGTGTAAGACAAAAACTGGGCCTCGGCCCGGAAGCCTGAAGAAGCAAAAAGAAAAAGAGAAAACCGGGAGTATTTTGAATGACCTATATCGTCACAGATGCCTGCATCAAATGCAAATACATGGACTGCGTCGATGTCTGCCCCGTCGATTGCTTCTACGAGGGCGAAAACATGCTCGTCATTCATCCCGATGAATGTATTGATTGCGGGGTCTGCGAGCCGGAATGTCCGGCCGAAGCCATCAGGCCGGACACCGAGGACGGGCTCGAGAAGTGGCTCGAACTGAACACCAAATTCGCCTCGCTCTGGCCGAACATTACAGCCAATCGAGAGGCGCCTGCAGACGCCGATAAATTCAAGGACGTGGAAGGCAAGTTCGAGAAATATTTCTCGGCGGAGCCCGGCCAAGGCGACTGATCCAGACCCTGGAAGGTCGAAAGATTGGCAGAAACCCTGACCTTTTTTGTTGCACTGCAGCATTTTCACCCCGGTTCCGGCGAGTGATTTGAAATCTTTGGATTTTTGTGGTATGGTATCTCTTGAATAGCGAGAAATATTGATAAATTTGACCGAGGGTGCTGCGAGTTTTAACGCGTGTGGCATCCTTTTTTTGCGGTGCTGCAGCATGGAAATGCACACTGCCAAAAGGCCGACAAAAGCAGGATTGAGACAGAAAATATGACCGCAAAGAAAACGACCAAAAAGGAAGCCCTGGCTTTCAAAACAAACGAATTTGTTGTTTATCCGTCGCATGGTGTCGGTAAAGTTTCCAGGGTGGAAACCCAGGAAGTTGCAGGGACCAAACTTGAGCTCTTTGTGATCAACTTCGAAAAAGAAAAAATGACCCTGCGCGTTCCGACCGGAAAGGCCATATCCATAGGAATGCGCCCGCTTTCAAGCACCGACGTGGTTGAAAGTGCGATGACCACTCTGCGCGGCAAAGCCCGCGTCAAGCGCACCATGTGGAGCCGCCGGGCCGCCGAATATGAGGCCAAGATTAATTCCGGCGACCTCATTTCGATCGCCGAAGTCGTCCGTGACCTTTATCGCGGCGATGGTCAACCCGAACAGTCTTATTCCGAACGCCAGCTCTATGAGGCAGCCCTTGACCGCATGGCGCGCGAAGTCGCCGCTGTCGGCAATATCGAGGAAGAACAGGCCGTTGCCCAACTCGAGACTGTCCTGACCAGAGAAGCCGCCTGAGGCCGCCTTTTTGGCTGTTTGGCAGAGACAGCCGAACTCGCACGCATAGAGTACAATTGGACCCGGCGAAATTTTACCGGGTTTTTTTGCACTTTGTGACATCCGGATCGCACTCGCTTGCGTAGAAGTAACTAGAAGCTTCTACCAGCGGGAGAGATAATGGCGGTTCTTGACACTCCGGAGACCCAAAAGGCCAATCGTCGATTTATCAAATCGGCGATGAAAGCCCCTTTGCTTGAACAGGATCATGAGCTCAAGCTTGCCCGATTGTGGCGCGAAGAGCGCGACGAGGCGGCGCTGCACGAACTGACCAAATCCTATATGAGGCTTGTGATTTCAATGGCATCACGCTTTCGCAACTATGGGCTGCCAATCGGAGATCTTGTGCAGGAGGGCAACGTCGGTCTGATGCAAGCTGCAGCCCGCTTCGAGCCGGAAAGAGAGCTTCGCTTTTCCACCTACGCGACGTGGTGGATCCGCGCCGCCATACAGGACTATGTGCTGCGAAACTGGTCAATTGTCCGGACAGGTACCACTCGCGCCCAAAAGACCCTGTTTTTCAATTTACGCCGTCTGCGCGCGGCCATTCAGGACGGCACGGCACAATCCCTGTCATCAGACGGACGCGCCTTCATTGCCAAAGAGCTCAAAGTGTCAGTTACCGACGTTGAAAATATGGAAGGCCGCATGGCTGCCGCCGATCGATCCCTCAATGCGCACATTGCCGAGGGCTCGGATGATCAATGGCAGGATATACTGGTTGACGACAGGGACTTGCCAGAGGACATCGTCATGGCCCAGGTCGATGGCGAGATCCATCACCGGCTGATCGAACAGGCGCTTGACGAACTGAGCGAGCGGGAATCCACGATCATCCGGGAAAGAAGGCTTTCTGATCAGGCCATCACACTTCAGGCTCTGGGCAATCGTCTTGGCATTTCCAAGGAGCGCGTGCGCCAGATCGAAACTCTTGCCTTGCAGAAAGTTCGCATCTCGATCGAGGACAAGGTCGGAGATCCTGTCGAGGCAGGGCTCACCGGCAGATAGTCCTTGCCTTATTCCGTTACAATCTTGACCTTTTGACCCGCACGCAATTGGTTTGTCCCGGTCAGGTTATTCAGGGCACGGAACCTGTCTTCGCGATAATCATCAAACGCCATCCGGCGTGAAAGTCCGGCAATGGTATCGCCGCGCTTGACGGTCACCACGCGCAGCCAGAGCGGCTTCAAAGCCGCCGCCTCGGCATCTGACAATCTGCGATAACCGGCCACCATGGCGTCAACCCTCGGGCCCATGGCACGGACCGCCTGCGACGGTATCACAATCATGAACCGAAAGACCTTGTCGGGGGTTTGCGCGATGGCCACAAGCCGAACACTGACAGGTCCGCTGCGCGTTTGAACTGCAACTGTTGTGCTCGCCATGGCGATCCCGTTGACACGGGTCTGGCGGATGCTGCCCGCCCGAAGCTTCAATTTTGGCGCCCAGACGCCGGAAATATAATTAGCAAGCAGAGTTCCCGGGCGATAGTCGGGCGCGGCATCAAACTGAAATGATACGCCATCAGGGCCATGACCAACGACCGCAACCGCCGTATTTTGCAGCCTGAAGCCATCCGGGGCACGGAATTCAAACTTCATCCGGGGGTGAGAGAACCGCCTGCCCCGCACAAAGCCCTGGTCCGGACTGTCGCCATAAAGCATTCCATCAATATGACCAAAATAGGTATCGCGTCCGCGCATTTTCTGCCCGCGAACGGCGCCGCGCTTTCGGGCCAGGTTATGTGCACGTGAGACACGTTCTGCCGTATTCGGATGGGTTGAAAAATAGTCGACGCGGCCCGGGTTATATCCTTTCCCGGCCATGCGAGCGCTGAGCGCACTTTGCCCGCCCATGGCACTGAGAAAATCGCCCATGGCAAAAGGATCATAGCCAGCCCGGTCGAGCAACTTGACCCCCTCGCGGTCGCTTTCAAATTCCTGATCCCGGGAATAATCAAGCAGGAAAAGCTGGCCGCCGTATCCGACGGCCTCCATCCAGTCCTGAGATCCCGTCGCAAGCCCGACCAGAAGCGCGCCGACGCCGGCAACCTGTGCCCTGTTATAGCGCTCGGCGGTGTGCGCCTTCGTTATGTGCGTCACTTCATGACCAAGCACCGCAGCAAGCTCGGCCTCATCATTGACAAGGGCAAGCAGCCCTCGCGTCACATAGGTATATCCTCCTGGAAGGGCAAAGGCATTGACCACAGGCGTGTCGAGGGTTGTGAATTGAAAGGGAGCACCGTTATTTGTCACCCCTGAAGTCACTTTGCGGCCCACCGATGTTACGTAAGAGGTCACCTGAGGGTCCTCATAGACCCCGCCATAGGAGGCAACCACCTTGGGGTGCTGACTGCGCCCGAGCTGGGCAGCGCCTTGCGGCGTCATACAGCCGACAAGAAACAGACTGAGACCAATTGCGCAGCATTCCACGGCTCGTTTCGTTACAGAAATGAATTTTACAGAAACCCGTGTGTGCAATTCCATGAGTGAACATCTTCCCTTTGTGACCGCCGCAATCAGCCATCCACGATTTCTATTTGTTCCGGATGCGTAACGTCTATCATAGGACCATTTCTGAGTTTGAGCCAGCCCCGAACCCGGATGGTCTGTCCTTCCATCTGCCCGAGTTCATGCTCTTTCCCGCCAAACCGGCGAAGATCGCGCTTGGCCACAAAGATTGTAAAATCCTCGCGCCAGTTTTCCTCGAAGTTCAGATAAACTCCGGTGCGCACCTCGGCGACATCAAGAACCCGTCCCTCCACCAGCTGAAAGGATCCCAGGTAGCGCCCGGCCTGGTGTTGCGGCCGGATGGCGTAGAAATTCTGACTCCAGATGCCGGTCCGGCTGGCCCGCGCACTTCGCTCAAACCCGAGCATGGCCTCGACACAAAGCCGGTTGTCAGCAAACGAATAGACCCGGGCGAACCCTCGCTCCAGCAACGCCTTTTCCGCCCACTGACGGGACCCCGATTTGCTGCGCACAACAACATGCGCCAGGATCCGCCCGTGACGATCCTCGCGAGTCTTGCCATAAAAAAGTTGAACTTCCTTATGCAGCACCATTTTCCCCAGCACAGCCTTTGCCGCCTCGCCCATCGGCCAGGGTTCAAAATCCTTGCGCCCCAGCGGCAGTTTCGGCGCCTGAATACCGACAAGGCGAACCTGTCTCTCGGCAACCTGGCTCAAGGTTTTTCGGGGGTCAGTTTTCAGGATGAGCGTGTCGCCGTCCACGACCTTTGAGACGACACCCGTCTCGCCCGCAGTGAGCCCGCAGCTGCGCAGTGCATCAACAACATCCGCCTGCGCGCCGCTCGCAAAACTGAGGATTGCCAGCGTTGCCGCAAACCCCGTCTTTACAAATCTGGCCGACCACCGCCCCGCCATATCGCGCCGCCCTGCTTCAAGGTTGCAACCAGCCTCAAGCTTACCTGTATGCAGCGCAAAGGGAACAAAAAAACGCCCGCCTCACTTTACATGAGGCGGGCGCCAGTATCAGGTTCAGAGAGGAAAACTCTGCTTAAGCCGTTACTTCCTTGAGATAGGCCATCAGATTTTCAAGATCCGCAGGCTTCTTGATGCCCGGGAATGCCATTTTGGTTTTTGGCACGACGGCTCTTGGCTTGGTGAGATATTCTCCAAGAATGGCTTCGTCCCAGACAATGCCGGACTCTTTCATGGCCGAAGAAAACTTGAAGCCCTCGGCGGTACCAGCCGTCCGGCCAATGACGCCGTGAAGATTTGGCCCGACGCGGTGCTTGCCACCTTCTTCTGTGGTGTGACAGGCCTTACACTTGTTGTAGACCTTCTTGCCGGCAGTCGCGTCGCCAGCCTGGGCGGCAGAAGTCAAAAGACCAACCGCCATGACTGCGCCAAAGACAGCCTTTGTTACTTTTATGCTCATCTATCGTAGCTCCTTAATTATGCTTCGGGCGTCCAGTGCTGCTTCACGCAGCAGGACACCCGATAGCCCGCAAAATTCTACCCCGTATGATACCCGTAACAGGCACATTCACCTGCGACCAATGCGCAAAACACAGCCACAAGGCAATGTGACAAACCGACGCCCCGCCTTTGATGAATGCGCAAGCGACCCCGCCAGTTCTGCGTCTGGGTACACGAAGAACGTGGCAAAAGGAAGACAGAATTCCCTGTTCCGAAAAGCCTTCTGAATGCAGGGCCTTAGGCGTTTGCCGCCAGCTTGTCCCGGTCCCGGTGGAAGTATTTGCCGGCAAGATAAAAGAGCGGAATGGCACTCGCCGACAGCACGGTGAAGCCGATCAGCACTTTTGTGTAAGGTTCTGAGACACCAGCTTCCATCATCATATCAATGAAGAAACCACTTGCGGTTATCCCGATCCCCAGACCAACGAAGTTGAGGGTCAACAGGTAAAACGCAACCGCAGTGGAGCGAATCTGTGGCGGCGCCAATTCCTGAATGGTCGAGAAGGTCGGACCATAGAAGATGCCGAGCTGAAAGAAGCCAAAGAAGATGCCGGCCCAGAAGAGAACGCTGGACGGATCAACCATACGATAAACAAGTCCCAGCGGCATCAGGAGGATCAGCGTCCAGAACAGGAACATGGGACGCCCGGTTTTCATGTTCTCCTGCCACCAGTCACTGCCATAGCCACCGGCGAGAATGCCAAGCACACCGCCCGCCGCGCCGATCCAGCCGGACATCTGGGCAATATGAGCGCGTTCAAAGCCGCGCTCCTGGACAAACCACAGCTGGTCAAAGGCCGCAGCACCAAGAACGAAATGGATCGCGACACCGCCGGCTATTGTGTAGCAAAGCGCCGGTGACTGCCCAAGGGCCTTGAAGAGAGTGCTTGCAATCTGACCAATCGATTGTTTGGCAACAGCCTCGCCTTTTTCCTCAGCCTCCTGATGATGCCGGCGCGGCGTCTCCTTGATGAAGGCCATAACGACCGCAAGCACGATACCAATGACGCCAAGGGCATAGAAGCAATTGCGCCAGCCAATCGCCGGGCCGAGGTACCCCGCAACAAGCAGCGAGATCGCGACCCCGATCGGCACGCCCATGTAATAAAAGCCTGAGGCAAAGCCGAGCTTTGAAGCGGGAAACCGGTCCGACAGCATCGACATCGAGGTCGGCGTCAAAACGCTTTCGCCAACGCCGATAAACATGCGCGGCAAGGCTAGAGAGGCAAAGCCGCGCGCCGCCCCCGAGGCTGCGGTCAGCACGCTCCACAGCAGAAGGCCCGCGGCCACAAGGCGTGGTCGGTGCACCGTATCGGCCAGCACGCCCATGAAAAGCCCCATGAAGGCGTAGAAGCAGATAAAAACGAGGCCGGTCAAAAGCCCGTACTGGGTATTGGTCAGCCCGAGGTCCGGCACGATAAAATTGGAAAAACTCGATAGAAGCTGTCGGTCAACAAAGTTCATTACATTGAGGATCGTCAGAAACACCAGAAACGTATAGTGCCGCGCCGAAACTTTTTCGGCAGCAACAGCTGACACCTCGCCCCCGGAAACTTCACCGACCGTAGCCTCAACTTCACTCATCCTCGACCTCCCTCAAGTTCTTGTTTTGCAAGGAGGTTGGCACAGATGGGGCGGAAGGGGAAGCCCCTCCCTAATCCACTTTTTTTAGCTCAGTCGCAACTGTGATTTCCGAATTAAAGACCATTTCTTCATAGATGGATGACCTCACCGTATTCACAGAAGCAGACTCAATGAGTTCCGCCGCACCAACCAACTCCGCCTCGGTTGGTTCTCTTCCGATGCTGACAATCCCGGCGGCAACCAGCCCTAACACCTTCGCCATTGACCGAGTGCGTTCAACCGCATCGCGCACTGCCATCTCATCAACCTTGCGTCGGATCTTTTCCGCATCATGTCGGGAGTAAACTGAACGAACGCGACTTACATCTGGGACTCTTTGGATTGCAGCAAGAATATCACCCTCTTCACCCAGCTCCGAAACAGTAACAGTGACGCTGCTCCTGACCTCAATTGACCCCATTTCTCCATGCCAAAATCCGGAATCTGAAGTAACTCTAAAGCCGTAAACTCCTACATCTTGATCGCTCAAGTCAAAAGGAGCCAATGCGACTAGCAGCTGATCGTAGCTTGCCCTGTATCTCCCCAAATAGTCAGCTGTCGATCTGCCCTTGAAGCTGATGTCGAATACAATAGCCAGCCGATCCGGGGCGACTTTCAACTGGGCCTTGCCAACAATACTATAGATTCTAGGCTCAGCAGCCTCAACTTCTTGGTGGACCAAAGACGATACAAGCCACAAAGCACAGAAAGTCAAAGTCGCAGAAACTGTCGAACGCCCCCAACTCATCATTTGATCTCAAAGGAGACTTTAACACTGGCAACTGCATAAACCGGATTTATAAAGATTGGATAGTCCTCTCCTGCTTCAAGTAACGATACTGAATTCTTACCGCCATTTCCTCGGCGGGTTCCCGTATCATAAATCAAACTGACATTTCCCAATCTGTGACCGGAAGCGCCCACCAAGTTCGATGCTTTCATACGTGCGTGTTCAACAGCAAGCTCTCTTGCCATCGCTTCATATTTTCCCTTGTCACTCGCATGAAAGGTCAAGTTGCCAACGTCAGCCGCACCCCACTCGATGGCCTGATCGAGAATATTTCCAACTTGATTGACTTTATCAGTATCCACACTGATTGAATTATCGATCTCAACCTCGAAGGACTCTGATTCCCCGACAGATTGCCTCGAACGGCTTCCCTTCTTTCGACGCAGCTTGAATTTCGAAGTTCGAATATCCCGAGGACCAACCCCCAAACCCTGGAGACCTTTCGAGATTCTCGCAATTTTTGAGTTGTGGACCTCAATCGCGCGCGCTGCATTGCTGCCGATAGACTTGATGCTAATTGTAATGCGAGCACGATCTGGATAAACGGCAACCTCGCCAACACCGTCAACAGTAACGGTCCTGTCTGATTTTCGGTCGTGAAGTGTGCCGGTCACATTACCGTTCTCCCGCCCGATCTTCAGCTTCACTTGCGCACCACTAAAGTAAAGCCCTGCGCCGATCACCACAACGATAACCAGGCCAATAGCCAGTTTTCTACCCATGAAATATCCCTCCGCTTTGAGCCCAGCCTAGACCCAACGTAAAATTGCGTCAACTTTATGAGTGCGCCTTTGTGGTCACACCTGCCATTGCATTTCCCCGCAAACCCGCGCATCAAGGGGGCATGAGTTTCGTCGATGACATCAAAACCCGCCTTCATGCGCTGCACGCCCGCGTCCCGCACGAGTTCCCTGAAGGCTCGGTCCCCGAGACGTTCCGCTATGCCTCGGTTCTGATGCCGTTCTGGGAAGAACGCGGCACCATCAAGATGGCCTGTATCCTGCGCTCGTCCTCTGCGCCGACCCATGCGGGCCAGGTTGCCTTTCCCGGCGGACGCATCGATGACACTGATGAGCATGCCGAGGCGGCAGCCTTGCGCGAGACCCATGAGGAAGTGGGCATCCCGCCGGAAGATGTCCATGTCTTCGGGCGTCTCGACGATGCCTGGGCCATGGGAAAGTTTCACCTCATCCCCCATGTTGGCTGGATCGACGGTGTGCCCGAGATCATCGCCAACCCGCATGAAGTCGAGAGGGCGATTGTGGCCGACCTTAAACCCCTGATGGACCCGGCGGCACGGCTGCCGCGCGAGGTCACCCACAACGGGCGCACCTTTACCTCGCATTACTATGAACTGCCCGGCGCCAACCTCACAGGCCTGTCCGCTGATATCTTCTATGAGCTGCTGCTCTGGCTCAAGGGCGAGCCTTCGAGCCGCGGCGCGGGGCGCGAGGAAGAGCTGGCGCGGTGGCTGGACATGGGCATGCTTGACGTGTTGGGGAAGAAGTAGGGGGCTACATCCTGTCCTTCTCCCTCCGGGAGAAGGTGGCGCGCAGCGCCGGATGAGGGGCGGAGTTGCAAAGTCCTGAAACTGAAGAGGCACCGCTCCTCACCCGTCATGCTTCGCATGCCACCCTCTCCCGGAGGGAGAGGGACAAAAGAAACTCTCACTTCTCATGCAGCCGAACCGGCAAATCCGTAATGCCGCGAATAAAGCTCGACTTGAGATACTTCGGCTCGCCAACCACTTCGATGCTGGAGAAGCGTTTCATGATCTCTTCCCAGATGATGGTGAGCTGCATTTCTCCCAGACGGTTGCCCATACAGCGGTGAATGCCAAAGCCAAACGACAGATGCCGCCGTGCGCCGGCCCGATCAATGATAAACTTGTCCGCATCGGGAATTTTTGTCGTGTCGCGGTTACCTGACAGATACCACATCACGACCCGGTCGTGCTTCTTGATCAATTGCCCGCCAAGTTCAGTATCTTCCATCGCCGTGCGCGCCATATGAGCCACCGGCGACTGCCAGCGAATAATCTCCGACACCATATTGGGAATGAGCCCGGGGTTGGCCTTCAGCTTGGCAAACTCCGCCGGGTGCTCGTTCAGAGCCAGCACGCCGCCGGTGATCGAATTGCGGGTCGTGTCGTTGCCGCCAACAATGAGCAGGAGCACATTGCCGAGATACTCATTGGGCGACATGTTCTTCGTTGCCTCGCCGTGCACCAGCATCGAGATGAGATCAGAGCCGGGCACCTTGTCCGCCGCACGCTGTTTCCAGACCGCATCGAAATATTCAAAACACTTCCACAATTCCTGAAAGCCTTCTTCCGGCGTTTCAAAATAATCCGGGTCGCCAAGACGCTCGACGGTGTCTGACCAGTGAATGAGTTTGTGCCGGTCTTCCTGCGGGATACCAAACAGCGTCGCCAGCATGCGCCCGGTCAATTCGACCGAGACCTCGCGGACCCAGTTAAAGGTTTCACCGCGCGGCAACCCGTCAAGGATATCTGCGGCACGGCCCCTGATGAGCTCGCCAAACTCGGCAAGCACAGGACCGGTAAACTTCGGCGCCAGAACCTTGCGCTGGTCATCATGGACGGGGGGATCCTGCATGATGAACATCGGCAGGTGGGTCAGGGCGTCGGGTTCTTTCTCCATGATCTGTCCGCCAAGGCGAATGCCGCCGTTGACGATATCCGACGAAAAGATTTCATGGTGAGAATCGACATACTGGATATCGTCGTAGGTGGTCACAGACCAATAGGGGCCGAACTGGCTGTCCGCACAATAGTGAACCGGCGCTTCGGCGCGCAGGCGCTCAAACCACGGCAACATCCTGTTCGCCTCAAACAGGTCATTATGCGCCGGGTTCATGGCGTCCAGCGGGATCTTATAAGGGTCCTGATTGACATCAATCGGCCACGCCGCGACGGCCTCGCGGTTCGACAGTGTTTCCGGTTTTTGACCACCTGCATCTGACATGTCGTTCTCCCTGAATTACCTGTTAAATCGTCTGCTACACCGATTGTGCCAGATCAACGATCCGCTCAAGTTCGGCCATACGGTCCCGGTGCGAGCCGCCGCCCATACCAAGGCTGAGCGTCGAGATGCCGACTTCTTTGTATTTTGCAAACCGCTCGCGCACCATATCCTCGGTACCGACCGCGCCAAACTGCGTCACCATTTCATCGGGCACACGCTCGGCGGCCTCTTGTCTCTTGCCGTCAATCCATAGTTTCTGAATGGCCAGCGCATCATCCTGATAGCCGGCTCTCTGGAAGGCCTCATTGTAAAAGTTCGTTTTGGCGGAGCCCATGGCGCCCATGGAAAAGGCGACCTGCGGCTTGCGCGCATCAATCAGCTCACGCACATTATCGCCAATGGCCACGCCGCAGGCCACATGGAGATCAATGGCAGACATCGGGCGCCCCGCCGCTTCAGCGCCTTGTCTGATGTGATCAAGATGTGCGCCCGCATGGTCCGGAGAAAACGAGGTGCCGAGCCAACCGTCCGCCGCCGCCCCGGTATATTCCAGCGACTTCGGTCCAAGCGTCGCCAGAAAGATCGGGATATTGACAGGCGGTTGATCAATCCGGATCGCCTTGCCTTCACCGCCCGGGCGCGGCAGCACATGATACTTGCCATCATACTTGAGTTTCTCGCCGCGAAACGCCATCCGGACAATCTCGACGGTCTCGCGTAGCCGCGTCAGCGGGCCTTCATACGCCACGCCGTGAAGCCCTTCGACGACCTGCGGCCCGCTTGCTCCGAGCCCGAGGACAAAGCGCCCGCCGGAGAGTTTGTTAAGCGACATCGCGGTCATCGCCGTCATCGATGGCGCACGCGCGGAGATTTGCATGATGCCGGTGCCAAGCTTGATCTTCGACGTCTGGCCCGCAAGGAAGGCAAGCGGCGTGATCGCGTCCTGCCCCCAGGCCTCGGCGGTCCAAACCGTATCGACGCCCAGCTTCTCGGCCGCCTGAACAAATTCGGTGATCCCTGCCGGGTCAACGCCCGCATAACCGCCTACAGATATTGAAACTTTCATGGCATCGCATCCTCTTATCGGTCTTTTCCAGGGAGTGTAGACACCGGCATAAGCCATTGAAAGACCTATTCCTGCCAAAGCTCAGCCGGCCTCAACAAAGCCCTATCTGAAACGACTTCTCCGGGTTATGCTGCGCGGGTTAGCAGGACAAGACAACAACAGAAGGCCCTGGGCCTCGCAGGAAAATCCGCCGCCACCGAGCGGATTTCACATATCGGGAGAAGACAATGAAAACAAAAATCACAGAACTCTTCGGCATTGAACACCCTGTCATCCAGGGCGGCATGCACTTTGTTGGCCTGGCTGAAATGGCAGCCGCCGTCTCGAACGCCGGCGGCCTTGGTATTATTACAGCCCTGACGCAGCCGACACCGGCAGACCTTGCCAATGAAATCGCCCGCTGCAGGGATATGACCGACAAACCAATTGGTGTAAATCTGACATTCCTGCCCGGCTTTTCCGCTCCGCCCTATCCCGAATATATCGAAGCCATCGTCAAGGGCGGCGTGAAAATCGTGGAAACTGCAGGGCGCAGCCCGGAAGCCTATCTGCCAGCGCTGAAAGACGCCGGTATCAAGGTCATCCACAAGTGCACTTCGGTGCGCCATTCAGTGAAGGCCGAAAAAATTGGCTGTGATGCGGTCAGTGTTGATGGCTTTGAATGCGGCGGGCACCCCGGCGAGGATGACATCCCGGCACTGGTGCTGCTGCCGCGCGCCCATGAAGAACTGACGGTTCCGATTGTTGCCTCGGGCGGCTTCGGCGATGCGCAGGGCCTTGTTGCAGCGCTTGCTCTGGGTGCGGAAGGTATCAATATGGGCACCCGTTTCATTGCAACACAAGAAGCGCCGGTGCACCAGAACGTCAAGGACGCGCTGGTTGCCGCAGATGAACGCGACACGCGCCTCATCATGCGCCCCTTGCGCAATACCGAACGCGTTCTCGTCAATCCTGCGGTAGAGAAGATTATGGCGATCGAAGCAGAAAAGGGTGCCGACACGGACATCAAAGATATCATGGAACTTGTCGGCGGCGTTTACCCGAAGGTGATGCAGGAAGGCACCGTCGAAGCCGGCGCCTGGAGCTGCGGCATGGTCGCGGGCCTCATCCACGACATCCCCACCTGCAAGGAGCTCATCGAGCGCATTGTGTTCGGCGCTGAAGAGATTATCCGGGATCGTCTGGCTAAATTCGCGGCGTAACCAGGACGGGCGGTTGTCGGAGATAAACCTCCGCTGACCGCCCCTTGTGGCCTTCACCCGGTTCCATTCAGCAGAACAACACTTCCTTCCGACGAGGCGAGCCGATGTTTCATGATGCCTTGATAGGCGTCGGAGCCGTACCAGGCGTCAAAATCCCCGCGCGTGTCAAACTCAAGCAGCACAGCCCGTGTCGCTTCAAACGATCCTTCGACAACTTCCGGCGGCTGGGCAAAGCCAATGAACCGTCCGCCATGCTCAGTCAGGATGGCCATGAAGTTTTCCTCATAGGCCTTGTAGCCCTCGGGATCGCGAATGGTGATCTGTGCAAATCCGTAAACTCTGGACATGGCAACCCTCTCAGACGTTGGATGGTTCGGGATGGAGCACAGCTCGATCCTTTGTGTAGTGATAGCAAATTTGTGCCTCACTGTAGCGACTTGCCTTGCCGACCGGACAGGCATCGCGGACGGCAACCCAGATCGGCCACGACGAAGCGATCTCGGAAGCCGATGTCTTTGCCAGCGCCGTCTCCAGAGCCAGGACACACGGAGCATCGCAGCCATCGCACGGCCGCGTCACAGAGCCCGACGGCAAAACCGGTGGCTCCGCATCAATTACGATGACGCCGCGCAGCCCTATCCAGGTTCCATGCTCCGGGTGGACTGCAAGGTGAGCCGGACCAACATGAGCCAGGCCGCTGGCCTGCGCCAGGTGGAGCATCGAGACAAGCCCTTCGCCCGGATCATGTGAAAAGCGTAGAACACTTTCTGCCGGGATATGTTTCAGGCAGGCTTTCAGGACATGTCCGACCCAGGCATCCAGAGGGTCAGCACAAATCTGCAAATCCGCATCGGTGTGATAAACCTGCGTAAACACAGGCCACAGGGCTTTCGTATTACCAACAAGCAAGGCCAGCGCCCCGCGCCTGCCAAACAGCGGCAAGGGCGCAAGGGTTTCATGGTCTGCAATGAGATCATTGTAGCGCGCGATATCAAAGACCTGCACCAGGTCCAGCCCGCAGGTCAGCAATCGCTGCGTCACATCTTTACTGATCTCATCCGCTGAACTTTCCATCAGGCCTTTTTCAAAAACTCTGTCTTGAGCACAATAGTGCTCTTGCCGATGCGGCACTCGACCTGCCCGTCGTTCGACGTCAGACGGATCTTCTTGATGGTCGTGCCGCGCTTCAAGGTCGACGAGGTTCCCTTGACCTTGAGATCCTTGATCGTCATCACCGCATCCCCGTCACTGAGCGCCGCCCCGTTACTGTCTTTTACGTCCATGGTCATGTCCTTGTATCGCACTGGTGTGTCGTGGGTTTGTCATAAAACTTTCACATTAAAACTATACAAGAGCCTGGCAGGGCACAAGCTCACGACGGAGCCATGGTTTCCTTAGAGATTTGCCGCGCGACGCACGGTTTTCTTGATGTGTGCGGCACATTTGCCAAAACCAGTCAGTATTGGCTGCAGCTCCCCCACCACGCGCGATCCAAAAATTAAAATCGAATTTTCATTACCCGATTAATCGCACCTTGAGAATACCATGCTTATAAGACACAGGCAGGGCTACAATCCACCAGATCCCGCTGCCACGGGCCCCCTGAGCCCGAGAGGATTCGAACCCGCTTGAAATGCAACGCATTTCGAGCCGCCCCAATTCGACTGGCACAAAGAACGCATTTGCTCTGCAAATGCTTTAGTGGCGACCCCGAGAGGATTCGAACCTCTGGCCCCCAGATTAGGAATAGTGTGGATGTATGGGGATGCATCCTAATACGTCAATGAATTCAATGTATTGTAACTCCTAATAGTCTTAATAGAGAGTAAATACACACGGGTTTACACATAAAGACATGCCGATTGATGAACCACCCAGGTCCTCAGGTCTGCAGAACTTCCCGGCCTATGTACTCCATGAATTGGTGAACTTTTGCTGGTAAATATTGGCGGCTGGGGTAGACCATCCAGGCGGCCGGATCCGGATCGTCGCTACGATAAGTATAATGTGGAAAAAGATCGATCAGACGCCGATCCTCAACCTCCGAGCTCACTATCCAGTTGGGCAAAAGGGCCGGGGCCATCCCATAAATGGCGCATTGTTTCATAGATAGCGCATTCGAAATAGAGACCGTTCCGGAAAGCTCGAGATCAATGCGTTTTCTTCCTGGTGCGGACAGTGACACTTTTCCACTATAACTGCCGCCGGGATAAAGGAGACACTCCCGGTCTTCCATCTCACGCGGGTGGGAGACTTTGCCTTGCTTCTCTAAATACTCAGGGCTCGCGTAAAGGCGAAATTCGATAGGCATGAGCTTCCTGGCTATCAGTTGACTGTCATGAAGACGCCCGAGGCGAATGGCAAGATCAATGCCTTCTTCGACCAGGTGAACACGCCGGTCCGTCAGCAGGAGGTCCAGATGTAAATTGGGGTAGAGCTCCCGAAATCCTGGCAACACTGGTGTAAGAACCTCATAGCCAAATGACGAAGATGCCGTTATCCGCAACAGTCCTGTGGGCTGTTCCACCAAGTCGCGGCCAAATGTCCTGGCATCTGCAATCGCAGCGACGTGTGTTTCCACTCGGCGAAGAAACTCTGTTCCGGCCTCGGTCAGAGTTATCGTGCGTGTCGTCCTTTGAAACAGTCGGAATCCGAGTTCTTTTTCAAGACTCGAGATCCGACGCGAAACAAGTGACGGATCAATGTCTGCCCGACGAGCGACATCCGCAAAGCTGCCAATCCGGGCCACATCAATGAACAAGGCGATAGTTTCAATTTCCATTCGTGTAATACTTGCATGAAACTAATGAAATTGCGACCCTTTTTTCATCGAACTGGAAGTGGCACGATGAATGAAGTCACTACGAGGCATCGGGAGATCAAAAATGGGAATACGGGTTGAAAGAGGGCTCTTCAATGGATTGAGCGGAGCGCTGGACGACATTCGAGGAAACAGGATGTGGCCCACAACATACAAGGCCGAAGCGGCAACAGCAGCAGAGGTACACTGGCACGCCGAAGACGTGCACGTCTACGTGATGGAAGGGCAGACGGACTTCTTTGATGCCGAGTCAGGAAAGCGCCACCGTGTTATGCCGGGCGACAAGATCACTGTTCCAGCCCGGACGCTCCACGCTGAAGGCAAAGTCGATGGAGGCATTGTCTATTTGATTGCAGTGCCTGAACCACTTGGACCAGAGGATTTCCTGAAACAACGCAAAGAAGACGAACTGAACGACTAAACGGTGACACTAATTTCAATGCCCATCTGATTTTGAAGGCACCATCTTTTCCATCAACCAGCTCGTTGAAAAAAGAACCCATAACTGAAAAAGAAGGACACGAAAATGGAAGTCAGTTTTGATCCCAATATCGTCACAGAGTTTGAGCGCGAAACCTGGGGCCGTTGTGCCGAGAGTTACGCGAACACTTTTGCAGGCATAACACAGGAAACTATCCCCTTACTGATAGACATGGCAAAGATTAAAAGTGGCACTGAAGTGCTTGAGATCGGGTCCGGCCCGGGCCATGTTGCAGACACATTGGCGCGCGCTGGCGCAGAAGTCGTCGGAATAGATTTTTCCCCTGAAATGGTGAGTATTGCGACCAGGGCCTATCCCGAGATCGACTTCAAACAAGCAGATGCCGAAGACATCCCTTTCGAAGCAACAACATTTGATGCCGTTATCGCCAATTTTGTTGTGCATCATCTGGCGCAACCGGAAAAGGTCTTTCGGGAAATAACCAGGGTCTTGAAACCAGGCGGGCGATTCGTATTTGCTGTGTGGGGGCCACCACAAGAACAGAGCAGCATGGGTGCCTTCTTCGGTGCCGTTGCAACCCACCATGATATGGCTGATCTGCCACACGGGCCACTTTTTGGAATAACGCAAAGTAGTGTTTTTGAGCCAATGTTTGAGCAAGCCGGCTTATCTGACCCTCAACTTTCCATTCATAACATGACATGGCGCACCAATTCGATCGATCCGATTCTTAAAGGGTTTTGGGACTGGGGGAAAATGAATGCCCTGCCCGACGAAACTCAGGACAATATAAGGCAATCGACGATCACCAACAGCAAGCCCTTCAAGAAAGGTAGCGGGTATGAGTTTCCCCACCCTATTCTCTTTGGAAGCGCTTCCAGGCGGGTGCAGCAAAGGTGAAGTCAAAGATGTGTAACTCAAATTTACACGCGCTTTATGCATAAAATTCAACTTCACTAACCAATCATTGGGTCCTCCGTGAGAAGGTCCACAAAGAAATCTGAATGCGTTGCTGGTCCTGCAAGATACTCAATAACTGAACTCTCTTGATACTGGCGACCCCCGAGAGGATTCGAACCCGCTTGAAATGCAACGCATTTCGAGCCGCCCCAATTCGACTG
>JAUWTJ010000126.1 GCA_030614785.1 Alphaproteobacteria bacterium | reverse complement strand
TTTGACGCCTGGCGCGAGCTTGGCCGTGTCCTGACCCATGAGCTGATGAACTCCCTGACCCCGGTCTCGTCGCTGGCCGATACCGCGACCAAAATGCTCGTCGACCTCAAGGCCACGGTTGATGCCGGCAGCGGCCTCGGCGCGGAGATTGAGGATATTCACAGCGCCGTCGAGGCGGTCGCAAGGCGCAGTCAGGGGCTGCTCAATTTCGTCGAGAGTTACCGCCAGGTTATGCGCGTGCCGCCGCCGGAAATCTCGCAGTTCGCCATCAGGGAGATGTTCGAGCGGCTTGATCGTCTGATGCGAGCAGATCTTGAGGAAAACGGCGTCACTCTGGCCATGGATGTTACGCCGCGTGAGTTACAGATGCGCGCCGACCCCGATCTCGTCGAACAGGCCCTCATCAATCTGATCCGCAACGCACGCGATGCGCTGGACGGGGGAGACGCCAGGGACATCAATGTGCGCGCTGTGGTCAACACGCGCAACCAGGTCGAAATTTCCGTCGCCGACACGGGCCCCGGCATGTCCGCCGAGGTCGCCGATAAGATCTTCGTGCCGTTCTTCACTACCAAGGAAAACGGTGCCGGCATCGGCCTCAGCTTCTCGCGCCAGATCATGTTGGCTCACAAGGGCACAATCGATCTTGATACGGCTGAAGACGAGGGGACAACGGTCTATCTGAGATTTCAGTAGCAGTCCTCTTCTTGTCCCTCTCCCTCCGGGAGAGGGTGGGCGACGCAGTCGCTCGGGTGAGGGGCGATGCTGCAACGCATTCAGTATACCGATGGCGCCGCCCCTCATCCGTCGCTTCGCGCCACCTTCTCCCGGAGGGAGAAGGACTATGTTGATTTGGTCAAGGTAAGCGGGCTATGACACAACGCAGCCTCCGATATGGGTTCGTTGCCCCAAAGTCAGAACCAGTGATCGCGAAGTGCACACGCTCGTGCGATTTCCCAATTCGCCATCAAAGTTAGTTGGAGAAGTCCTCGTCATCTTGAGCTTCAAGGAGAAAATATGTTCTTTGCCAATTTTTTTCCGCATCATCCCAATTGACGTAATTTCTATGTTCAAGGATCAAGACATCTGTCATGTCGGGATCCCTACCTCTGGCAAATATGTACTTAAATACCAGCAACGAATTCGATTCCCACTCCAGTTCAAAGCCGCGTGTCCTCATAATTTGTAAGACCCGTGATTTTCGAGAAAACTTCCTTTTGTCACTACCTGCGTCTTTTGGCACAATGTAAACATCGTAGGAAAATGCTGTAGTGGCACCTCCATCGGTACGATAGACATAGGCAATAACTTCTTCGTTTGGTGACTTCAACTCTTGCACCAAAGTTGTCTCATACCCGCACCCATTGAGCATCAGGATGCAAATGATTGCCAGCGCTCCCGCAGCAAACCGAATTCCCGGATTGTTCATTTGATACCCCTGTTGATATTTAACTTCCATAGACACACTCAAAGAAATCATATCCTTAAAGCATTCACATTTGTTCATTTGTTGGCGTAGGCGCTCTTCGTGCACCTGCTCGCTCCCTTTGCCCGGCAGGGTGTGCGTAGCACACCCGAGAGGGACCCCAATATTTGAACAACCTAGCCAACCCGCTCCACAGCAATCTCCTTCGCCCACTTATAATCCGCCTTGCCATTCGCGGCGCGTTGGACTTCAGGGACAGCGACAATGCTCCTCGGCAGCTTGTATCCCGCGATCTTGCCGTGCAGCCATGCGATCAAATCCGCCTCGTCAACCCCCTTGCCATCCAGAAAAGACGTCACCGCCGTGACCCGTTCGCCGAAGCGCTCGTCACTGACGCCGACCACGAGGCAGTCGTAGACATCCGGGTGTGACTTGACGGCTTCCTCGACTTCCTCGGGGAAAACCTTCTCGCCGCCGGTATTGATGCAGACCGACCCGCGCCCCAGCAGCACGAGCGTACCGTCTTCGGCGATGGTCGCGTAGTCACCGGGGAAGGAGTAGCGGTGGCCGCCCACCTCGCGAAACGTGACGGCGCTCTTTTCCTTGTCCTTGAAATAGCCGATGGGGGTGAACCCGCCATTGGCGATCATGCCGATCTCGCCGGACCCCGGCTGGACCTCGCGCCCGTCGTCGGTGAAGACCTTTGTCGTCTCGTTCATCACGAATTTGGCGGTCTCCGAAGCCGGCGTCTCGCGGTTCATCACCGACGAGCCCATGCTGCCTTCGGTTGAGCCCATGGCGTCGAAAATTGTACAGTCGACGTGCTCAAGAATGCCCCGTTTGACATCTGTTGTGAACATGACGCCCGAAGAGATCAGGAGGGCGAGGGGGCCAAGGTCAAAGGGCGTGCCCGAGGTCTTTGCCGCCTCAAGCGCCTTGAGCATTGGCTTGGCGAAGGCGTCGCCGACAATCGCAATATCAGTCACTTTTTCGTCTACCGCCAGTTGCCAAAGCGCATGGGCATCAAAATGCGTATTGGTAAAAGTCACGACCGTGCCGCCCATGTGATGCGGGATCATCGCGCCGAGCCACATGCCGGTGCCGTGCATCAGCGGGCAGCCGGGAATGCTACGCGGGCTTGCGCCGGCATCGCGGAGCGCCTGGACGGTGAGCGAAAGCTCGCGGGCGTCGGTCGGGCGGGGCAGTCCGCGTACGTCATAGCCCAGCAAGAGCCCGGCGGAAAAATCACCATGGCGGTACATGACACCCTTGGGCATGCCGGTCGTTCCACCAGTGTAGAGCATGTAGATATCATCTTCGGACCGCTCGATTCGCGGCATGGGCTCGGTGGTCTTGATGGCCTCCTCGTAGGCCACGGCGCCATCGAGGTGCCCGCCGGAGCCATCTTCGATCTCAAGGAAGAGTTTGACCTTTGGCAGCTGGTCCCGGATCGCCGCTACGCGGTCCGCGAACTGCGCCTGAAACACCAGCGCCTCGCTGTCGGAATTGTCGAACAGATAGACCAGCTCGGTCTCGAAATAGCGATAGTTCACATTGATCGGCACGCCGCGAAATTTGAAGATCCCGAACTGGGCTTCCATATATTCCGGATTATTATAGGAAAAAAGCGCGACCTTGGAATCCGGCCCCAGGCCATGATCGGTAAAAACCTGCGCCAGACGCGCCGCCCGACCCTCATACTCGGCCCATGTCCGCCGCGTCTCCCCGTGGACCAGAGCCTCCTGATCCGGGACCGCATCGGCAACCGTTTCCCAAATATCCGCAAAATGCCACTTCATGCCTGTTTCTCCTGGATTTGCCTGGTTTTCAAAAGCCTAGCCAAAATGCTTTTGCCGTGCAAGATTTCGCTCCAGGACCGTAACAGGTGGCGCGCAAAGACGCCGAACTCATCAGGATCAGGAGGAAACACCCATGAAGGATTTCGAAGGAAAAGTCGCCTTTGTCACCGGCGCGGCAAGCGGGATCGGGTTTGGCATCGCCAAAGCTTTTGCATCAAGCGGCATGAAGGTCATGATGGCCGATATTGAAGAAGAACCGTTGCAGCGCGCTGTCGCGGCGATCAGGGAGAGCAACGGAGCCGCCGAAGGCGTGATCTGCGATGTCTCTGACGTGGATGCCGTCCGGGCAGCCGCCGCAAAGACCATCGAGACTTTCGGCAAGGTGCATGTCCTCGTCAACAATGCCGGTGTCGGCGGCGGCGGCGAGACCGGCAGCATTCCTCTGGAAGACTGGAAATGGGTCGTCGACGTCAATCTTATGGGCGTCGTTTACGGCTGCGAAACTTTCGTCCCCCTCATCAAGGAGCACGGTGAGGGCGGCTTCATCGTCAATACCGCATCCGTCGCCGGGCAAATGGGCATGGCAGGCATGGGCCCCTATAACGCGACAAAATTTGCCGTCGTCGGCTACACCGAATCCATGAATGCCGAACTCGCTCCGCAAGGCATCGGCGTCGCCGCGCTCTGCCCCGGCTGGGTTAATACGCAAATCATGGACAGCCGCCGCAATCATCCCGGCGGCGGCGCAGACGACGGGGCATTCGCCGAAGAGGCGGAAACCACCATGAGCGATGCGGTGAAGAACGGCATGTCGCCGGACACCGTCGGTAAATGGGTGCTCGAAAGCATGGAAAAAGACGCGCTCTACATCTTCACCCACCCCAAATGGAAAACCATGATCGAGGCCCGCACCGAAAGACTGCTCGGTGCCTACAAGGACGCTGCGGAAAGCGCAGTGATCCAGGCCGACGAAGGCGCTCTCACCTCCATCGAGACAGACTTCGACGCGACTTGATTGGGAGGTCGGATACCTTCCCATGAGTTCAAGGTCGCGCCTCACCAAGCCATGCTGGAATGCACCGAGGACATTCGCGATGGGGTCAATGATTAGGCTGGAGGAGTACTTGAGAAGTGAATCGATAGCCTGCCTGAAACTAGGCTCAGGACCTATTAAATTTTGGGATTCCCAAGGGGTTCTTGCTGTGATTCATTGAGGAAAAGGATTCTTTTCTGATGAATGACCTGTTCTATCTGACGCCCGATCAACTTGAACGCATTGAG
>JAUWTJ010000012.1 GCA_030614785.1 Alphaproteobacteria bacterium | reverse complement strand
TCCTGTCGTTCATCATCCTGACCTCCAACCCCTTTACCCGTTTGATCCAGATCCCGGCAGAGGGGCGTGATCTGAACCCGTTGCTGCAGGACCCCGGTCTCGCCTTTCATCCACCTTTCCTTTATCTCGGCTACGTCGGCTTCTCGCTGGCTTTTTCCTTTGCCATCGCGGCCCTCATTGAAGGCAAGGTTGATGCGGCCTGGGCGCGCTGGGTCCGTCCCTGGACCTTGCTCGCCTGGTGTAGTCTGACCCTCGGTGTCGGCATCGGCAGCTGGTGGGCTTACTACGAGCTCGGTTGGGGCGGCTGGTGGTACTGGGATCCGGTGGAAAATGCTTCACTCTTGCCGTGGCTCCTCGGCACCGCATTGCTTCACTCCCTGGTCGTGGTTGAAAAGCGCGGTGCCCTGAAAAACTGGACGATGCTGCTGGCCATCCTGACTTTTTCAATGAGTCTCATCGGAACCTTTCTCGTGCGCTCCGGTATTTTGTCCTCGGTTCACGCCTTCGCCACGGATCCGGCGCGCGGTGTCTTCATTCTTGCGCTGCTGTCCTTGACCATTGGTGGTTCACTGGGCCTCTTTTTGATGCGGGCACCGTCGCTCAAGACCGGCACGCCCTTTTCGCCGATCAGCCGCGAGGGCGCTTTGGTCCTTAATAATCTGGTGTTGTGCACGGCTACCGCGACGGTTTTTGTTGGCACGATATATCCTTTGATTTTGGATGTCCTTGATGCGGGAAAAGTTTCCGTAGGCCCGGCCTATTTCAACGCGACCTTCGGCCCACTGATGATTCCGTTGCTTGTGGCGGTCCCGGTCGGTGCCATATTACCATGGAAGAAGGCTGACCTTGCCGGAGCCCTGCAGCGCCTCTGGATAGCAGGTGCAGCGGCACTTTTGATCGCCGCCATCACGGCCGCCATAAAAGGCACGGCCTCTTTGCCTGCGCTCTGCGGGATCGCCCTGTCGATCTGGATTTTGGTGGGCGCCCTTGTCGAATTCGGACAACGAATAGGGCTCTTTCGGATTTCGCTGGCGGCAAGTTTTAAACGAGCCCTCTATCTGCCACGCTCCGCCTGGGGTATGACAACGGCCCATCTGGGTCTCGGTGTCTTGCTGCTCGGCATTGTATCGATCAGCGCCTGGCGCGAGGAAGCCATTGCTGTGGTTGGTTTTGGTGAAAGCATTAGTCTGGGCGCCTATGAACTCAGGCTCGACTCGGTTAGTGAATCTGAGGGGCCCAACTACATATCTCAGGAAGCGCAAATCCAGGTTTTCAAGGATGGCAGGGATGTCGGCACCCTCACACCCGAAAAGCGTTTTTACCCAAGTCAACAAATGTGGACGACAGAATCAGCAACCCGCACAACAGTATTTTCCGATCTTTATGTCGCCATGGGTGATGCACGTTCGGATACTGAATGGGCCTTGAGGGTTTATTTTAATCCGATGGTCAACTGGATGTGGGTTGGTGTTCTCTTGATGTCGTTCGGAGGCCTAATTTCGATGACCGATCAACGTCTCAAGATCGGTGCAAAACAATCACGTCGCAAGGGGCTGGCAGATTTACAGCCCCAGGCCGCCGGAAAGTAACGAGGGTAAGGTCAGGTGAGAAAAATTCTTTACGCAGTTCCGATCCTTCTGATGGTCGGCCTTACGGCCCTGTTTTACGTTGGCCTCGGGAAGGATCCAAAGCTTCTGCCTTCTGCCCTTATCGGGGCGCCGGCGCCACAGTTCGATCTGCCTGCCCTGCTTGTCAAGGATCAGGCAGTCAGCTCTGCCTCAATCGAGGGTAGAGTGGTTCTGATGAATTTCTTTGCCTCATGGTGCGGACCCTGCAGGATTGAACATCCGCTGCTGATGAACCTGGCTGAAGCAGGTGAGGTGCCAGTCTATGGCATCAACTACAAGGATACCGAAGTCGATGCGAAGCGTTGGTTAGCCGATTTTGGCGATCCTTTCGCCGAAATCGGTGCGGACCTCGAAGGACGCACGGGTATTGATTGGGGTGTCTACGGACTTCCTGAAACCTTTCTTGTTAATCAGCAAGGCCAGATCGTTTACAAGCACGTTGGCCCTTTGACGTCGGAAGTTCTCCATGGGGAAATTATGCCGCTTGTAAGGGAGTTGAACAAATGACTCTGAGGAACCTGTTAACAATAGCGAGCCTGTTGATGCTTGCCTTTGTCACTCTTGAGAGTGCGTTGCCACTGATGGCGCCAGCACAGGCTGTGGAGCCAGAAGAAGTTCTCGACGATCCGGTTCTTGAAACCGAGGCGCGCGAGATCAGCAAATTGTTGCGTTGCCTGGTTTGCCAGAACCAGTCGATAGATGATTCAAACGCCGGCCTTGCCCGTGATCTGCGCCGACTTGTGCGTGAACGCCTGGTGGCCGGTGACACCCGGAAAGAAACTCTCGACTACATTGTCAGTCGTTATGGTGACTATGTGCTCCTTAAACCGCCAGTGAAGCGCCAAACTCTGGCTTTGTGGTGGGCCCCGGTGGTTTTTGCGCTATTGGCGGTTCTTGGCTTTGTGACCATTTTTACTCGCGGCCGGGCAAAAAATGCAGCGATGGGATCGGATAGGGCACAGCCCCTTACGCCCGAAGAACAAAAGCAGTTGAAACGTCTCTTGAAGAAAAAGGATAACCTGAAATGATCTGGTTTCTTATGATCATCATCGCACTGGCCGCCTTCGTCTGGATTGCCTTGCCCCTGTTTCGGGCGGAGAAGAAATCATCCGCCAGGGCCGAAGGAGAGTTGGCGGTCTATCGTGATCAGCTTTCCGAAATTGACGGCGACGTCGCGCGTGGTCTGATTTCCAAAGAACAGGCAACAGTCGATGAGATCGAGATCTCGAGGCGAATGCTGGCTGTCTCCGGACCTGACAAGGGCATGGCAGACAAAGGCCTCACCCCAAATTCTCGCTACGCCTTTTTTGGAATTCTTGCCGTCATTGCCGTCCTGGCTCCATTTACCGTTTACAGTCAAATGGGCGCGCCGGAACTGGAGGGGCAACCTTATGTCAAGGCGGCATCTGCATCGCCCGAGCATGCATCGAGTGATATGACCAGTGCGATCGACCGCCTTGTTGCCCGATTGGACAAGAACCCCGATGACTTTGAGGGTTGGGTCCTTCTTGCCCGATCCTACGAGTTTTCGAAAGATTTGGGCAATGCGGCAGAAGCTTATGGCCGTGCTTTTGAGCTCAGGAGTGAAGACGCCAATATCGCAGGATCCTATGCCGAAGCAATGACCACTGCTCAGGGCGGCATGGTTTCGCCAAAAGCGAAGTTGATTTTCGAACAACTGCGTCAGGAAAACCCGGACGATCCGCGCAATCACTACTATGTTGGTATCGCGGAGGCGCAGGCCGGGCAGGGTCAGGCCGCTATCGATACGTGGCAGGCTCTTCTGGCTGCCTCGCCTTCTGATGCGCCATGGGTCCCGGGAGTTCGACAGCAAATCGAACAGGCCGCGCAGCAGTTCTCCTTAGAGGTCGGCGAGATCAAAACTCTGCCGTCATCAAGGCCTGCGTCTGTAGCGTCCGCGCCTGTTATACCGGGTCCAACGGCCGAGGACGTGGCGGCTGCAAGTCAAATGACGTCAGACGAGCAAACGAAAATGATCCGGTCCATGGTGGAACGCCTTGCCGGGCGCCTGGAGGAAAATCCAGATGATATAGAGGGTTGGCTACGACTTGCCCGTGCCCAGGCCGTTCTCGATGGTCCTGCCGGAGCCAAGCCCTCTCTGGAGCGCGCTTTTGGTGCGGCAACATCGGAAGCGTCCCGGCAGGCCATCCTGGCCGCCGCCATAGATCTCGGGATCACTCTCGATGGCTCCTGATTTTATAGGTGGCACCAGGGCCTGATGCGGGTGTGTCTCTCTCCGCTGAATTCTGTTTAGAGAAATACTCACACAAAAACCCCGTCGCTCAGATGAGCGGCGGGGAGTTATCTTGGGGTATTGGGTATGTGTTCTAGGCTGCGCGTCGAAGATCAAGCTGCTTCCAGATAACCTGAAGAGCCTCGACGAGTTGTTTCATCTTCTCATCGTCATGAACGGGGCCTGGTGTAAACCGAAGCCTTTCAGTTCCTCGTGGAACGGTTGGATAATTAATCGGTTGAACGTAGATATTGAACTCGTGGAGTAACTCATCCGAAACTTGCTTGCAGAGTACCGGATCGCCAACAAACAAAGGTACAATATGGCTGACCGATGGCATTACGGGCAGGTCCGCATCCTTCAGCATTTGCTTTAGCTGCGCCGCGCGCTCCTGGTGCGCCTCTCGCTCCACCTGGCTCTCTTTCAAATGCCTCACGCTTGCCAGAGCGCCGGCCGCCAGAGAGGGAGCAAGGGAAGTTGAAAAGATAAATCCGGGCGCATAGGATCTCACCACATCGACCAGATCCGCCGTCGAGGCAATATAACCACCCATGACGCCGAACGCCTTGGCCAGCGTCCCTTCAATGACATCGACCCGGTCCATCACGCCGTCTCGCTCGGCGATACCGGCTCCATGCGGACCATAAAGGCCCACTGCGTGAACTTCATCCATGTAGGTCATGGCATTGTATTTGTCCGCCAGGTCGCAAATCATCTCAATCGGCGCAACGTCACCATCCATAGAGTAGACTGATTCAAAGGCGATGAGTTTGGGGCGATCAAGCGGCAGCGCCTTGAGCAGCTCTTCCAAATGCTCGATATCATTGTGCCGCCAAATTCTCTTGGGCCCGCCCCCGTGCTTGATCCCCTCGATCATAGAGGCGTGATTGAGCTCGTCTGACAGAATTATCAGATCGTCGAAGACCTTGCCCAAAACACTCAACGTCGCATCATTCGATATATAGCCGGATGTAAAGAGCAAAGCGGCTTCCTTATCGTGGAGCGCAGCCAATTCTTTTTCCAACTCGACATGGTAATGTGTTGTCCCCGCGATATTGCGGGTACCGCCTGATCCTGCGCCAACCGCATCAAGTGCGTCATGCATCGCGTTAATGACTTTTGGGTGTTGTCCCATGGAGAGGTAGTCGTTGCTGCACCAGACGACGATTTCTTCCAGTGCATTGTCATCATGATATGTTGCACAGGGAAAAGCACCGCGATGTCTCTCTATATCTGCAAAAACGCGATAGCGCCCTTCGGTTTTTAAGCTGCCAAGCGCATCACTCAATTTATCTGTATAGATCATCACTCGTCTCCCATTCTCCGGTCGGGAGAGTGACTTTGTTACAGTTCACGTCAAGCCCCCGTCGCCAATTTACGCCACAGGCATATTCTAGCTGAACTATAAGGTCAGAATATTCGACATAATGTCGCATAGTTACGCCGTTCCAGCTGCAAGGAAGCGCGAGTTTCGCAAAGCGCGAATTGTCGCAGCGACCATCGACACCCTGTCTAATTGCCGTTTCCGCCGGTAAAATATGTGCAATCCTGACAGAAGACCGGGGTCGAGATATATGTACTGTTTTGGTATTGGTTAATTAGCCGGTATACCCCGGAGAGTAGCAGCCGAAATATCATTGTGAATGAGCGTAACACCGGAGAATAAACATGGCTCGCAGTCTGACCCTCGAACAACAATCGCGTTCCGGATCACACAATATCTCGGCTCTGAAGTCGATTCTGCCCTTCGCGCTTCGCTACAAGTTTCATCTGACAATGGTACTTGTCTTTTTGACAACTGCAGCATTTTCCACGCTCATGGTTCCGATTGCGGTTCGATTTATGGTGGATATCGGTTTTACTGCGGAAAATGCTGATCGTATTGATCAGTATTTCCTCTTTGTGCTGCTTTTGGCAAGTGTGCTCGCGCTGTCATCCGCCGGACGGTACTATTTTGTCATGTGGCTCGGTGAGCGGGCTGTGGTCGATATCAGACAATCTGTTTATGACCGACTTATGACTTTGAGCCCCCGGTTTTATGAAACAGAAAAAACCGGAGAAGTCCTGTCCCGCCTGACAACAGACACGACGCTCATCCAGTCTATAGCCGGCTCCAGTGCATCGGTTGCCCTGCGCAATATTCTTTTGTTTTCCGGGTCTGCAATCATGCTGGTTATCACCAGTCCGCGTCTTTCTGCCTATTTTTTGATCTTGGCACCAGCTGTCGTCCTTCCACTTATGACTTTCGGCCGTGTGGTCAGAAGAAAGTCTCAGGCGGCGCAGGAGAAAGTTGCCGATACCAGCGCACTCGCCAGCGAGAGTCTGGATGCAATGCAAACAGTTCAGGCGTTTACCCAGGAACGCTTTGAGTCGCGCCGTTTTAGCGAGGCGGGTGAGGCATCCTTCTCTGCTGCCCACAGCCGTTTCCGATCTCAGGCCGTGATGACAGCCATCATCATCTTTCTTGTCTTTTCCAGTATTGTTGGAATCCTCTGGACCGGTGCCAGGCTGGTCACCAATGGAGACATGACCGGCGGGCAGTTGGGGCAATTCATTCTATACGCAACCTTCCTGGCGGGCTCTCTGAGTTCCCTCAGCGAGGTATGGGGCGATATGCAAAGAGCGGCCGGGGCGGCTGAGCGTCTGGTCGAACTTCTGACCACGGAAAGTGACATCAAGGCTCCCGATGAGCCGCGTGCGATTAACACCCCGGCTAAAGGGGCTATCGAGTTTTCCGATGTAATGTTTCGATATCCGACACGAGACAACAACGCTGTTCTTGACGACTTCAACCTGAAAATTCAACCTGGAGAAAAAGTTGCCATTGTCGGGCCATCGGGAGCAGGTAAGACAACAGTGTTTCAGCTTCTTCTGCGGTTCTATGATCCTGTCCGCGGCTCTATACGGCTTGACGGGATCGACCTGTGCGATCTGTCTCCACAGGATCTAAGGCGTCAGTTCGCAATTGTTCCCCAGGACCCCGTCATGTTCAGTGGAACTCTTGAAACTAATGTTGCCTACGGGCGGCCTGATGCCTCCCGGAAAGAAATTATCGAAGCCCTTGAAATCGCATCGCTTGGCGAATTCGTTCAGGAACTACCAGACGGGATAACAACACAGTTGGGGCCAAAAGGCGTGGCGCTTTCAGGTGGGCAGCGACAGCGCATAGCAATCGCGAGAGCCATTCTGCGCAAGGCTCCAATTCTTCTTCTTGACGAAGCAACCAGTGCACTTGATTCGGAAAATGAGCGATCTATTCAGAAAGCGCTCACCGGCCTGATCGATGGCCGCACCACATTGATGATTGCTCATCGTCTGTCTACCATTCAGATGGCTGACAGGGTTATCGTCCTGGACAAGGGCGGCGTCGTCGAATCGGGGACCCACGCAGAACTCATGGCCAGCGGTGGAATCTTTGCGCATCTCGCGGAAATTCAGTTTGGTCAAAGACAGCCAGAAACGTTTGAGTCAGAGGCGGAAAATGTTGAAGAATCCGGATCGGAAAACGTAACGCCTTTTCCCGAACAGTCAGCCTGAAGGCAGAGACAATTGTTCTCCGATCAGGATCATCGGGACGAACAGCGGGGTTGTGCGGTAATGACTCTTCCCAATGAATGTGTTATCCTGCTTGCAAGTTCGCATGCGGACGAAGCGCAGTATAGTGTGCGTCTAATTCGCAAATACTTGTCATTGTCAGCAGCACTAGTAGAAACAGAGTAAGGGTCTTAGTCACATAAACGATTGTCTTTGAGCAGGAGGAATGATCATGACGCAAATCACCGCAAACAGTATTCAAATTGAATATGAAACCCGTGGCGACGCAAATGATCAGGTACTTGTTCTGGTCCGCGATCTTGGGACGCAGCTTATCGACTGGCCGGAAGGTTATGTTGAGGCACTGGTCCAGCAAGGGTTTTATGTCGTGATGTTTGACAACCGCGACGTCGGACTGAGCCAGAAGATGGCTGATTCCCCGGTGCCGGACTCTGCTGCGGTGATTACTGATCTTGTCACGGGCCGCAAGCCCGATATCCCCTACACTATTGATGATATGGCCGCCGACGTCGTCGGCTTGATGGATGCTCTGGAGATTGCAGAAGCCCACGTCTGCGGTCTGTCGATGGGCGGTATAATCGTCCAGGCGATGGCGGTTAACCACGGGGAGAGATGCATTTCCCTCACTACGATAAATTCCGGATCCGGTGCTCCAAAGCTGCCTCGCCCTGACACGGACCTCTTCGCTGCCCTTATGCAGACGAGCAACAGTGATGATATGGAAGCCGTGCTTGAGCAAAGAGTTCTGCGCGGTAAGTTAACGACAGGCAAGCGCTACCCGATTCCTGAAGAGGTGATAACGGAGCGCGAGAAGAGAGCCCTTGCCAGAAGTTTCTGCCGCGAAGGTCGTGACCGACAGCACGCAGCGCTGGTTGCTTCGGGTGATCGCAGTGATCGACTGCGCTCCATCAACGTCCCCGTACTGGTTATTCACGGTGCAGAGGACCCTCTGGTACACTATTCAGCCGGGGTTGATACAGTACGCAAGATCCCTCATGCCAGGCTCGAACTGATAGAGGGTATGGGACACGACCTGCCGGAAGAAGTCGTGCCGGAACTGGTGCGCACGATTGCCGAGCATGCCGACCTTGCCCTCAGCCTCTGACGACGGGGTTACATAAAAAGCTCAGCACGTTTGATCAGGTCCGGCAGACCCGGTTCGTTCGAATTCCTCGGCTTGCCCGGATGGATGATCGCGACCTGGCAGTTTTCCGCCGCTACAACAATGTCCCTGAAGGGGCCTCCGTCGGGATTAGCAACATAAGCCTGCATGTTGTCGTCATAGGCAAAAATCTGATTATTGAGATCGGTGCATTCATTACAGGTTGTGCATCTGACGGTCTCGATCCACGGATCATCGTTTTGGACCTGCGGTTCGGGCGCCGTTTCCTTCAGTTCCGCACCCTGGGGGGGAGGCATCGCAGTTCCCGCATCTGCGTCAGTTGCCTGGCGCACAGCAGGGGCCAGAGTTTCGCTCATAGCTGACGGGGCATTCACATCCTGCACCGAGACCGGGGCGGCAGCCGCCATTTCCACTCGCAGACTTTCCAGTTCGTCCTGCTTCTTTGCTTCCCAGACTTCATACTCTTCTTCGAGGCGTTTTCTCGCATGAGAATTGTTGATGCCGCCGAGTTCCTGGAGGTCGTGCCAGATGTCGCGCGCGCGTTTGGTCGCCCGAATTACTGTATCATCGACGACATAGCGGGAGGCTTCGCCTGCTTCATTGATCATCAGAACGTAGGGTATCTTGTCAGACATATCGCCCGAGGACGTGGCAAGATACTCCCCGACCGAAACCATGTCAGAAACCCAATCGGACTTGACCACCTTCACAAAGTGATTGCGGTAACGTTCATCCGTCGCCATGAAGTCAGCGATCGTGAATGCGAAGTCCAGTGTTGTTCTCTGGAGGTCATCATCTTCACAGTCGAGCGAATATGATGTCCAGTCGCTGCGGGAGTGTGGATTGTTGAGGAGGGAAAAGCGGGCGGCAAGATCGCTGCCTGCTTCATGGTTGAAAACGAAGGTGGGAAAGGCTCGCGCTTCCATCGCGGCGGCGGCGGTAATATAGCTTCCATTTCGATTTGTTCCAGCCAGCTGTTTTTCGCTCGTCTGAGCACCGGCCCCTGAAAAGAGACTGAACAGTGCAGAGCCTGGAGCGGCGAGGCCGGCCTGAAGCTCACTTCGCAATTGATAGAGATTGGACGCGGTGCTTTGAAGAACGAACGCGCTGCCCAGACCGACCGCCAGGCCCGCGAGTTGCGCGCCGCTCAGACCCCAGGAAAAAGGTCCGGCTCCGAAAGAAGAGGGTGGAAGAATATCGTCAGTTTGCACCATTATCTTTATAGGAAGTCCGGATGACAGCGTTTCGATGATCCGGCCCTTTTCAGTGGTACTCCACGGTTGCCCGCAGCAAACAGCGAGATAAGACGGGAACAGTTCGAGATCCTCGGGCATCAGGGATGTCTGATCAAATCCCAGAAAAAAGTCATCATCGAAGCCGTCTTTATATCCATTGACGATCTCAAGTTCGGCTATTGCGATCGCCTTGATGAGTTCGACCATTTCCGGCAGGCGGTCAAGGAAGGCATCATGGGCTTTGGTGCAGGTGTTGAATATATATTTATGAACCTTCAAGCCAGCTTCGTCAGCTGCTCTCTCGTCGGTGTCGAGATAGGACGTGGCAAAGAAGCGCTGTTGCTTTAACGCCTTGAGAGAATTTTCGATGCGTTCTTTTCGTGTTACCGGCAGCACATCGTGGGTATCAGAGCCTTTTAAGAGGTCCGACAGGGCTTTGAAGTCAAACGATGAAGCAAGCGCGTCGCCAACGGCCCCCTTGAGATTCGCAGGATCCTGTGCGTCGCCTGAGATTTGAAAATCGGCCTCAAGAATTCTTTCCAACCGGAGTATCAGGGCACCGACGCGTTTCCGGAACCGGATTGCTTTCGCGGTGACTTCGAAATCCCAGAGATGTTCCGTGATTTTCGAACAGGTATATTCATTGCAGTCGATGACCTCACCATCAACGTCAACAAGAGTGCGCGCCTGATCGAGGCATGCCTTCAAGGCCTTACGTTCACTGCTTGTCGTTCCGCGAATGAGGTCCGCCTGTGCCTTTTTCCAGAACTTCGACAGGGTCCCCTTGTCGCCACTGGCCGCATACGAGCGGATTTGGCGTTCAAGTTCCAGGAGCTGCTTTCTGTCAAATTCACCCTCACTCCCCTTTGGCGCCAGGCTATCGATGATATCATTCATGATACTTGTAAGACTGCGCATCGGGGCTGAGTGATGAGGTCCGTTGATGAGTATCACCGGGAAGTCATATCTCAGAGACGTTAGATCAGAGTAGCCTGCAAAGAGGACAGGGCAGAGGCCGGAACTGTCGGCTGAGTTTGCCACGACTGCGCTTGCGTCGTCGCTGTCTTGAGCCGGGCGTTTGCCCGTCAGGCGAAAAGCGACCAGATCCTGCGTATTCGTACTCATTTGAATGCCATGCCCTTTCGGTAGTATCTTTTACGGCAACACCCTCTGCAATCAGTTCTCAGGCCAGATTGTAAAGTTATCGAACTCGGCCTCCAGGACATCCCGCACGCCGCCGGATGTTTGTAGCCGGTCGGGTTCGCGAACGTCTTCGTAGCAAGGAATTTCATCGTTTCGGTAAAGGATACCGACAGGAACCTGATCCTTGAGCGATGCAATTTCACGGGCCCGGTCCATGTTGGACGGATCGTGGACTTCCTGGTTGGTGTAGGTGCGCGACAGTGCCGGAGAAACCGAGAGGCCGTTTTCGTGGGTCAGCAGCCGCGTTGTGACGGGCTCATCCATCCATGCCTGGAACATGTCAGGCACAAACTCGGGACAGCGCTGCAAAACGCGGATAAAAGAAAGTCCCTTATGGTGATAGGCCTTCGACAGAATATCGTACATCAGCTCGGGAATCCAGTCGACGGTCTGGGCAACGAAGGATGCGTTCTGGATGCCGAGTGTTACCAGCAGCGGATTGAGCGGTTCGAGAATGGAACCGCGCGGGGTCGTGTTGGTCGACAGGCCGATTGGCGACGTTGGCGAGGCCTGGTTCTTGGTCAGACCGTAAATATTATTGTCATGCAGGATGACCGTCATGTCCATATTGTAGCGAATGGCGTGGATCCAGTGAGCCGCGCCGATACTGCAGCAGTCGCCGTCGCCGGTGTTGACAAAGACATGCAGGTCAGGACGCGCCATCTTGATGCCTTCGGCGACGGGCAGGGCCCTGCCGTGCAGACCGTGAAATCCGTAGGCGTTCATATAATGAGGAAATCGGCTTGAGCAGCCGATGCCGGATACAAAAACGGTATTTTCGCGTGGCAGGTTTTCGTCGCGACACAGTTTTTGCATCGCCGTCAGAATGCCGCCGTTGCCGCAACCCGTGCACCACCGCGGGATATGACGCTTGAAGTCATCAATCTTGTGGTGCTCTTCGGTCGATTGAAGCAGGCGTTCGGTTACAGATGAATATGTTGTGACCATCATTTCCCCACGGGTTTGTCGGCAAGTTTATTTGTGACAAACGTTTCAATTGTTGATGGGCTGATCGGACGGCCCATAACTTCGCTACAACACGCAATATCGACCAGAAAACGGGCGCGCAGCATAAAAGCGAGATTGGAATAGCGCATGTTGTCATCATCTATGATGTCGCCGTCCGGCTGGTCGCTCCAGCTGTTTTCAACGGTGATCACCTGGTCGAAGCGTTTCAGGGCGTCTTTGATACCGGGCGGCATCGGCTGGATGAATCTCAGATGCAATGAGGAAACCTTGTGACCCGTGTCGCGCATCCGGTCGACGGTTTCCTCGATGGCGCCTCTGGTGCTGCCCCAGCCGACGATCAAAAGATCCCCTTCGTCGCCCCCGTAAAGTTCCACAGGCGCGAGTGACTTCTGCAGTGTTGCAAGTTTCAGGCTGCGGGACTTAATGCCTTTTTGATTGACCGTGGCATCGTAGGCAACGCAGCTTTTCTCGTCGTGCGCAAGGCCGGTCAGGCAGTGCATTCCGCCGGGCTGGCCGGGAATGATGCGTCGGGAGAGGCCGGTACGTTTGTCCCATTCGTAGGGGTTGGTGCCTTCGGCGACCGGTGACTGATCAATCGGCGGCGCAAGCCAGTCTTTGGAAAAGGACGGTCGTGGAATGGGCTGCTGGGCCGTTGCAAGAGAGGCGTCAGTCAGAACTACGACGACCATATTGAAGGCTTCGGCAATCTTGCGTGCCGTAATCATCATGTAGAAACAGTCCTCGATACTGGACGGTGCCATGACGACCTTCGGTGCGTCCCCGTGGCTGCCAAAGCAGGCTGTCAGAAGGTCACCCTGTTCCACCTTGGTGGGCTGCCCGGTACTTGGTCCGCCACGCTGGACATTGACGACAACCAGCGGGATCTCCGCCATGACGGCAAGACCAATAGTCTCTTGTTTGAGGGAATAACCGGGCCCCGACGTCACGGTCAGTGCAACGCTGCCTGAGTAGGAGGATCCAATGGCAAAGGCGCATGCGGCAATTTCGTCCTCAGCCTGGTGAACATGGCCACCAACCTTCTGAAAGACATCACTGAGATAATGTGAGACCGATGTGGCCGGTGTGATGGGATACATCGAACAAATCTGCATGCCTGATGCCAATGTTCCGAGTGCGATGGCCGTGTTTCCATTGATGACGACCATGGGTTCGGTCGGTTTTGTCGCCGGGATTTCGTATTGGAAGTCGAGGTGTGCGTGAGCCCAGGCATGGCCGGCCAGCAGAAGATTGACATTTGAGTCAATAACAGCAGCGCTCTTCTTCGCGAAGATAAACGCAATCTGGTCCCGTGCCCTTTGCAGGTCGAGATTATAAATGCCGCACAGCATACCCAGCACAAACATGTTCTTTCCCTTGCGCGGGTCCGGAACAAGTTTGAGGCATTCTTCCTCCATCGAAACTTCGTAGACGTTGTAGCCGTCCCTTATGAGTTCATCGTACTCCTTGATATACGAGGCCACGATCGATGGATCCCTGTCGTGACGCCACTTGTCCTCAAGGATAATGGTGCAATTTGGTTTGAGCTCGCCGGTGCGCACGCGGCCGATCAGAACCTGTTCGTTAAAGGCGACTACGAGGTCTGTCAGATCCCCTCCATTGGAGATAGCATGGGTGGCAAGGCGGATGCGATTGCCACTGGCGCCTTCGATGCTTCTGGCGGGCGGCTGGATTTCGGCTGGAATAATCTCCGTGGTCCAAACGCCGTTGCCCATCCTGGCGGCAATGGCAGCCAGTGACTGCGCACACTTCTGTGCGCCTTCACCAGAATCGCTGAGGATCTCTATTATGTGCTCGTCGAGCCGCACGATACTATCGCCAGAGGGCGCTGTATCTTCTACGTCCCTCTCCTTGAGCATCCAGTCACCTTTGTCCACAGTGTCCATTCCTGTCCAATTAGTCGACCGCTCCAGCACGGTCGATCACTCTCCCGTAGAATTCAACGCCCCGGCTTCAAGCTATCCGGATGCGAGCGAAATTCCTTTCTTCAATATCAATTCCAAATAGTCGGTTCATCGGTCCGTCATCCTGTATCTGACAGGCTCGTTCAGAATCCCGAATTCCAAGATAGGCCTTCATGGACCTGGCCGCGTCGCGCCCGGCTCCCATGGCCAGTATGACCGTCGCCGCGCCGGTGACGATGTCTCCGCCCGCATAAACGCCTGCAATTGATCCGGCCATGTTCTCATCGACCTCAATGTAACCCCATTGATTGAGTTTAAGCTTGGAGGTCTGTCCAATGATCGGGTTCGGGTTTGTCCCGATGGCGTAGATCACCATGTCGGTTTCAAGTTCAAACTCGCTGCCTTCAACGGGGATCGGCCTGCGCCGCCCTGAGTCGTCGGGTTCCCCGAGTTCCATTTCGAGGCAGCGCATGGCCCGAACATTGCCCTCGCCATCGTCGAGAATCTCAATCGGGGTTGTCAGCCAGTGAAATTCAATGCCTTCTTCATTGGCATGATGTAGTTCTTCAAGTCGTGCCGGGCTTTCGGCCTCTGTGCGCCTGTAAACGCAGGTCACGTTTTCCGCACCCAGTCTGAGGCAGACGCGCATGGCGTCCATTGCCGTGTTACCGGATCCAATCACAGAAATCCGTTTGCCGAGGTGCATTGGGGTATCGTGCCTGGGAAAATCTCCCGCACCCATGAGGTTGCAGCGGGTCAGAAGCTCGTTGGCAGAAAGAACACCGTTCAGAGTTTCGCCCGGAATGCCCATGAATTTTGGTGCGCCGGCACCGGTGCCGACAAAGACAGCGTCGAACCCCATTTCCTCAAGCATGTCCTCGATGGTAAAGAGGCGCCCGATCAGAACATTGCATTCAATCTTCACGCCGAGTTTGGCAAGGTTTTCAAGTTCGGTATCGACCACACTATTGGGAAGACGGAATTCCGGAATTCCGTAGCGCAGGACACCGCCCGGCTTGTGGAGGGCTTCAAAGATCGTGACATCACATCCGGCCTTCGCCATGTCTGCGGCGCAGGCCATGCCTGCGGGTCCGGAGCCAACCACGCCAATCTTGAAGGTATTGGGTTTGCTGTAAGGTATCGAGGCCCAGCCTTCTTTTATGGCGAGATCGCCGATCCACCGCTCCAGACGACCGATGGCCACCGGTTCAAGCGTTTCGCCGACCGGACAAACCATTTCGCATTGGTCTTCCTGTGGGCAGACGCGTCCACAAATGGCTGGAAGAAGACTGTTCTGGCTGATCGTGTCGTAAGCGCCGCGGTAATCCTTGTTGGATATCTTCTCAATGAAACCGGGGATATCGATGGAGACAGGGCAGGCAGGCACACAGGCCGGCTCCGGGCAGAGAAGGCAGCGCATGCTTTCGTTTAAAGCTTGTTCCACCTCATAGCCGAGCGTGACCTCATCGAAGTTCTTCGCACGAACCTCCGGGGCTTGCTCGGGAATGGGTGTCCTGTCCTGGGGAATGGTCCTGATCGTTTTTTTAGCCATAACTTGCTACGCAACGTCTAACAACGTCAGCCGCCCTCCCAGTTTTCGACAGCCTTTTTTTCATCGGGCCTAAAGCGGGCCAGCCGATTCATCAGGTCGGAAAAATCAACCTGATGGCCGTCAAAGTCCGGTCCATCAACGCAAGCAAATTTCAATTCATTGCCGACCATCACGCGGCAACCACCGCACATGCCCGTTCCGTCCACCATGATTGGATTGAGAGAGACAGTTGATTTGATGTTGTGAGGTCTGGTCGTTTCGACAGAAGCTTGCATCATAATTGGCGGGCCAATGGCGACAAGCTCATCAATATCATCGTGACCTTTCAGTGCTAATTCTATGCCGTCGGTCACGCGCCCTTTGATGCCTTCTGACCCATCGTCTGTGCAAACGATGAACTCGTCGCAGACAGCCTTGAATTTATCTTCCCAGAACATCAGTTCTTTCGATCTGAAGCCGATGACGCCGATGACATAGGCGCCGTTTTCCTTAAAAGCCCGCGCTTGCGGATAAACCGGGGCAACACCCAAGCCTCCGCCGACGCATATCACTTTTTTGGGGCCTTTGGTGTTGCTTGGCACGCCCATTGGTCCGACAACGCTGTGGATCTTTGTTCCGACCTGACAGATCTCTTGCATCTGGCGTGTGGTTTTGCCGACAGCCTGGATAACAAGAGTGACGGTTCCCTTGTCGGCATCAAAATCTGCGATGGTCAACGGGATCCGTTCGCCGTCCTCGTGCGCAATGACGATGACGAATTGTCCGGGCCTGGCGGCCCTCGCCATCATTGGATGATGGAATTCCAGCAGGAACGTAACATCAGAAAAATCCTCGCGGGCGACGATTCCACAATTGCCCCCGGTCAGTTCCAGTCCACCCGGGGATCCGTCGGATGCCCCGTTCCGATTGGTTTTACAGTTTTTGCCGACTTTATTCATCGCTAGAACCACTTCAGCAAGAATGCTTGTCTCATGAAGCGTATCGGCGGAATTAGACCAATGCAAGAGTGCCGGGAAAGACATCTTGACGCAATCTGCATACGGTGTATTCGGACTTAAACGCATTCCAGAGAGGAGATGCGAAGACCCTCCCTGTCGTCAGAGACGTTGTCTCTCACGATCCGCCCGGCACGACCTTGAATTCTGTGACCCGGTAGAAGTCAGAGAAAATTCTCTCATCTGACACTGTGAGGACGCCCTTGGTATATGTTTGTCCGTACTCATTCAGCTGGGAGGGGAGGTCATCCTTCCAAAAGCTGCCAAGAAAGGGCTCCAGGGTGGTCGTCAACCACCGGATTGGGACAAAGCGATAGAGCAAGTGTCTTGTTGGCAGCGGGGCATATTCTGTAACCAGCAAGGTGCCACCAACGGGTATGACGCGCATGCATTCCGTCAAAACTTTCATGCGGGCTTCTGGCGGCAGTTCATGCAGCAAGAAGAACAATACCACAGTGGAGAAACTGTCGTCCCGATAGGCCAGGTGCTCGGCGTTCATTCTTGCCGCGAGTAGGGCACTTTCCTCAGGCGCCTTGCTTTTTGCCAGGTTGAGTTGAACCAGCGCCGCATCGGCAATATGCAACGGTGTCGGCGATACCACATCGATAAGCTTCGGCGTCAGTTCACCATAGACACAGGTCAGTTGCAGGATATTCCCGTCCGGCGCAGTCTGTAGCCTCGCCATGGTTGCCCGCATCAACTTTCTGTACTGACCAAACAGGATGGCGTTAATGATGGGCTGGTGGTCGAATAACCAGACGCCGCCGCTCCATAGATAGGCCCACCAGTAGTGACGGGCCAGATACACTGGTATACCATCCAGAAAATGCCGATAGAGATTGAGCGATGGAAGCTTCATGGTTTCTCCCGAGAGTTGACATTTTTGATCTGGACACCTTCAGCCCAGCGTCCCGACCAATCCTTCAAGAAATCTGTTTATATCCTGATCCGGTTTCCCCGCAAACTTCATGATATAGAGTGTGTAGGCTACTCCCATGAGCAACCTGGCAATCTCTTCAGGTGTAGCCGCGCCCTCTGCAGGCTGCTCAATACGCTCCTCTATAATTTGATTCGCCATGCCTTCTATCAGTTGATCCTGAAACTCCAGAAATCTGGGCCACACGTCATCGCGAATTGACGCGCTCCACTCAAAGAGTATGCGTGAGTGGCTCGGGTATTTCTCGATATACGCGATGAAGCTCAACAATAGCCGCCTGATTGCCGGAATTTCGGGATCGATATCAATCACCCGGGGCAGTTCGTCAAAGACGCGCTCCGTTTCACTCAACACCGCGTCGACGAGCAGCTCCCGCGTGGGGAAATAGAAAAAGATGGTCGCGACCGACACACCGGCCCGCTCGGCAATTTCGGCATGGCGGGCAACGCTGATACCCCGATCAGCGAAAACCTCCACAGCGATATCCAGGAGTTGTTTCTTTCTCTCCTCCGGGGGAAGTCTCTTCTTGTGTTGTTTCTTGCTCATCAGTCCTGCTTGCACATTGCAATCTTCAACGGTTGCCCCTGTAATCACCTTATAACGGGATTATTGACAAGACCATCAATAGTGCCCACTCTTTTCCGGATAATTGTATCAACCAGAGCAGGTGGCGTGCGCCGAGGCCATATGCACTTCACTCATCTCGAACCTTGTTAGTGTGGGAGACGCTGGATATGGACTTCGAACTCATCGAAGAGCATCGCATGCTCAAGGATCTGGTCCGCCGTTTTGTTGACGACGAACTCATGCCGCTGGAGGCCCGCGTGCTCGAGCGTGATGCGGGTGGCGAAGGGATCTACCTTACCAAAGAAGAGATGGACCTGATCGACGCAAAGTCAAAGGAACTGGGTCTTTGGGGACTTGATGCGCCCGAAGATGTCGGCGGTGTAGACTTACCCGCTGTCGCAATGATCGGCGTTAACGAAGAGATGGGTCGTACGATCACGCCCTACACCTTGCCGCCTGATTCGCCCAACCTGCGAATGCTGCAGGTGGCGGTCAACGACAGGCAGCGCGAAGCCTATCTGGCCCCCTATGTGCGCGGCGAGACGATCAGCGCCATTGGTATTTCAGAGCCTGGCGCCGGCGCAGATCCGGCGGGCATGATCACGCGCGCGGTGAGGGACGGCGATGACTGGATCATCAATGGCCGCAAGATATGGACGAGCCGCGCGGCAGCAGCCGATTTCACAATCCTCATGGCTGTCACTGACAAGGAGAAGGGCGCGCGTGGCGGCATGTCCGCCTTCCTGGTGGACAAGGGTACACCAGGCTTCAACATCCTTCGAAAGATCCCCATGATCGGCGGTGCAACAACATACGAGATCGCGCTTGAGGATTGCCGTGTCCCGGGCTGGAAATTGCTTGGTGAGGAGGGCAACGGATTTGCGCCAATGCAGGTGCGCCTGTCGACCCGGCGCCTTGAAATGGCGTCCTGGTGCATTGGCATCGCCCAGCGCGCCCTCGATATGATTTGCGAGTTTGCGCCGCAGCGCGTGACTTTCGGCAAGCCCTTGTCCGAGCGACAATCCATTCAATGGTGGGTCGCTGATGCCGCCATGAAGATCCATGCCTGTCGCCTGATGGTCTATGATTGCGCATGGAAGCTCGATCAGGGGCAGTCCGTGCGGTCCGAGATTTCCATGTGCAAGGTCTATGCGACCGAGATGGCCTGGGAGGTCGTCGACAACGCCATGCAAACCTTCGGAGCAATGGGTATGACCAAGGAAATGCCTCTGCACCTGATGGCGAGCGTGGTGCGCAACATGCGGATCTATGATGGTCCGTCCGAGGTCCATCGCTGGGTCATCGCCAGGAACCTTTTAGGGACACGGGCCTGACAGGCTAGTCAGTCGTTGACCTCAGAGGATGGCTGTTAATACAGGGAGACAATAAATGCCGAAGCTCAATCGTGATGGTGTCGAAATCTACTATGAAGTCCATGGTGAAGGCCCGCCGTTCCTGATGAGCCACGGCTATTCGGCGACGTCCCGGATGTGGCACCCGCAGATCGAAACCATCACCAGGACCCATTCCCTGATTACCTGGGATATGCGTGGCCACGGTCAGAGTGATTATCCGGAAGAACAGGAAGAATACTCGGAGGCCGCTACGGTTGAAGATATGGCCGCTCTGCTCGACCACCTCGGGCATGATGAAGCTGTAATCGGTGGTCTCTCCCTTGGTGGCTATATGTCTCTTGCCTTTTATCTGGCTTGTCCCGAACGGGTCAAAGCCCTTGTTATCTTTGATACAGGACCCGGGTACAAGAGCGATCAGGCGCGCGCCGCATGGAACGAAACCGCTGAACTTACGAAGCAGAACTATATCAAAAAAGGACTGGAGGCGCTCAAGAGTCGCAGCGTGGAAATGGCATCCAGTGTTCACCGCTCTGCCGAAGGTCTCATTCGTGCGGCCGAGGGCATGTTGAAGCAGAAAGACGATCGCGTCATTCAATCGCTACCGAATATTAAAGTCCCGACACTGATTATTGTTGGTTCGGAAGACAAACCTTTCCACGCAGCTTGCGACTATATGGCTGCGAAGATTCCCGGCGCGAGGAAGATTGAAATTAGCGGCGCTGGCCACGCCGCCAATATCGATCAGCCCGATACGGTCAACGAAGCGTTGGCGGACTTCATGGACCGTCAGGGGTAGGAACGCCCGGGTCATGGACAAAGTGATCGTCTTCGAAAATCTGTGAGCTCTTGCAGCGGGATTTTGCGGTATCCGCCGTCACACTCCATCAGATCCAGGATTGACAAGGCTATCAATAGCGCTCATTCTCTTATTGATAGTTTTATCAATAAGAATGCGTGGCATTCTCAAAAACTCTCGAAATTACAAGTGCAGATCCATCAAGGAGGCAATGTAATGGCAAAAGAGACTGCAACGTTACCCCGCAGGGACTTTCTCAAGTTGAGTGGCGGGGCCGCCGGTTTATCACTGACGAGCCTGAGTGGATGTGCCTCGCCGTCCTTCATCTCAAACCTTGTCAGCGGCAAGGCCAATATCGACTACAGCTCCAGGGAAGACATCTACGCCAAAGAGTGGCAGTGGGATAAGGTCAGTTGGGGCTCACACAATAATCAGTGTCTTCCGGCCGCCTGTTCTTTTCGCGTCTACACTCGAAACGGTGTTGTATGGCGCGAGGAGCAAAATGCGCGATCTGACGCATCCAATGAGGCGTATCCCGACTATAATCCCATGGGTTGTCAGAAAGGCTGCGCGTTTCATAATCTTCTCTACAGCGAAGAGCGATTACGTTACCCGATGAAGAGAGCCGGTGAGCGCGGCGAGGGTAAATGGCAACGTATTTCCTGGGACCAAGCGTTGAGCGAAGTGGCCGACGCCATCCTTGATGCTCACGAGGAGATCGGCAGTGCCGGTTTTCACATTGATGCACCACATTTGCACGCCGGTTCTGTTGCGACAGCGGGTGCCGGACGGTTTGGCAACCAACTCGGCGCTATAAGTCCCGATACAAATGTTGCGATCGGGGATGACCTGAAGGGCGTTGCCCAGGTTTTCGGCAAGATGCGTATGGGTATGACATCGGACAACATGTTTGATGCCGAAGTGCTGATCTTCTCCAACACCAACTGGTCCTACACTGCGCCTCCCATGTATCACTTCATTACCGAGGCTCGCTACAATGGATCTGAAGTGGTGTTGGTGAACCCTGACTATAATCCATCGACAATCCATGCGGATATCCATGTCCCCGTGTTGCCGGCATCGGATGCTGCTTTGTGGCTGTCCGTTGCCCAGGTCATGATCGACGAGGAGATCTATCATCCGGACTTCGTTCTGGAACAGACAGACCTGCCAATTCTGGTGCGCCGGGACAATGGTAAATTTCTGTCCGCCCAGGAGGTCGACGGCGGGAGACCGGATCAGTTCTATTTCTATGATTCAGGCCTTGAAGAAGTTGCCGAAGCGCCGCGGGACAAACTCAAATACGATGGTCAGGCAGAGTTGGACGCTGATTTGCGGGTGCCGTTGAAAGACGGGTCCACGACCCAGGTCGAGACCGTTTTCAGAAAACTGAAAAGAGAGCTGGGCGCCAACTATACGCCGGAGAAGGCCAGTCCGAAGTGCGGCGTCACGCCGAAGCTTATTCGAGAACTGGCCCGCAAAATTGCGACCAAACGCACGCATTTTTATAACGGCTTCTCCTCTGCCAAGAGCTATCACGGCGATCTGATGGAGCGCGCGGCCATCCTCGTTCTTGGTCTGAGTGGCAACTGGGGCAAGCCGGGCACGGGTTTCAACAACTTTTTGATGATGATTGATCATGTGGGGCATGTCGGCGGCACAGACAAGACAATTGCCCAGGGATCTCAGGCTGAAAGAGAACAGATCCTGCAGCAGGTGACTCACATGGTGAAGTCACAGGACCCCGATGCCTCTGAAGAAGATGTGCATCTGGCGCTGGCGGTCATGTCACAGCGAAAATCAGGCTCGGTTCCGCCTGCGATCTGGATGTATCAATATGCCGGCTACAAGAAACTCTGGGATAAAAAGGAGTGGCAGGATCCTGCCTTGTCCAAAACATTCGGTGAGTATCTGAGTGAGGGACTGGAAAAAGGTTACATCGACCCGATCTACAAATGCGATCCGGCGGCCCAGCCCCAGGTGCTCATGTATCAGTGCCACAACCCTATGCGTCGTCAGCGCAGCGGCGCAAGGATGTATCTTGAAGAGCTGTGGCCCAAGGCGAAGATGATCTTCACGATTGAGACGAGAATGTCCTCCTCAGCTGCCTTTTCCGATATTTTGCTGCCCGCTGCCTGGTACTACGAGAAGGCCGATACCACCATGGTCTTTGCCCACTATCCCTATCAGTCGATGCAGCAAAAGGCCGTTGATCCACCAGGGGAAGCGCTTTCCGAATGGGAGATCTACCGGGACCTTATGGGCAAGATAGCCGAGCGGGCCGCGCAGCGCGGCATGACACAATTTGTTGACCGTGCGGGTGTTCCCAGACTCTACAGTGATCTGCAGCGCCGCTTCACCCTTGATGGTGAGCTGAACGACAATGAAGATGTAGTGCGTGAATTTGTTGCCTACAATGCTGCAACAGGTCTCTTCCCGCCTGATTACACGTTGGAGAAATTTGAGGAGGAAGGGCAGGTTCGCATTACCTCTCTTGGGGATGGCTTGCAACGCCATACCGGTGCAAGTGACTGGCACACAGATAAGCCAAACTATGCGCTTGGCTGGCATGTCGATAAAAAACTGCCCTATCCAACGCATACGCGCCGGGCGCAGTTCTACATGGATCACGAATGGTTCATCGAAGCCGGAGAAGCCCTGCCGGTCCATAAAGACACCCCGCCCATCGGGGGGGATCACCCGTTCCGGCTCGTCGGCGGGCATCCGCGGATCTCTGTGCATACGCTGCATCTGGCCAATCCTCACTTCATGAAATTGCACCGCGGACAGCCAGTGGTTTTTCTCAATGATCAGGTTGCCAGAGAAAAAGGCATAGCGGACGGGGATCAGGTGCGCATGTTCAATGACTACGACGAGTCCGAGCTGATGGTTTCTCTGTCTGCAGCCGTCGGCAAGGATCAGGTGGTTACCTATATGTGGGAGCCCTATCAGTTCAAGGACTGGAAATCCCATGATGTGATGACCATTGGACTGCCGAAGCCTACCCAGCTGGCCATGAACTACACCCAGTGTCGCTTTCACTCATCAACAGGTAGTCCCAACCCAACCAGTGATCGGGCTATTCGTGTCGATATTGAAAAAGTGAAGGAGGCATGAAATGAAAATGTTGAACAAGTCCATTCCCACAAAACAGGAATTGATGAAGTCGGATCGTCAGATTGCGACCGTCATTGATCTCAACAAATGTATGGGGTGCCAGTCTTGCACTGTAGCCTGCAAGAACCTGTGGACCGAGCGCGACGACGCACACCACATGCGCTGGATGAGTGTCGCGACAGCGCCAGGGGCTCTATATCCCCGCGACTTTGAGAAGAAGGGCGGCGGTTATGACAAGAGTGGAAACCCGCAGCCGGGAGACTTGCCGTCACTGGTCGATTGCGGAGACGCGTTCACGTTCAATCATCAAGAAGTGTTCAACGAAGGAAATGCCCAAAATAGAAAGCTGGAACCGACTTCGGCCCTCGGAGGGTCACCGGAGTGGGGCTATAACTGGGATGAAGATCAGGGCAAGGGCGAGTGGCCAAATCCCTACTTTTTCTACCTGCCGCGCAAATGTAATCACTGCAGCCACCCGGCCTGCGTGGATGCCTGTTCCAGAAACGCCATTTACAAGCGCGAAGATGGCGTCGTCCTGATCGACCAGGACAAATGTGAAGGGCATCGACATTGTGTTGCTGCCTGTCCTTACAAGATGGTCTTTTTCAATCCGGCAAAAGAGAAAAGCGAAAAATGCATCGAGTGCTTCCCTCGCCTCGACAAGGGGATCGCCACCGCCTGCAATCGTCAGTGCCCTGGCCGGACGCGTGCAATGGGTTTTCTTGATGACGAGAATAGCCTGGTGCACAAACTGGTGGAGAAATACAAGGTTGCGATCCCGCTCCATCCTGAATATGGCACGTCGCCCAATGTCTTTTACGTGCCACCAATGTCGCCCTGGGCTTTTGACAGTGATGATGAGCTAACCGACAAGATGCGCATACCGGATTCAGTTCTGGAGAGTTATTTTGGCAAGGAAGTTCACAAGGCTCTGGCAATCCTGCTGGCAGAAAGAGAAAAGAAAAAGAGCGGCGGCGACTCCGCGCTCATGGATCTTCTGATCAGTCGCAAATGGCAGGACCGGTTCGCTGAATTCACGAACCATCCGGTTTGAGGGAGGCAAGACAGATGAAAGTACCCTATATCAATAAACAGTCTGATCACTTCCTTGATCCACATAACGAGCTGTGGGGTCAATCCGGAGCCGGGCAGTTCGATCTGGTCCCGACACCAATCACGATGGTTGAACACCTCTCTACCTTCATGGCTATGAGTACGGAGCACGGCAAGGTCGACCAGATTGAAAGCCGGATCGCGCATAATGGCAAGAAGATTTCGGTGCATCTGTCCTGGGAAGACAAGACCCGCAATGATGAGATCAGGGATCTGGATCAATTCGTCGACGGGGTTGCAGTGCTGTTTCCGCTCACTGATCAGGCTGACCCCATGACCATGGGCGACGAGAAAAACCCGGTCAATGCCTGGTTCTGGCGGGCGAATATGGCAGAGCCGTTTGACGTCATCGCTCACGGGTTTGGAAGCAGTCAGCGCCGCTCGGGAAAAGAACTCGGGTTGTCAGTGGCGTCGGTCCATGAGAACGGCCGTTGGTCAGTAGTTTTTCAAAGAGCTTTACGTGCAGGGATGTTCTCCGATCGGCAGGTCAGCTTTGCTCCCGACAAAGTCGCAGGTATATCATTTGCTGTCTGGGATGGCGGCAATGATGACCGGTCAGCTCAAAAATCTGTTTCGGTTGAATGGGAACCGTTGGAAATTGAGGCCTGATGTGGCTGCAACTATAACAAAGGTACGGCCAGAGACGCGAGCCCAGGCGTATCGACTGTTCGCAACATGGTTCGGTCCACCGGCACGTGAAGTCTGGTTGGACGCTTTGGCTGAAGGATCGTTCAGAGCCATGCCATCCAGCGAGGTGTTGTCGACCTGCGGGCTGGACCTGGATAAACATAGATTTCAAGGCGGCGGAGATTTCAAAGGACTGGCTCAGGTCTATTCATCCAGTTTTGAAGTCGGTAATCCGGCGGTGTCATTTCACGAAAGAGCCTACACGCGCGCCGTTGCAAACGAGTTGTTTGAGGAGCTGTTTCGTTTCTATGAGCATTTCGGACTTGATCTAAAAAACAGTGACAATGTCCATTGGCCGGATTCACTTCTGGTGGAATTGGACTTTATGCAGTATCTCAGCCATCTGGAATCGATCGCTGTGAGGCAAGAGGATGTCTTGTCCCTGCAACGCGGACAATATGACTTTCTGGATCGACACCTTGTTCCACTGGTAAAAGGCATTGTAGATAAACTTCACACCGTGAACATCGAGCCCTATGATCAGCTGGCCCGCCTGCTGGAATGCCACGTGGAGCATGAACTTGGTCACTGCTCGACATCCAAGTGATCTGGCGAGGCTGAAGTGCGGGCAGGCCACTGCATCGTCGAGATTATAAAAGCTGTCCGGCTCTGCTTGAAACACCCTGCTTCCCGTTGGATTGCATCATCAGTGTGTTTGGATATAGTCTGTGGCAGGCCCCGGCAAGCAAGGCTCGAAGTGTCGTGGGCGTTGTCTTTGAACTCGATAGCTCAAATCAGGGGAAAGCCAAATGACTGACAATGTTGCAATCATAAAGAAATTCATCGAAGCCTGGTCGCGTCTCGATGTCGACGAGCTCGTCGGCTATTTCACAGAAGACGGAACCTACTACAATATGCCGGCCGCGCCGGTTTCCGGTCACGCGGCGCTGAAACAATTTATTGGCGCCTTCGTCAAGGACTGGACGCGCACCGACGGACGCTTGATCCTGTGAATGGCTGGCTGGCCGTGCGAATTATCAAGCGTGACAACTTGTCGTCTGCACTTGGCAGGGGTATCATGGCTACTGTGGCTCTATTGGAGGCCAGATGATCCGGTTGATGCGTAATTCGGGAATAATACGGCAGGTTTTGGTGATTTTCGCCCTGGCTGCCTTTGCCTTGCGCGCTATTGTCCCTGCCGGTTACATGATGAGCCCTGATCCGGACACTGGTAAGGTCGGGATCTATCTGTGCCAACAAAATGGCAATGGCTTGCCGCCGGACTGGGTGAACCCTTTTGAGCCGGAGCAGCACCATCCTGATCAGGATCAATCAGGTTCGGGATGTGCATTTGCGCTTGCGGGGGCACCGCTCGCGCCTGACGCGCCAACCATTGTTGCCGTCGGCCAGGGATATACAGTCCTGGTTGCCATGCCGGTTGACCGCCTCGCGCCGCGGCCTGCTGCATTTAACCCGACTGCCCGTCCTCGCGCTCCTCCTTCTCTCAACGTCTGACCTTATCTGACTCTGCCAGTGCACGCCGACCTTCGGTGGCACGCAGTATGTCTTAATCCAACAAAGTCAAACCTGAGAATAAAACCATGTCCATTAGAGATATCTGTGGTGCGCCTGACGGCGCTCGCTACGCAAACACGCGTCCCTTTTTGAAATTATCATCCGTGATCATTTCTAACGCTGTCTATACAGCCCTGCATCCGTTGCGACAGAGGGGTGTTGGTAGATCCAAAGTTTTTCGCTTATCAAATTAACAAAAATTACTGCAAAGGGAACTTAGAGGCGGGTTCGATTCCTGAGGATCGGATCTGGCTAGGGTAAAATCATGGAGAATAGAAGATGTTGAAAAGAAAATTAATCTTGGCTATGGCGCTATCAACCAGCGCATTAACCATCAGTAAAGGTCCGGTGCTTGCACAAGATTCTATTGAAGAAATATTGGTAACCGGTAGCCGCATCCAAAGGACTGATCTTACAAGTGTTGGCCCGGTGACGGTATTGAGTGAAACGGATATCGAAAACAGTGGTATTACCAATCTTGAAACTTTGTTGCAGCGGATGCCAGCTGCAGCCGGGTTTGGCGGTAATTCAACCAGTGCTTATTGGGTTTCCAATGGTTGGGGCACCCCACAAATCAATTTGAGAGGGCTGGGTATCAATAGAACGTTGGTCCTTATAAATGGCCGCCGTGTGGTTTTTGGTGGTACTGGCGCGAATAGCGCTGTCGACTTGTCGATGATCCCAATGTCTCTGATTTCTCGGGTTGAAGTGTTGAAAGACGGTGCTTCGGCAACATATGGCGCAGATGCGATCGCTGGTGTTGTCAACCTCATAACAAAAGACAGTTTTGACGGACTCGAAGCCGAGTTGAAACTTGGAACGACCGATGAGGGTGACGGCGAGGAACTCCTGCTTGATGTGACCTGGGGGGCCAACAGTGATCAAGGCCATCTGATGGTCAATATGAGTTATCAGGATAACCGAGCAGCTCCCATGTGGATCGATAGTCGGGCTCCGTGTCCGGAGTCACCTGGTGGAAACTGTAACTTCCTCAGTTCACACACCATTGGTGGGAACGGTAATGTTCCTGCGGGTTATACTTTGCCAGGAGGGGCCGTCACGCCTATCGTTACACGCATCAATTTCAATCAGATCCTGGGCGGAGATGGAGAGGCATTTGCTATATATGATAGTGCGACAGACGGCTTCAATTACAATGAATACTTCAATGCTTCCAATCCCATGGAGCGTTTGAGCTTTTCTACACTAGGGTCGTTTGCTGTTACAGATTCTGTCAATCTGTTTGCAGAGCTCATGTATACCAAGCGTTGGTCCAGTCAGCCCGCATCGCCTGCGACATTGAAAGGGATCGACTTTGCCTGGGACCACCCAACCAACCCGACTGGTATCGACTTTACAATGCGTAGTCGCAGGCTCCTGGAAAACGGTGCTCGATATTTTGAGCAAGAGACCGATACATTCCGTGTTGTGACCGGCTTTGAAGGTGCTATCAACGACAATTGGAGCTTTGACACTGCCTTTAACTGGGGTCGCAACACCGGTTCAGATGCTGTCCTGAATAATATCAATATGGGTCGTCTCTCCGAGACTCTCGATGTGCTGGTATGTGATATTCAGCCTGGCATTCCCTGTGCCGACCTGTTTGGCTATGGAGACGTGACGCAGGAGGTTCTCGACTACATTGTGTTTACCGAGACTGGCATTGGCGGCAACGCGCAAATGGGCCTTAGTGGTAATGTATACGGTGATGTTTTTGAATTACCTGCGGGCACAGTCGGTGTCGCTGTTGGCGCTGAATGGCGTGAAGAAAAAGGCTGGCGTACGCCGGATTCATTGAGCGTTGCCGGGTTGGCCCTTGGCAATCAGGATGATCCAATTTCCGGTGTAATTGAGTCCAAGGAAATCTATGGTGAAATTCATATTCCCCTGCTGGCAAATGTAGAAATGGCCGAGGCCGTCGATCTTGATGTTGCGGTTCGCATGTCGGAATATGACCGTTTTGATGGTGACAACACCTACAAGGTTGGTCTGAACTGGCGCGTCAATGATATGTTCAAGGTTCGCGGCACTTACACCACAGCATTTCGTATTCCAAATGTTCCGGATTTGTTTAGCGGCGTCTCGGAAGGGAACATGCCAACGGTCGATCCGTGTCACCAATGGGATCTTGGCAGTGCAACAGATGACCTTTACCTGAACTGTCAGGCAGCGGGCGTTCCTCTGGGCTATGTTCAGACAAGCTCAACCATCAGTACTGATCGAGGCGGCAATCCAAATCTTGAGCCAGAAACCGCCACTTCCTTTACGGTCGGTATCGTGGCCGAACCGCTGGATGGACTGTCAATTACGATTGATTATTTTGATATCGAAATTGAAGATGCAATCCGCTCCACACCCGGAACAACGAAGCTGGCGCTTTGTTACAATTCTTCCGGATTGTCCCATGAGTTCTGCAAGGCGGCTCACCACACCCGGGATTCCCTTGGTGGTGAGGTCAATTTTCTGTCCACACAAAAGGCCAATACTGGCACCGAGGTCATGTCGGGAATTGACGTAGGCATTGTCTACAAATTCGATGCCCAGGGCATGTCGCATTCAGTGGACCTCCAGACTACCTATCTGTCAGAGTACTCTGCTGTGGATTTCGAAGGAGATGCAGCCCGAGAAATTGCCGGTCATATTGGTTGCTGTAGCGGCGGGTACCCGGAATGGCGGGCGCTGGCGACGTGGTCAACACAAGGCGAGAGGTGGTCTGGCAATTATTCAATCCAGATGATCGGAGCGGCAGATGACACCAGTGCAAAAACCGGCGCGGGATCACACATGGACGCTGTGTTCTATAACAACGCCCAGCTTTCCTACCGCGTTTCTGATCAAGTACGTATCAGTGCCGGTATCGATAACCTGTTCCAGCAAGACGCTCCGTACGTCTCCAGCTGGACAGATGCGAACACAGATACGATGACATATGACCTTCTTGGTCGTCGCGGCTATGTTCGTTTCACCTACCGCTTGCAGTAATCTCAGGGTTGTAACAAGTTCGGGCGGGCGTCGGTCCGCCCGTTTTTCAACTAATGTTTTGAAGTTACATTGATTTGGACGAACTGATGAATCGATTAAAAGTCCCTGCCATTTCTCTTATTATGGTCCTCATTCACATGACCCCTCTGGTGGACGTTGACATTCTGGATTACGAATCCGGCGGGTCAACTTTGATCTTCGAAATTCGATAATTTTCTAAGAGAGAGATCAGGCATGACGACCAATTTTGTATTCACTGTTCGCAAATGGCATAAGTGGCTATCCCTTGTGATTGGCGTGCAGGCCCTGTTTTGGCTGTTGGGCGGTGTGTATATGGTCGTGATCGATCTGGATTTTATTCATGGTGACCACCTTGTTCAAAACATGATGGAACCGCTACCTGAGGATCTGTCTGCATTGAAGTCCTTCGCTGACATTCAGAGGCGGTTTCCAGATGCTCACCGCATTACACTTGCCACATGGATGGGCCAACCGCACTACCGCATCAAGGAACCCGAGGGCGGGCATCTGGTTGACGCGATTACCGGCAAGGAACGCTCTCCGTTGAGCCGGGAGGATGCCGTGGCGATTGCGCAATACCATTACACACGTGATCAAAGTGTTCTTGAGGCGGTTCTGCTCACGGGGGAAAATCCACCACCAACAGAAATCCAGACACGGACCTTGCCGCTGTGGCAAATCCGTTTTGATGATTTTGGGAGTTCAACATTTTACATTTCACCGGATGAAGGCCATCTGGTCACTCGTCGCCACACCTTCTGGCGGGTATTTGATTTCGTATGGATGCTTCACATCATGGACTATGATGAGCGAAACGATGTGAATAATAATCTCTTCCGCGTCGCGGCGTTCACAGGGTTTCTGATGTCGATATTTGGACTTTGGCTGGCATTTTATAGCTTTAGCTCAAAGAAGCGCAATCAGGGCCAAAGTGCTGGACGTTTGGCTGGAGAGCGTTCATGAGCTCCATTCGGTCTATTCACAAATGGATAGCTATCACTCTAGGGCTCCAGCTTTTCCTATGGATGTTAAGTGGATTAGTAATGGGGCTTTTGCCGCATGACCTTGTTCGGGGAGATCACTTTCGACGTCTGGCTCCTCCGGTTACGTCGATTTCCTGGACATCGAAGATGGTTGATCGAACTTCTTTACAGATTGGCTCACCGCCTGAAGCGTCAATCGAATCGATAAGTCTTGCAACGTTTGACGGCCATACGGTCTATCGGGTTGTGACAACAGAAGGTGTCCATCTTGAAGACGCAGGGACCGGCCTTGTCATCTCAATTGATGAACTTCTGGCGCGAAAGCTTGCCGCTGCAGACTATTCCGGCCCGGGCGCTATTGCGGCAGTACAAAGGCTTGATGAGGTGACACTGGCCATTCGGCGCCGCCAAGCCCCGGTTTGGAAAGTTGATTACGATGATCGTGAAAACACCAGCCTCTACATTTCTGCAAGGGACGGAGCGGTCCTGGAACGGCGCAATACATATTGGCGTATTTTCGATTTCGTCTGGATGCTTCATATCATGGACTATACTGGCCGTTCAAACTTCAACAATGTTCTGGTCATCACGACGGCTTTGATTTTGTTGTGGTTGGGGGCCACCGGTCTGATCCTTTGGTGGGACAGCTTCAGGCGTGAAGATTTTGCTCTGGTGAGTAATTTTCGGAAACGCAATCTGCGGCATAAATTTAAAATTCTTGAAAACGAAGGATCAGAGAACAAGACCGTATACATGCGCTCGACGATAACCCTTTTTCAGGGGTTGGCCGCTGAGGGATACGCGTTGCCTTCTTCGTGCGGCGGCGGAGGAAACTGCGGCCTCTGCCGTGTTCGCATTTCCTCGGGTGTCAAAATATCCCCGGCCGATCGACGTCAAATTCCAGACATTGAATTGCAGCAAGGCTATCGCTTGGCCTGCCAACACCGAATCGATGCTGATGCTACCATTACACTTCCACATGGTTTGCTCAATAGCCCAACTTTTTATGCGACGGTTGCTCGCACTCGCTTTGTGACTCCTTATATCTGTGAGATCCGACTTGCACTTTCTGGAAAAGTAACGTTGGATTTCCGCGCGGGTAGCTATTTGCAAATTGAAGTCCCTGTCTTTGAATCGTCGCTTGATCAGTTGCCCATTCCTGAAGTCGTTCGGAATTTCTGGCTAGAAAGTGGAGTGCCGGTTCAATTTGGAACAGATGAGATTGTTCGCCGGGCCTATTCGATCGCCAATGCGCCGAGCGAAATGAATGGCGAGCTGCTATTGAACGTGCGGTTGGCATTGCCAAACCCCGACATTCCGGGTGTTCCGGTTGGGATAGGCTCCGCATATCTCGCCGGATTAAGAGCCGGAGATTCGGTTTCTTTGCGGGGGCCTTTCGGTGATTTTGCGATAAGAGAAGATAGTGATGACATGATCTTTGTTGGCGGCGGTGCGGGCATGGCCCCTCTGCGGTCAATGATTGTGGATCAATTGAAAATGCGGGGGTCGACCAATCGCATGTCATTCTGGTATGGTGCCCGGACGACTAGTGACACTCTTTATAAAGAGGAAATGGAATCTCTGGCCGACCGCCATAACCACTTCTCGTTTCACGTTGCTCTTTCTGATGTACAAGATGATGAGACCTGGAATGGTATGACGGGTTTTATAAGTCAAGTTTTGAAAGAGCGACTATTAGACAGTCATCCAGATCTGGGGCGCTGCTCCTTTTATGTATGCGGTCCGACCGCTATGTTGTGCGCTGTGAAAGAAGCGTTGGATGAGATGGGCGTTTCACCAAATCGAATTGCTTTCGATGACTTTGGCATATAGGTCGCCCATTGAATGACCTGTCTACCTTTCTTCCGGTCAATCATCTGACCTTGCCGGATGATCCGCTTGAAAAGCGTATGAATATGGTTGGCCGCGCGGTTCCCCGGGCCGATGCCGAGATAACCAAAAACGCGGCTGTTCCTGCGTCGGAAGGCGTACAGTTCCTTCGCGTGCCGGAATGGAAGGCCAATACGTCTGTGCGCTATTGGCCCTCCTGTTCAACATCGACCGGGTCGACGGTGAACTCGGAGAACAGCTCCTTCCACTGATAGGCAATCAGAATATCCATCAGGGCGGACTTGCCGCCTTCACGGGTTTTGGCCATTTCGCCCTGGAGTGTCGCCAGCGCCTGATGGACATCGGGGCCAAACTGTTCTTCCAGCAGCGCGTCAGGAATGCGGTTGGTGTCCTCATCAATCGATCCATCCGCGTTGATCGGTTTGGGACCGATCGGCGGGACATAATACATGTTGGGCTTTGTGCCATATTCAGGATGCAGTGGCATGGCTACTTTCCACTCGTTGACCAGCTTGTGGATCGGGCCGGACGTGTCATCAAGGAAGCCGACAAAGACCGCGCGGCCCGGACACTGGCGGGCACAGGCAGGCGCCACACCGTCCTCGATGCGCGGCAGGCACATAATGCAGTGCTGGCTGACACCGCGCTCGTGGTTGAAGAAGATCTTCTTGTAGGGACAGGCTTTGGCGCAGTCCTGCGACCCTTCACACTTCGCCTCGTCTCTCAGCACAATGCCATCCTCGGGGCGCTTGTACATGGCCTTTGACGGACAGGCCTCGACACAGGCTGGCCGCGTGCAGTGATTACAAAGCCGGGGCAAGTAATAATAGTAGCTATTCGGGTATTTGCCGCCGCCCTGGTCTTCATCCCAGTTGGGCCCCCAGGTCGGTTGTTCGCCCTTGACCCGCAGCGGTACCTGGCCCCCCCCTGCGCCTTTGCCCTTGCCGTAGAAGACCTCGTCGTAATTGAAGTCCCAGCCGCCGCCAAACTCGGAGCGCTCCGGCAACTTACCGAGCGTGAGCGTGTCGTCCTTGTAGCCGCCGCCCATAGCCTCCCACCCCTTCGGGCTGCCTTGCCCGGGGACGGTGTTGACCGTGCACCACCACTGATAGTCGGTGCCTTCATTGCGGGTCCACAGCACTTTACAGGCGACGGAACAAGTCTGGCAGCCGATACATTTGTTCAGGTCAAAGACCATGGCTATTTGACGATTCTGAGAAGTCATAATCGTTTACTCCTTTTAGCTAGCTGATCTTTTCGATGCCGACATGAGTGTTCCTCATAATCGCGCAGGGCTGCCAGTTCATTGAATAGTATTTGAGATGACCATAGCCGCCTGCCATGTGCAGCCATTTGACCATCCCCGGTTCGGCATCATTGGGACCTTTCCAGTCCTTGAACTGATAATTGTCAAACCCGTTATACATGACGATCTGTCCCGGCTGAGCGCTGGGTGAGATCAGGGCAGGAACGAAATATTCGCCCTGGTCATTAAAAATTCGGATTTCTTCATTGTCCTCAATGTTCAGGCGCGCAGCATCTTCATCATTGATCACGACGTGCGGTGCGCCCCTGTGTGTCTCCAACATCAGATGGTTCGCGGTGTTGAGCGAGTGGATGCTCCAGCGGTTATGCCCGCTCGCCACCTGGAAGGGGTAGTCGCCGCCGATTTGCGGAGGATCCTTGTGAATGGGAAGGTGCTCATCCGCTTCAATGAACCACGGGTGCTCGATCAGGAACTGTGCCCGGCGCGACAGAGTAGGCCAGGGCTCTCCGCCTTCCACATGCTTGCGGAAAGGCGCGAAAGTCTCGTCCGGGGCAGGATCTGTCGCCTGTGAATGAGCCCGAACCGCAATGCCGAGGCCTTCCCAGCGATAATATCCTTTCTCTCTGAGGTCATCGAGGCTGGCGTTGGACGGAATGGCACCCAGGAATGCCGTATCCCGGATCATCTCGTCGGCCATCATATCCTCATCGAGGAACTGTCCGTTCCGGGTGAATTTTGTGTGGCACTCGGTCAGGTTATGCTCGCCGCCCCGGGCGTCCGTATAGGGCTGGAAATTCCTCGCCTTTGCCCGCTCTTCCAGTTTCTCGGACAGTCTCCTGAAGGCCTCGTATTCATTGACCGCCTCTCCCGGCGGCTCAATGGCCCGATCACAAAAGGTCAGGTTCATCGTATGAGTGCTGGGGATGCCAAAACCGATTTTTTCATACTGATTGGCAATCGGCAGGACGAAGTCAGAATGCAGCCCGGTCGCACTCATGCGGATATCAAGCGACACAATCATGTTGAGTTCCGGCCACAAGTGCTCAAGCAGCATCTTGCTGCCGCCCCTGGTGCGTCTCAGGACATTGCCACCGCATTCGATCAGGACGCGTGGTGTTTGCTCCTCGCGTGGAAAGTCCTGGCCCGCCCACCAGTCTTTTTCCACCGCTTCCTGGAAGTACTCGTCAAACTCCCGTTTCATGGACGGGTCATGCCATTCCTTCTTCTGCCAGCTGTCCTTGCACCCGGCATGGCGATACCAGAAGAAGACCGGTGGCACCATTCCGCCATTGTCTGAATTCTTGGCCGCCTCAATCTTGATCATTGCTTCGGTCAGGGTCGGGTCCTTCGCACGGGCCTCCGCATTGCCGGCATCAATCATGTCGAGCATCATGGCGAGCTCTGCCGGGCCTTTCGATTGTTTGGCGACCAGTGTCATCGCGCCATCAAAGAACGCACCGGTCCAGGCTTGCACGCCGGTTCCCTGCTTGCCCCAGTTACCTGTCAGGCCGAAGAGCAGAAGCTGCGCGCGTTCCATGAGATCGCCGTGATAGTGTTTCCCCGCATTTGAAAGCGAACAGATGACTTTGGTGCGTCGGGAGGCAATCTTGCGCGCCAGAGCCCGAATGGCGTCGGGGTGAATATTGCAAATTTTTGTCGCCAGTTCCGGTTTGTAATTTTCCAGCCTGGGAAGCATCTGCGTTAGAACAGTCTGGAGTTCCACCGTCCCTGAGTTGGTCGTGACAGAGAATGTTCCTGTAAGAGCCGGTTCAATATCGCCCCAGAAGAGCGTACCCCTTGGGGCTTTTATGGCTTCTTTTGTCTTCAGATCCCAGACATAGAACTGCTCATCCGAGCCACCATCTTCCATCTCGGACTCTCGAAGATAGCATTTGGTTTCAGGATTCATCAGTAGCGGTAGGTCGGTTTGCTCTCTGGCAAATGTTTCATCGACAAGACCTTCCTCGACCACAACCTGCGCCATGGAAAGAGAAAATGCTGCGTCGCTTCCTGGCGTGAGCCCATAGTGATAGTCAGCATGTACTGCGGACGGGGAGGCGTCCGGAGCAATCGTGTAGACTTCCGCGCCCTTGTAGCGTGCCTCGGCAATAAAGTGATAATGCGGGATTCTGGTATAGACGGGATTGGCATGCCAGATCAGGATAATTCCGGCGTGAAACCAGTCGTCGATGCTTGAGACAGGATCGAACGCCCCGTAGGTCAAATAGTGGCCCGGCGCAAAGTCGTTCATCTCTGCGTTGACGTCCATCGTCAATCCGCCGATACCGCCCATGTAAAGCGGTCGGCCCAAAAGGCCCCAGGTATGCATGTTGCACCCCGACGGTGCGATGACCGACTCAGGCCCTTTTTCTTCCACGGCATCGAGAACCGCATCCGCTATCTCGGTTGCCGCCTGATCCCAGGAAACCCGTTCCCACTTTCCCTCGCCTCGTTCGCCGACGCGCTTCAGAGGATAGAGAACCCGGTCCTTGCCATAGAGGGTGCGGGTCCATCCGGCGCCTTTCTGGCACCCCATGGGATTAAGGTCGGGAACGCCTTTTTCGATTTGTGGGAAAACCGCAGCGGGCTCCTCGCGCCATGCAATGCCGTCCTTGACATAAACCCGCATGGGGCAATTTCCTGGATAGCAATCAATGCAGTGCGATGCCCAGGCGACCTTGTCCCATTTCCAGTTTTCGCGATAAATATCGTCGATACCGCGATAAGTACCCGTTTCTGCATTCTTGCTCATTGGGTTGTCTCCCTGGATTATTGTTTAAGTCAGGCTGGTTCCATTTCCCTCGCCCGGGCTTCAAGTATCGCGCTGTCGTGAAGCGCAAATTCACTCAGCACGCGACTGGTGGTTTTTAAGAAGTCAATATTCGTCTGCTGATCAATCAACTGACTGAGCTCGGGGAGCCAGGAAGCCAGATGCCGGATGCTGAAATCTCTCTGGGCAAGCAGCGGTGACAATATGTCGCCGCCGGTTGTCGCAGCTTCTTCGTCGGCTTCGGCCAAAAGCGCCATGAATTGCAACTCGAAATTGATGTGATCAGGGAATCGATCAGCCGACCGGTCCGGCTGATAATTGAAAAACCGATAGAACCGCAGTGTCTCCTCCATCGCTTTCATGCGGTCCCGCTCATAGTGACCGCTATGGAGCGGGCAGGGCGCGCCGCCCATCCCGACTTCGAAGAGACTGATAAATTCGACTTCGTATTCCTTGGTTCCGGTCGTCAGCCGAGGGTTTGATTCGTGTGGCAGGTCAAACCCTGTCTGTGCCGCGCAATGTCCCAGTTTGTCTTGCCATTCACCTGAGATGAATGTTTCTGTAAGTCCTGCATCCGGGAATTTGAAAGGTTGTTCCAGCAGCTGATACATCGCTGCGCGCGGACTGTTCGATTGTTCCCTGGCAAGCATTGACTAAACTCCATTGAACGACGGTCTGTGAATGCAACTCTTTGCATCAGGTTCAACTCGGGAGGATCTGCCGACCCTCAAGGTCATCCATAACAGTATCGAAGTTTTGTTGCTATGCAAACAATCCTGCTACGGAAGACATATTCTGCCACACGATCACAAAAGGTGCTTTCTTAAATTAGTATAATTCAGATATCTGGATGAGGTAATAGAGAGCGGTGCACCTCAGTAATTGTGAAACTAATGCTTGCCATTGTTCTGCTCGTGCTCCCAGGCGGAAGTGGATTTTGCGAGCCCCGGCATTTCAACTTTGACCAACGTCCCTTTGTCGGCAATAAAATTCCTTTTCACCAGATCATTCAGAAAAAGCATATAGGCAGTAAGGGCATAGACCTCATTGTTGGTCAGGCTCTTGGGCGCATCGTGCGGCATCGCCCGGCGGGTGTAGTCGAACAGGGTTGTCGCATAAGGCCATTGTGCGCCCGCCGAATTGACGAGCATCGGGCTATTGGCGATGCGCAAGATGCGCAAGGGATCCCAAATACTGAAGAAGCCGTCTGACCCCGCGAGGCGCGAGGCCGGACCTTCTCTGCCCTTTGCCCCATGACAGGCGGCACATTTGTCAGCATAAAGGGCCTTCCCGTCCCGGACTGTTCCGCGCCCCTCCGGCAGGTTTCGACCGTCCGGAAAAATGGTGATGGACAGCCGGTCAATATCAGATTGCGCAACAGGCGTCCCGAACCCCCTGACCGGGGTGTCCTCTGTATTCTGCGCAAATACGGGCCATGGACTTGCCAATATGATCGCTAGAAGGAAGCTGGCCGCTGTCTTACCCATAGACGTTTTCCACTTCGCCATCCTTCTTTATTCTCCAGGATTGAATAGCGTTATAGTGATTGTGCGCATGCGCTGCGTAGTGAGACTTCCACTCCTTGCGGGTAGGTTGGATGTTTCCGATCTCATCTGTGGCGCGGCTCAAGAGGGTCGTTGGCTTGCCATCCCAGCGCCACGGAAGAGAAAAGCGTACAAGAGCCTTGTCCATGGGTGTTTGATCAAGGTCTGCGCGAGCCCATGTCTTGCCTTCATCGGCGGAGATGTCCACACGGGCAATCCGTCCGTGTCCTGACCAGGCCAGACCCGAGATCTCGTAGAAACCTTTCTTCTCGGGCAATGTCTGAAGCCCGGACGGGTGCGTAATGACGGATTTGACCCCCATGGGAAAGGTAAAGTGTTCGATTGTGCCATCACTTCTGGGTTCGGAATAAAGACCTGATTCGTCCCTCGTAAAGGCTGGCACATCGGTCAATTCCAGCCGGTGGAGCCACTTTATATTAGTATTTCCTTCCCAGCCGGGGACGAACAGCCTCACCGGATAGCCCTGGGCGGGTCTCAGCCGTTCGCCATTTTGATAGAGCGCGATGATGGCATCATCCATGAGTTTGGAGAGCGGCAGACTACGCGTCAGAGAGCCAGCGTCTGCACCCTCGGCGATGACCCATTTGCCGCCCGGTTTGACACCGGACTCATTGAGCAGATCAGCAACCCGGACGCCGGCCCACTCCGCACCGGAAACCTGGCCTGATATCACGTCAACCGAGAAGTTCAATGGCGTGAAGGAGAGGGCGTTTGCCGCCGTATTGCCGGCGCACTCAAGAAACCTGATGCTTGAGACAATTGGATAGCGCAGCAATTCATCCATGGTGAAGCGCAAGGGGCGGTCCACCAGCCCGTGAATGATGAGTTCGTGAACTTCGGGATCAATGTCCGGGAGGCCATTGTGATGAACGGCGAAGTGGAGGCCGTTAGGGGTTATGATCCCTTGCTGCGCTGCGATTGGCGTGTGCCACGGCGCGAAACCAACTGATTCATCCATATAAGGGATTGCGTGTCTCACCACATGTGCTTCATGCGGCGAGGGCAGTCCGTATGCTACGCCGTCGCCGCCAGGCTGTGTCATCCAGTCAGGCCGTCCGTCCACAATGGTGGCGTTACCGGGGTCAACAGTCCTGGCCAGGGCAGGCGCCGCAGTGGCGAACAGCAGCCCGCTTGCCAGAAAGGACCGCCGTGCAATGAGGCCGCCTCCGGCAATTTCAGGAAGATCTGTCTTCTTCATTTTCCGCTCCTTACGTCAGTCGGCAGGACTTCGGTGGTGAGTCTGGAAGAGCTGACCTGATTATAGCCAGGTGACCGGAAGGAAGGGGCAAAAAAGGCATTTGAAGTCGTAGACATCACGCTGCCGTCGGATGGAAAGTTTCTCTGCAACACTACTTACCAAGACTGATAATAATTCGCATACAGCATAGTGTTTTCCATTGTGATATCATGTTGTGATGGATGAGGCATTCGGCCTTTATGGTCGTCGCCCTGCTGATTTGGTTCTTTCCAAAGATCACTGGAGAAGATTAGACTGACACAGCGTCAGCGTTTTCATGACAACATCATTTTTTAGCCAGGGATCGAGATTGACCATGTCAACAATCAGAAAAGATCGCACAGCCTCTTCACCTTCAAACGACAGATACAGAGAGAATATCACATTTGATGAAGTCAAGTGGGGGACGCACTGCACAGACTGTTATCCTGGAAACTGCCCGATGCGCGTCTTTGTCAAGGACGGCAAGATCGTGCGTGAAGAACCATCAGGGACTTTGCCGACTATTGATCCGGGTGTGCCTGATTACAATCCAATGGGCTGCATGCAGGGCACGTGCTGGAACCAGTCGCTCGATGGTCCGGATCGGGCCATGTACCCGCTTAAGCGGGTTGGCGAGCGTGGTGCAGGCGAGTGGGAGCGAATCTCATGGGATCAGGCTCTCGGCGAAATAGCGGATGATATTCTTGATGCGATCGAAGTTCATGGGCCGCGCTCTGTTGTGCGCGATGGGACGCCGGAAACGGCCGTTGTTGGCCCAACCACGCGTTTCTTCGACGCGCTTGGCGGCTTCTCCATGGATCTCAACGGTTCCATCGGAGATTTCAATCCCGGCGTATACCTGACCTACGGCAAGATGCAGATCGAAAGTTCGGCGGATGACTGGTTCCTGGCGGAGGTCATCCTGTTCTGGCATTCCAATCCGGTTTTCACACGGATACCGTTCTATCATTTCGTTTCCGAAGCCCGCTACAACGGCACTGAAATTTTCAACATCTCTCCCGATATCAATCCCTCCCACACCCATGCGGACTATCAGATCACCATCAACGGCACGACCGACGCCGCGTTTGCACTTTCCATTGTTCAGGTCGTATTTGAAGAGGATATCGCAGATTGGGAATTCATCAGGGAGCAAACCGACCTCTCTCTTCTGGTGCGCACCGATACCGGGCGTTACCTGCGTGAAATCGACATGGCCCCGGAAGGCCGCGAGGATCAGTTGTACCAATGGGATCCCGCAGAGGGCCCGGTGCGGGCCAATCGTGGCAATCTCAAATTGAACGGTATGAAGGCTGCCCTCTCCGGTGCGTTCAATGTCTCACTGGCCGATGGAAAGGAAGTTCTGGTAAGGCCGGTCTGCGATCTTCTGCGCGAACACGTGGATAAATACTATACCCCGGAGCTGCAGCAGGAAATCACCGGCGTTCACCCGGACACGGTTCGATTGCTGGCGCGCAAGATGGCGGCCAAGCGTACCACCATCATGCACGGTATGAATGCCTGCAAGATTTATCACGGAGATCTGATCGAACGCGCGATGTGTCTGGCCATTGGTGTGACCGGAAACTGGGGCCGCAAGGGAACGGGTATCCGGTGCTGGGCAGCGGCACTGATGGACGGATCGCAACTGGCAATGGGCAAGAACAAACCCGGCTTGATGGCCGCGGAACAGGTTCTGAATTCGCGCGAAGAGGCGGTTGATTTTATCAAGCAGCTTGATCCGACCATGACAACGGAGCTGGCCATGCTTGAGTTGACCAAGGGGACACGCGGTCTGCTCGGTGACTTTGTGCCCCCCTCAAATGAAGAAGCCCCCATGGCCGCAAATTCGGTCCCGGCCTTCTGGTGGTACTACCAGTCGGAATATGCCGAACGGTGGAACACCCGGGAGTGGGGTGACACATCGCTGCCAAGATCCTTTGATGAATATTTCAATGAAGCCCTCGAGAAGGGCTGGTGGGCCGGTCTTGACCATCCGCGCAAGGACGAGGTTCCCCAGGTCTTGATTGAGTGTGGCGGCAATATGGTTCGGCGCTCCAGAGGTGGCAAGAAAGTCCTCATGGAAACCTTGTGGCCCAAACTGAAGACCATTGTCGACATTGATTTCAGACTGTCGACTACGGCGATGTATTCAGACTACTTCCTTCCTGCGGCACAACACTACGAGAAGGTCAACTTCGCCATTACCGGTCCCCAGGTGATGAACCTTACGCTTGCCGACAAGGTTGTTGAACCAGCCGGGGAAGCAAAGAGTGAATGGCTGATCTTTTCTGAACTTCTTGGCGCGATTGAGCGCCGCGCAAAGGAACGAGGCCTGGAGAGGTTTGAAGACCCCGAAGGCAAGATGCATCAGTATGACGAGCTGGTCGGCAAGTTCACTATGAATGGCTACTATGCCAACGAGGAAATTGTTGCAGACGAACAGGTGCGTGATTCGGTGCTGGCCGGGACACTGCCGGAAGGCACGACCCTTGAGACCCTGCGCGAGACCGGATTTGTTCGCTTTATTGACTGGGGCATGATGCCGGGGGCCTTGACACAGGCCTCGCCCTTTGAAACCAACAAGCCGCATACCCCGTTCCGTAATCATGTGGAAAATGGTGATCCCTATCCGGCCTATGCGAGGCGCGCCCAGTTCTACATCGACCATGAATGGTTTCTGGAATCCGGTGAGCAGCTTCCAACCCACAAACCAAACCCGTCGATGGGCGGCGACTATCCCATGGGGCTCACCTCCGGTCACAATCGCTGGTCCGTCCACTCCATGAACCATATGAACAAGACAGTGCTCGGGACGCACCGTGGTTCGCCGAACGTGATGATCAATCCTGATGATGCGAAGGCAAGAGGCGTCAAGGATGATGATCTGATCAGGATCTTCAACGATGTCAGTGAGTTCTCCTCGCGGGCAAAGGTTGCGCCCAACGTCAAGCCGGGCCAGATCATTTCCTACAATGGCTGGGAGCCTCTACAGTATAAGGACTGGAGCGGGGCCAACGAGATCGAGCCTGGCATGGTCAAGTGGAGCGGTTTTTCCGGTGGCTATGGTCATCTCAACTTTTCCTTCCTCGGGTGGCAGCCGGTCCCGATTGATCGATGGGTCAGGTGTGACTTCGAACTTGCCGCTGCCGAGCGTGTCGCTGCGGAGTAACCTGGTCTATGAGTAGTCCCGAGTTGGCAGGTCCCGAACGCGTGCGTTTTCCGGCGCTCTATCATCGCGACTTTCGGGTCCTGTGGATCGGGATGGTGTTTGCCTCAGGCACGCTTGCGTTTCAGTACTATGCACAGATGTGGCTGATTTATTCGATCACGGGATCGGCCTGGATTCTCGGCGGGCTTGGTGCTGCCCGTGGTCTGGCGACCTTGATCTTTGGCCTCTATGGCGGGGCGCTTGCGGATCGCATGGACAGGCGCAGGCTCTTGTTCGTGACAGAGACCGTCGCCCTTGTCGTCGCCGCGACGCTCGGTGTGCTGGTGCTCGCGGGCATCACGTCGCTCCCGCTCATTTTCGCGCTTATCTTTATCGGTTCTGCGGCGGGCTCGATTGATGCACCTATCAGACAGGTCTTGATCCCGGAACTGGTCCCCGCGCGTCACATTCCAAATGCTGTGGCTTTGACCACGGCGGCGATGATGGGCAGCTTCGCCCTGACGCCGATTTTGGCCGGATTGGTGATTGATGGAATCGGGCCCGGCGGTGCCTATCTGGTGAGTACTCTGGGCAATGTCGGTATCCTGGTTGCTCTTGTGTTGTTGCGTTATCGCGGCGCTCCACGGACATCCCGACATGAGCCTGTTATCAGGATGATTGGCACCGGGATAACCTGGGTACGCGGGCAGAGTATCGTCCTGTGGATCATTCTGGTCGGCTTCATTACGGGTGCTTTCGGATTTGCCATTTACCACGGGCCTGTGGTCATGTGGGCGGCGGACATTCTGGGGCTGACGCCCGGTCAATACGGATTGCTCGATGCGACGTGGGGCGTCGGGACCCTCGCTGCCGCCTATACAATGTCGTGGGCCGGCAACATTCGCCGGCATGGGCGAATTTTCCTGGTAGGCTCTCTCGCTTTTGCCTTGTCGTGCCTCGCCTTCGCTCTGGTTCGGTCCATTCCACTTGTCGCGCTTGTCTTCGTCATTAATGGAGCGGCCTTTACTGCCGCCAGTATCAGCGGGACGGCTCTGGTCCAGAAGATTGTCCCGAACGAAGTGCGCGGACGGGTTATGTCCCTCCTGATGATGAGTGGCGCGCTTGCCCAGGTGAATGCCATGATGTTGGGCTTTGGTGTCGATGTGCTGGGCATCAAGATGCTTTTTGTCGGGACCACGCTTCTATGCACTGTTCTGGTTTGCATCCTGGTTATCGCTGTGCCAACTCTGAGACATCTGGATCGATTTGCCGCTACAATCATGGCGGACCGTAAGCAAGGGGAGGCTTCTGAAACTGCTCCCGCTGGAGCAGCAACTCTGGAGGAGGTCAATCCATGAATGAGCCTGAGAGTGCAATTGCCGACAGAGTACGATTTCCGGCGCTTTACACCCGCGACTTCCGGGTCCTGTGGATCGGGATGGTGTTTGCCTCCGGCACGCTGGCCTTTCAGTACTACGCGCAAATGTGGCTGATCTATTCGATCACCGGATCGGCGTGGATACTGGGCGGCCTTGGCGCTGTTCGCGGTCTGGCGACGCTTCTTTTCGGGCTTTATGGCGGCGCGCTGGCAGACCGGATGGATCGGCGCAAACTTCTTTTTGTGACGGAAATTGTCGCCCTCATCGTTGCGGCGGCCCTTGGCCTTATGGTGGTTCTGGGGTTCACATCCCTGCCGGTGATCTTTTTCCTGATCTTTATCGGCGCTGCGGCCGGTTCAATCGATGCACCGATCCGGCAGGCCCTCATTCCGGAACTGGTTCCAGAGCGCCATATTCCCAATGCAGTGGCATTGACAACCGCCGCCATGATGGGCAGCTTTGCTGTGACGCCGATCCTCGCCGGTTTTGTGATTGATGGCATCGGTCCCGGCGGCGCCTACCTGGTGAGCACACTGGGGAATGTCGGCATTCTCGTGGCCCTGATGCTGCTGCGCTACAGAGGTGAGCCGCGTGCCGCCAGACACGAGCCTGTCTGGGTGACAATCCACTCCGGTATTTCCTATGTGCGGGGCCAGAGCGTTATTCTCTGGATCATTCTGCTGGGATTTATCACCGGAGCGTTTGGTTTCACCCTTTTTCACGGGCTCATCGCAAAGTGGGCCGGCGATGTTTTGGGCATGGCGCCCGGACAATACGGGCTGCTTGCCGCCACATGGGGCGTTGGAACGCTGGCAGCATCCTGGTTCATGTCCTGGAGAGGTGATATTCGCCGACACGGGAGGATCTTTGTTATTGGCTCCTTTTTGTTCGGTCTTTCCTTCCTCGCCTTCGGGCTAGCGCGATCCATTCCGCTTGCCGGACTTGCCTATCTGATCAATGGTGCGGCCTGGACTGCCGCCAGCATAAGCGGCACCGCACTGGTGCAGCAGATTGTTCCGAATGAAGTGCGCGGTCGGGTCATGTCCCTGTTCATGTTAAGCGGCGCCATTGCCCAGGTGAATGCGCTTCTGCTCGGGTTTGGCGCGGATTTAATAGGTATGGAAACCTTACTCATCGGATCAACGATACTTTGTACAGTCCTGGTGGCCGTGGTCATCGTCCTTGTACCGACACTCAGACACCTTGACCGTGCTACAGGACAAGCCGTTCGGATGCGTGACAATGTTTCCGCATCTTAGTATCGATTGGATCTGAGGTGAGGCTATCGACTAATTTGTCCGTACTGTGAGTTAACATTATAACAAACAACAATCAGCATGCGGCCTAACACCGAGAAGTTAGCAAGACACGTCGGTTTCATGTTCATAGATCACAAAAGAGTGAATCAGGTGCGCGCTGTCAGGCGCATACACGGTTGGCGTTGACCGATGTCAATTTCGAAATGCCAGACTCTGCTAGCGTGCTATCAGGCGTGAGAATTTCCTGCGTGAAAATTTGCGGTGGAGGATATTTTAAAATGGATGCCAAAGTGGACAAGGATCCCATCTATTCAGGTTGGGAAGATCTCTATCGAGACAAGTGGCAGTGGGACGAGGTTTATTGGGGCTCCCATTGTGTCGACTGTTACCCGGGCAGCTGCCCGATGCGTGTCTATGTCAAGGACGGTATCGTCTGGCGCGAGGAACAGGCCGGCAGTTTCAATACCATTGAAGAGGGCGTGCCGGACTTTAACCCCATGGGGTGTCAGAAGGGGGCCTCGTGGAGCCAATCGCTCTATGGTCCGGACCGGCTTTTATACCCACTCAAAAGAGTTGGCGAGCGCGGCGAAGGAAAGTGGAACCGTGTGAGCTGGGACGACGCCCTGGACGATATCGCTGAGTCCATGCTGGATGCCATTGAGGAGTTTGGCCCGCACACGGTGATCCATGAGGGCACGCCGGAATACGCGACCGTTCATCCGACCAACAAGTTCTTTGGCACCATTGGCGGCGGCGACATTGATCTGAACGGTTCGATAAACGACTTTTCCATCGGCCTCTATGAGACCTTCGGCAAGTTTTCGCCGGTTTCCTCGGCAGATGACTGGTTCCATTCAGAGGTCATTTTGATCTGGCACATGAACCCGGTCTTCACCCGGATACCATTCTATCACTTCATTGCCGAGGCTCGTTACAACGGTTGCCAGGTGATCAATATTTCACCAGACATTAATCCGTCGCACCTCCATGCCGATATTCAGGTTCCCATCAATGGGGCGACAGATCCGGCCTTTGGCATCTCGATGGTTCAGGTCATTCTGGAAGAGGGCATTGCTGACTACGACTTCATGCGAGAACAAACCGACCTTGGCTATCTGGTTCGCACCGATACGCGGCGCTACCTTCGCGAAACGGATGTCACCGGCGAAGGCCGCGAGGATCAGATGTATCAATGGGATCCGGCGAGTGGACTGAAGCTGGCAGATCGCGCCGATATGCGTCTGAATGGTTTGCAGATCGCCCTTGAAGGCACTTTTGATGTCAAGCTTGCCGACGGTTCCACGGTTCAGGTGCGCCCTGCTCTGGTGGCTCTCAAGGAACATCTCGATGCGAAGTATACCCCCGAGCAGCAGCAAGAGATTACCGGCGTTCATCCGGATACGATCCGTCTGATTGCTCGCATGGTTGCGGCGAAGCGGACAAATATCATGCTGGGCTATAATGCCTGCAAGTTCTATCACGGTGACCTGATTGAACGTGCCATGTGCCTGCTTCTTGGCGTAACCGGCAACTGGGGCAAGCAGGGCACCGGTATCCGGTGCTGGGCCTCAGGCATGCACGAGGGGCAGTTCATCGCCATCGAAAAACCGGCGCCCGGTGCGCAGGCCGCCTCGATGGTAATCGCCGCTCGTGAAGCGCAGTTCCAGGAATTTATGGACAAGGATCCATCAGCGACACTTGAAATCGCTATCCGCGATTCCCAGCGGCTCGGCGAAGGGGCTGAGCAACCACTAGCGGCGATACCGGCTCTCTTCTGGTATAATCATTGCGGCTATGGCGAACGTTGGAACACGCCGGGATGGGGCGATGACAGCCTGCCTCGCGGCTTCCAGGAGTATATGGACGAAGCCATGGAAGCTGGATGGTGGAAAAGGCCGCCGGTTGATCCGCCCCGCGTTTTGATTGAGTGCGGCGGCAATATGCTGCGCCGGACACGCGGTGGCAAGACGGCATTGCTCGATACCTTGTGGCCGAAACTGAAAAAGATTGTTACGATTGACTTCCGCATCAGTCAGACCGCTCTTTATGCAGATTATGTGCTGCCTGCGGCCCAACACTATGAGAAGATCGGGTTCAGTATACCGACCCCGCATGTGCTCAATCTCAACCTGTCCGACAAGGCCGCAGATTCGCCAGGTGAGGCAAGGTCTGAATGGAATATTTTCTATCACCTGCTCAAGAAGTTTGTCAAAAAGGCCAAGGAGCGGGGTATTGAGGAATACGATCTTCATACCGGTGACAAGCGGGTAATCGGCGAGTTGCTCAGCCGCTTCACCATGGGCGGGTATTATGAAGACGAAGATGGCAATATGGATGAGGAGAAAATCAACGACGAAGGCGTTCGGGACTCGGTTCTTTGCGGCACACTGCCAATGGGTACCAACCTTGAAAGCCTGCGGGAAAACGGCCCGGCGAGGTTTGTCGACTTTGGTGTGACCGGCATGGGTTCGGCTCAGGCCTCTCCGATCGAAAAAGACAAGACCCATGTGCCGTTCCGCAATCATACGGAAGGCGGGGACCCGTTCCCGACTTATGCGCGGCGCGCCCAGTTCTACATTGATCACGAGTGGTTCCTTGAAGCCGAAGAGCATCTCCCGACGCACAAGCCCAATCCGATGGCCGGTGGAGACTATCCTATCGGCATTACCTCGGGACATAACCGTTGGTCCATTCATGCCATGAACCAGGCCAATGAAGTGATCCTCGGGACGCACCGCGGTGAGCCGAATGTCATGATCAATCCCGATGATGCCAAAGCGCGCGGTATCGGGGACGACGAGCTTATTCGCGTCTTCAATGACGTCGGCGAATTCAAGGTTCGGACCAAGATTGCTCCCAATGTGAAGCCGGGCCAGCTCATATCCTACAATGGCTGGGCAGGATTTCAGTATACAGAATGGAGTGGTGAAAACGAGACCGAACCGGGGATGGTGAAGTGGATCGGGTTCGCCGGTGGCTATGGCCATCTGAATTACTTCCCGATTGAATGGCAACCAGTGCCCGTATCGCGCTGGACCCGGTGTGATTACGAGAAAGTGGAGGAAGCCCTATGAACGCTGCAACAGAAAAACATCAAATCGCCTGGGTGGTTGATTTGAATAAATGTATCGGCTGTCAGACCTGTTCTGTGGCGTGCAAGGTTCTGTGGACCCGTGACGACAGCGAAAAGGCTCAGTGGTGGTGTTCGGTGAACACGCAGCCAGGCGAAGGCACGCCGCGCGGCTGGGAGAATATGGGCGGCGGCTATGATGCCGATGGCAAACTTTCCCCGGGCAAGACGCCGACGCCCGAAGACTTCGGCGGTGGTTTCGACTTCAACCACGAAGAGGTGTTTTACGGCGGTTCGGCTGGCAAGAAACATCTCGAGCCTCAAGCGCCCCGAGAAGGGCGCTGGGCGATGAACTGGGACGAGGATCAGGGCGCAGGCGAATGGCCAAACTCCTATTATTTCTATATGCCGCGCCTTTGCAATCACTGCACAAAACCTGCTTGTGTCGAGGCCTGTCCGTCAAAGGCGATGTACAAGCGGGATGATGGTCTGGTGCTCAGAGACGAGGATGTCTGCAAGGGTAGCAAGGACTGCATGGCAGCGTGTCCCTACAAGAAGATCTACTTCAACGAGGAAAAGAATGTCGCGCAACATTGTATTGGCTGCTTCCCGCGGATTGAGGCGGGGGTTGCTCCTGCCTGCGTGCGGCAGTGTCCAGGTCGCGCGGTCTTTATCGGCTGGCTCGATGAAGCTGGCAGTCCGGTGAACCGGTTGGTCCATGAACACAAGATTGCCCTGCCGCTTCATCCTGAATATGGCACACGGCCGAATGTCTATTACATTCCGCCTCTGTCGCCGCATCCGCTCAATGAAGATATGTCCATCAATACCGACAAGTCACGCATTCCGCCTGAATATCTGGAAGGTCTCTTTGGGCCTGATGTTCATGTTGCTCTGAAGACCCTTCAGAGCGAAATGGACAAGAGGCGTGAAGGCAAGGAGTCCGATCTGATGAAAACCCTGATCGCTTACAAATGGGAAGAGTTGCTCGGCCCCTTTACAGCGGATCCGGCTCTGATCAACGCGGCTGACTGAAGTAATTGGTTAAACGGGAGCTTGAGTAACGATGTTTGTATATTCACTTGATGGGCTGAAGATCGACGGCGATCTGGCCAAAGATGTAGAAATCGAGGACAACGAGATCACGGCGCGCTCGGGGGTTTACCAGACCTTCGGTAAGCTGTTTATTGCTCCGGATGCCGAGGCGCATCAACTGGCGGTGGACGGCAAGTGGCCGGAAAAGCTGCGTGAGGCCGCTGAGCTGCTCGCCTATGATTTCGATTTTGGTGAGGCCTCCCTTGATGGCTCTGTCAGCGCTGAAGACTTTCAGGCTGAGTATATCAGGGTGTTTGATGTCGGCAGCGGTGATGGTCCCCCGGCACCTATTGTTGGCGGCGCCTATGGCGGCGTTGATCGTCGCAAGAAGATGGAAGAGGTTGCCCGCTTCTTTGAATACTTCGGGCTGACAACAACTCCCGACGATCCAAGGCCGCCCGACCATCTGGCAACGGAATGTGAATTTATGCAGTATCTGGCCTTCAAGGAGGCGGCGTCCCCATCGCCGCGCCTTGGCGTCTCGTTCCACCGTGCCCAGGATGACTTTCTTGAGCGCCAGTTTGTCGATTGGTTGCAGGAGTTTGCCGCAAAGGTGGAAGCTGCGGAGACCATGCCGTTCTGGGTATGGGCCGCTAAAACAGCCGCCGGTTTTGCAAAAGCAGATATGCAACATATCCGGTCCTGAGGGAGAGACATGTGGCACCTCCCCCGGATAAACGCGCAAGCGGAAGTCAGTACCGGGATCGATGGTCCTGGGACAAAGTCACTTTCGGCACCCATTGCCTGAACTGCCTGGCGACCTGTTCCTATCGGGTCTATAGCGCGAATGGCAAGGTGCTGTTTGAAGAGCCGTCTGCGCTTTTTGAACAGATTAATCCCGATGTTCCCGACATGAATCCGATGGCCTGCCAGAAAGGCAGCGCCTGGAGCCAACAGATCGAAGGCCCGGACCGGTTGCTTTATCCCCTGAGGCGGGCCGGGGAACGCGGCGAGGGAAAGTGGGAACAGATCTCTTGGGACGAGGCGCTGACGGAAGTTGCCGAAGCGGTCGTCGAGGCGATTGATCTGGAAGGCCCTGAGTCTGTTGTCTTTGAGGAGACTGTGGAAGGCGGGCTGTTGACGCAGGCCGCCTATCTGCGGTTCGCTGGTCTCATTGGCGCGGTAACACTCGATGCAAACGGCCTCATCAATGATTTCCCGGCCGGTCATCACATCACGTTCGGCAAGTTTTCCTGCGCCTCCAGCCAGGACGACACGTTCAATGGTGAAGTTCTTCTGATCTGGCATTCCAATCCGGCCTACACCGCCATCCCCTATGCCCACTTCATCACGGAGGCGCGCTATAATGGCGCCGAAGTGATAACCATCGCGCCTGATTACAGTGCCTCGGCGGTCATCTCCGATAAATATGTGCCCATCAAGGCCGGGACCGATGCTGCCTTTGCGCTGGGCATGTGCAAGGTCATGATCGATGAAAATCTCTATCATGAGGATTTTGTCATTGCTCAGACCGACCTTCCGCTTCTCGTCAACGCGCAGACGCGTCGGTTTATTCGCGGTAATGATGTCGACAATCATGCCCCTGAAGACCAGTTCTACTGGTGGGACACCAAAACCGATGCACTGGTCCTGGCGCCCAGAGACACACTTGATCCTGGCGCAATCAAACCGGCCCTCGAAGGCACCTGGGAGCTGACAGCGCTGGATGGATCAACGATTTCGGTCACGACGGTCTGGGAGTTGATGCGCAAGAGACTTCAGGACTATACGCCGGAACTGGCATCGGAGATCTGCGGCGTCCATCCGGATGTTATTCGGACCATGGCGCGCACGATTGCGTCCAAACGCACCAAGATCCTCGAAGGCTTCAATACAGCAAAGTACTACCACGGCGATCTCATGGAGCGCGCCATGTGTCTCGTGCTGGCGCTGTCGGGCAATTGGGGCCGCAAGGGAACGGGGATCCAGGGGCTCGCACTGGCCGGGCTTGATGGTTATCAGCTCTGGGGTATGAAGCAAAAGAAGGGCGTCATGGAAACCATCCGCGTGATGGACGGGATCGATGATGCGATGGCCAAGCTGAGAGAGCAAAGCCCTGATGCGACAGATGAAATTCTGGGCTATGAATTGCTGCAACGCGGTCTGGTTTCCGGCACAGCCTCGCCGCCGGCCTTCTTCCACTATTATCACTGCGGCTATGAAGAGACCTGGAACAACGCGGAATGGTCCGACCCGGAAATGAAGCGCTCGTTCGAGGAATACCTTGATGACGCCGTGCGCCGCGGCTGGTGGGGCGGTCTCATCAAACCGGGATCTGGCACCGACCCCTCGGTTTTGTTCTGTGTGGCCACCAACCCGATCAGAAGGCAGCGCGGCGGGGCGTCCGGATTGCTGGATACGTTATGGCCGACCCTTGACAAGATTGTGGTCGTTGACAATCGGATGAGTGCGACGGCGCTGCAGGCCGACATTGTGCTTCCCGCAGCGATGCAATATGAGCGGCCCAATTTGCAATATGCGATCACGCACAGCTTTTCTCTGGGATTTTCCGATCAGGCAGTGCCGCCGCAGGGTGAGGCGAAAACCGAATGGGAAATCTTCTCACTGCTCTCACAAAAGGTGGAAGAGCAGGGCAAGGAACAGGACTGTCTCGACTATCAGGACGGCCGCCGCCAGCCAAAGACCCTTCGCGGGCTTGGTGAGACGTTCACAGCAAATGGCACGTGGTCGAATGAAGAAGATATCATCAACGAATGGCTGCAGGATTCGATTGAAGCCGGAACCCTGCCGCGCAATGCCAGCCTCGCGGAACTCAGAGAAAAGGGGCAGATCCGCTTTACCGGTCTTGGCATGTTTGCGCCGGGGCTTTCGCTTGCCACGGATGTGAAGAAGGACGAACCGGTCACAGCCTTCACATGGCATACGGAAAACTTCGTTCCGTTTCCAACGTTGACCCGCCGGGCCCAGTTCCTCATTGACCATCCGTGGTTTGCCGAGGCCGATGAGGATCTGGTCAAGCACAAGAACCCGCCGCAGATGGGCGGTGACTATCCGCTTCTCCTGACCTCGGGACACTCGCGCTGGACCATCCATGCGTCCGCCATGGGCAATGAGGTTCTGGCGGGAACACACCGGGCTGAACCGCTTGCGACACTTTCACAAATTGACGCGAAGACCTATGGCATCGAAGATGGTGACCTGATTGAAATCAGGAACGATCGAGGATCAGCTAAAATAAGGGCCAAGGTCGCCGGACGCATCATGCCGGGGCAGATCGTTATCTACAACGGCTGGGAACCCCATATGTTCGAAGGCTGGAAGGGACCAAATTCAGTTGAGCCCGGCATGGTCAAGTGGCTCCACCTTGTCAGTCGCTATGGTCATTTGAGGTATCTGCCGTTTGGTTGGCAGCCGGTGCCGGCTGATCGTGCCGTTTATGTTGAAGTGGAAAGGCTGTCGTCATGAGCGATGAAAAGCCCATTGAAATAACGCCGCAGGAACAGGACGCGCTTGCCCGTGCCTTTGAAGCAACCCCCAGTGTTTTCAATTTGCTGTCGACGCTGCGAACGCGCCGTGTCGGGCTCGGTTACAAAAGTGAAACCGGAACCGACGAGACCTTTGAGTGGTCAAGCGGCGGGACCGCGCACCAGAAGGAAGGTCCGCTTTCCTTTGCATCGGACAAGGACCCGGTTCCCCTCACAGAAGTTGAAGAGGCGATCATCGCCTGGGCGGGGCTCGGGCCCAACGGAATGGTCGCGGCGGACATTCCGGTCAATGGAGATCTTTCCAGTCTGATCTACTGGGCCGGACGCACGGCGCCAGGTTCCAGCAACGATCACTCTGTCGATCTGTTGATCATTAGCGATCGGGGTGTTGACCTTTATCGCCCTGGTCTTGCGCGGTCCAAACCGGTCGAGATTGAAGGGCCGGATGATTACTGGAAGGTGCTGAACTGGTATCGCACCGGGCTCATCCATATATCGGACGCCAGACCGGATGTTGACTGGAGCACAGCGCCGCCTGGAACGCACAATGTGCGGCCCATGGGCGCCCTGCAATATAATCTCAATCGTCCAGGCAGTACCTGGTTTCTCCCCGTCGGAGATCTCGGGCGGGAATGGGTCAACCTGCTGCTGTCATCGTATCATTTCTCAGGGTTTTATCTGGAAGATGTAAACGGCAACAAGCCCGCCGGCTGTGATCAGTGGATCCGCCCGGGATTCCTTGAAGTGGGTTTTCCGCTGCCGGTCTTTGATGAGCTGGTCCTGATGCTGCACACCAGCCAGGCCGGAGCCGTTGTGCAAAACATGCGACTGGCCTGCGAAGCGCTCGGGCTTGGTGGCTGGACACTCGGCAACTATTCCGACGATATGTTGCTCGGCGCCTATCCGGAGGTCGCCGCCGGCCTTGGGTTTTCCTTCGTTGAGCGCGATCTTGATCGGAACCCTTCAAGGACAGCCAGCTGTATTGGCCTGAAAGACGTCATGGAGGCGGTCTGCGTCCCTTCACCCTGGTTCCCAACCGCCAGATCGGCGGTCGATCATGTGATGGCAGCGCGCTATGGAGCGCACGGCGTCCTCACAAGAGACGAAAACCAGGCCGAGACAAGCGGCGGGCCGTTCAAGGAAGAAACGCTTGCGCGTATCATGGAACATCCCAAGGCGCACATTCCTGACTGGGTCGTGGATGCGGCAACAGACACGATTGCCTACATCGCCGAGCACTACGGCTGCGCGCCTGCCTATATATCTCCGGTCAGAGCCAAGTTCTCCTTGCAGGTCCATCATGTCGACGAGGACTATTACAAGAAATTCCACGCCGGTGATGAAAAGCCGTTCCTCATTACCGACCAAATCAGAAATCACTTTGATGACTGGCACAAGGATTGATCAGACGGGGATTGATTGGAAGGGTGCCGAGTAAAGAGTTCAGGAGTTGACACTATGACCGGGTATGACTGGATTGTTCTGACGTTGGGCTTTGTCCATGACCTGTCCGTCGCCGTTTATGTGGGCGGCGCTGTTGCCATGGAATTTGTTCTGGCTCCGGCGCAGGCCTCAATTCCCCCGGCTCAGGCACAGATCATGGGAGAGAAGACCTCCAACAGATTTCTGGTCCTGGTGTGGAGTTCCCTTGCGCTTATCTTGATAACTGGAGTGCTTCGTCTGCAAATGAACGGCATGTTGAATTCTGACGGTCTGTCCATGGCTGACAGTTATGGGCGGACTCTGTGGACGATGTTCTTCCTCTGGGTCGTTCTGGCGATCAATGGCGGCCTCATCACGTTTATTTTCCGGCCTACGTTGCAAGGAAAATTGCAGCCGGGCAGCAATCAGGCCCTCGTCACTCGGGACAGGGACGCCAAGATGAAAGCAGCAACCTGGATTCAACATCTAACCCGGGCTGACCTTGTGCTCGCGATTATCGTTACGCTTCTCGGCGCATCGCTTTCCCGGGGAGGCTTGTTCTGATGTGGCGCGGGAACCGGTCTGATGGAAACTCTTTTGACAACACTCCTGGCGACAATTCATGTCCTGGCGTGGTCAATCTATGTGGGCGGGGCGATCATCATGGAACTTGTGCTTAGACACGCGCAAGCCTCGATGCGCCCGTCGCAGGTAGCCGTGGTGTGCCAGAAGGCCGGGCATCGCTATCGCTGGTGGTCGTGTCTGTGCCTTGCGCTCCTCTTGCTCACGGGACTTGCCCTGGCGCGACCAATCGTACCAGGCAGCCCTGAGACGATTGTTCTCATCATCCTGGGCAGTGTATGGTTGGCTCTGGTTTTGATCCTTGCTCTGCTGTCGTTTTATATCCATCCGGAAATGCATATCAGGGTGTCATCCTCAATGACAGAGGAAGAGGTTGGGCGAGAAAGGCAGCGGGTCGGGCGCGCAATTGTCCGTATGGATATTACTGTCCGTATAGAGCTTGCGCTTGCGCTATTTGCGGTCCTGCTTGGTGCCGCATTACATTTGTAACGGGATATTGAGGCATGCCAAAAACAATTGCAATTACGCCTTCGTGGTACTGGCCGGACGCCATCGACCGGGTCGCAGGTATTCCGCCCTATAGCGCCACCGAACTGTGCGTCGATGCCCACGCCCGCGACAAACCCGATAGGGCGGCGCTGGTGAGTGATGCGGGCGAGATCAGCTTCGCCGAACTCCAAAGACAAGTTGTGGGCACAGCCGAAGCGTTGACCAGGACCGGGGCGAGCCGGGCGGTATTGCCGGGCGCGCTCAGTGTCGATGCGGTCATCCGTTTGCTGGCAGCCCTTTCGGCAGGTGTGCAGACACGCATTGTCGGCGCTGACGAGGATCTGGAAGCGGCTGCAATCGCTTTCAAAAGCGAATATAATCTCGCTGAACTTGAGATTGTCGCATCGTCAAACAGCACCGATCCTGCCCATCCAAAGTCGGACGACTTGAAAAAGGCTGCGGTGACGATCCCTGGCAGGAGCGCGCTGGTCAATCACAGCCATCGATCTCTTCTGGCAGCGAGCATCTCGCTTGTCAGCTTTCTGAGGCCGCAGCGAGACAGATCCTGGCTTGCGGTTCTGCCGCTTGATCGCTGGGACGGCCTGCTTTCGGTTCTGGCGCCGCTTTTTGTTGGAGTGCCTGTGATTGTCGCTTCAGATGCGTCCGGGGAAGCTCTTGCGGAGACGATTGTGAAATACCAGCCGGGAACGGCCGTTATGGATCTGGCGTCAGCGGTTGCTGCAACACGTGATGCGAAGCGGGCTGTCAAAAAGGCCAGAGGTGTCCTGGACGCGGTGGTTCTGAGCACTGAAGGGCTGTTCAGTCCAGGCGACCGCCAGCGGGTCGGCAAGTCTTTTGGCGCGGCGGCGCTGACCATGTTTGGTCTTGCCGAAACAGGTGCGATTTTCGTTTCCCATCCACAATGGTATCTTGATGAAGCCGTGGGCATTCCTCTCACCAATGCCCACGTCGTGCCGTCAGATCCGCGCAACGGCGAGCCGATTCAGGCGCTTTGGGAACTTGTCGAGTCAGCGGAGGTCACGGTCAAGGGTCCGGCCTTGATGTGCGGCTATGAGGGCCAGGATTGCGAGGGGCGTTTCATCGACGGGCGGTTCAGAACCGGCGTCATCGCCTCATCCGATGCCAACGGGATGATTTACATTCTTCCCGATTAGGAGATGCGCAGGCGAAAGGCGAAAGTATGAACAAGATCAGTAATGAGTCCCTGAATTATCTCAAGACTCTCGACCTTGAAACGGTGCATCTGTTTGACATGATGGTCCACCTGCAAGAACCGCTTGATGTCGGGGCCACGCCGAAGGGCAGTCGCCAGATTCTGATCGGCGATCGCGGTGTGTTTCGGGGTGAGCGCCTTGAGGGTGTGATCTTGCCAAACGGGGCCGACTGGTTTCTGGTGCGCCCCGACGGTATCGGTGAACTTGATGTTCGTGTTGTGCTGCGTACCACCGATGATGAGCTGATTTATATGAGGAGCGAAGGCTTCCTGAAATACAGCCGCGAGATGGCCAAAGCGGTTTTGTCGGGCACCGCAGATCCCTCCGACTACTATTTTCGCGAGCGAACCGTTTTTGAAACGGGTTCAGAGAAATACGGCTGGCTCAATTCCATTGTTGCCGTTGGCACCGGCTGGTATCAGCCCGGCATGGTCGGCATGTCGATCTATGAGATCAAGTAAAGAAATTGCCGTTTTGCTTCATTCATCACAAATTTCGATATTGCGCTCGGTGAACCATTCCCTGATCTGCGCAAACCGGGTGGCATCGTAGGTCTTCAGGCCCAGCTTGTTCTGGCTGCCGTTGATAATATCGATCTTGGTCTCTCCCATATTGTGATAGCTCAGAAGATGAAGCCGGTTTTGGTTCAGCGCCTTCAGGAAATCTGCTGTGTCTTGCAGGTTTTCCCGGTCATCCGTGTAACCTTCAACCAGGGGCAGGCGAAACTCGACCGGTATTCCTGTTTCAACGAGCAAGCGGGCATTGGCAAGGATTTGGCTGTTGTCGCGCCCGGTCGCCGCTTTATGCTGCTCGCGGTCGATAATCTTTAGATCGAAATAGACAAGATCCAGTTTCTTCAGAATGGGCGCCCAGCGGTCAGGGGAGTAAGTGCCGCAGGTCTCCATGGCTGTGTGAATACCCTCGTCGTTGCACAGATCAAGCATTTGATCGATGAATTTTGGATAAAGTGTCGGTTCTCCGCCTGAAAAGGTTACGCCGCCGCCACTGCTGCGATAGTAGGGCAAGTCGGCCACCAGGGTAGCGAACAAATGTTCCGGCGACATGTGTTCGCCGATGGGCCGTAAGGCACTGCGTGAGCAGGCCTCGACACAGGCCAGGCAATTGTCGCACTTTGTATGGTTGATGCGAAATCCATCGCGGTTTATGGCGTCCTGTGGACAAGCCTTCAGGCAATCGAAGGATCCGTTGCATCGATCCGCATAGAAAGCAACAAGAGGCTCCACATCCTGCGACTCCGGGTTTTGACACCAGGCACAATGAAGATTGCATCCCTTGAAGAAAACCAGAGTTCTTATTCCTGGTCCGTCATGAATGGAAAATCTCTGGATGTCGAAGATCGGCGCGCTCAGCTGTCTCATTGACTATCCTGCGCCCTGGCGCGTTCGGGCGATGATCTCGTCTTGCATTTCCGGGGTCAGATCGACGAAATAGGCGCTGTATCCTGATACGCGTACCAGAAGATTGCGATATTTTTCCGGCGTCATCCTGGCCGCCATCAAAACTGCCGGGTCCAGCACATTGATCTGGACCTGCATGCCGCCTTGAGTAAAATACCCTTTGGTAAGACCGCCCAGAAGAAGAGGGCCCTTTGTCCCTTTCACGGTATTGGCATCAAATTTCAGATTGAGATTGATCCCGTTGGCAAGCCTCGAGTGATCCAGCCTGGCCACGGAATTCAGCGCTGCCGTTGGTCCCAGACAATCGCTACCATCAGTGGGGGCGATGCCATCGGCCAGCGGTTCACCTTTGGATCGTCCGGATGGCAGCGCCGACATTTGTTTACCCATGGTCTGGTGACAGGTCATGGAATAGACTCCCGGCATCCAGCGGCCGCCGCGCGTGTTGACCTTTTCGGATATAACCTGGTCGAAAAGTGTCACCATTTGTCCGGTGTAGTTATCGACGCGGGCGTCATCGTTGCCGAACTTGGCCATCGCCGTCAGTCTTGCCTTCAACGACGGCTCTTGTGCGAAGTTGTTTTTGCAGGCCAACGCAAGCGTCTCCAGCGTCATCTCTTTACTGTCGAAGACCAGAGTGTCGATCGCCGCAAGAGAATTACCAAGATCGGCGAGGCCGACGGCCTGGATCCCGCTGGCATTATAGTCCGCGCCGCCATCGGTAAGGTCTCTGGCGCGCTCGATACAGCCTTTCACAGTCATGGATGAAAACGGCACGGGATGGCGGTCCTTGTTCGCGCGTTCAATGCCATCCAGCCAGGTCTTCAGGCGTCCGACCTGGCACCGCAATTCGCTTTCAATAGCGCCGATGAGCTCATCCATCGTGCAAATGGATTTGGCATTTTTGCTACGCGGTTTAAGAACATCCCGCAACAAAACGGTTTCCAGGACCAGAGCGTAGTTGAATATGGCGGCGTCCGTGGACGAAAAGCTGATCCCGGAAAGGGCAGGCTCCACGCATCCTACCGTGGCGTAGTTCCACAGATGTTGCTTCGCATCAAACCGGCTGGCCAGCGAAGGGATGATGACATCATCATTATAGAGGGCAGGGGATCCGCCGCCGCCAGCGATCACTTCAAAGACGCGCTGGCTATAATCAACCCTCGACTTGCTGCTCAGCCGGGCATGCCAGTTTGGTTGGCGTGTCTTGAACTTGTCGAGCACGTCAAGCAGCATGAAGGTCAGTTCATTCGACGCATCATTCCCGTCGCTATCGCAGCCGCCAATCGTGAGCGCCTGGCCATTTGGCAGTCCGGAAAACATCGGCGTGATGCGTTCAGAGAACAGCGGAATGACTTCTGATAATTTCAGGCAAAAGGCGCAAAAGACATCCTTGAAGTGGCGTTCATCGAAGCGGCCACTGGCCTTTTCGCGAAGGTAGAGCGGATAGAGATATTGATCCATTCTCCCGAGGCTAATGCCCTGATCAATGGATTCGATCTGGATCACCATTTGAAAGAACCAGATCATCTGCACGGCCTCATGCAGCGACGAGGCCGGTTGGCGCGGGACATTCGTCAGCAACTCGACGACGTCGGCGCGCCCCTGTTCCTGCGCCAGATCCCGGTAGCGATCGGCGAACGTTTCCAATGCCCCCAGGGCAATCAGGTTGGCCGCCAGTTGTTCGCGCTGGCTTTCTGACAGGCCAGGGTCGGATAACCGTGTGTCGATGAGCGCGCGCAGGCCCTCTGTTCCCAAAGTAATGATCGTGCCGTAGTCCGGAAGGAAGTGGGCGATCCCGCCGGCCTCATTGATAGTGAACTCTTTGGCCTTGGATTGGCTGGCAAGATATTTCATGCGCTCACGCAGCGGAAAAGCCTTCATCGCGAGGTTGCGCGTCAGCCAATAGGGGATGACCGAGCGCATCAACTTGCGTTTGGCCGCCGGGTCAACATGAAGGGGGTTGACCTTTCTCTTCTCAAACCGGAAGAGATCCTCCAGCATTGCATAGCCTGCCAGCTCGACATGGCAAATCGCCCCGATGCGATGCTCGGTGTGGCTGCCGACAATCAGCTCATCCTCATGGATGTTGAGGGTTCGTTGTTGTAAATGCCAGGCCAGTGCCCCGGCCTTTGTCATTGCCGCTGAAGTCTCGGTATTACGCTTGTAGTATTCAGTGTAGTGGATCGCTCTTTCGGCGCCCAGAGAGGGCACAGCGCTGGTGTGATCCGACGCCAGCTTCATAACCAAAGCGGATGGCTCCCACTCGCTCTCGTCTAATAAATGTTCACGCTGCAGCTCAACATTCACAAGGTCACTCCTCATGTAATACGGCATCATTTGTTACAGTAGAGACCAGAATATACTGTTTAGGTATATGAGAAAAAGTAAATAATATAGAATGATAATAACAAGCAACCCGAATGCGCTTATTGCCTTATTGAAAAGGTTTTTTTGGGATCTTTCCATGCCAGCAGCCATGACCAGGCAGGGCGTTCTAATAAAGCGGAACGAGTCCCAGCTCGCGTTGCTTCTTTTTCGACAGTCCGGACGAAACGATGCGATGAGATTGGTGGATGTAGTCTTTCAAATCTTTGTCGGCGAGCCCTGGTTTGGCGTAGTGCTGGATCCACTTCATGCCACGTGACGCAAGATAGGGCGCCGGGCGCAGGCCTGGCTGGTCCTGCAGCATTTCAAAGGCTATGTCGCTTGTCTTGAATGTAATTCCAGCCTCATCGTCGTCCCAACCGCCAATAGCAAATACTTTGCCGCCAACCTTCCAGACATGCGAGCCGCCCCACTGGACGACATAGGTGGTCGCGGGAAGTGCGCCGCAGAACGTATTGAACTGATCGTATGTCATATCCAGGGGGCCAAATAGTGCAGCAGTCTCATTCTGTGTAAACTATGAGGACCGTGTTGTGGACTACTAATTTGAGGAGATAACGGGGGGACTGGATCAGGCGGCCTTTTGGACAACCCGCAACCCGGGAAGCAGGATGCGCACCTGCGTTCCTTTACCAGGAATGCTTTTGACTGTCAGGCGACCACCGTGAAATTCGACCAGTGATCGAGCAATAGGTAGTCCAAGACCAATCCCCCCTTGTGAGCGAGAATATGAGTCTTCAGCCTGACTGAACGGTTCCATAATGGCGTTGAGTTTGTCAGCTGGAATTCCGACCCCATTATCCTGGATGTCAATTGCAACTTCGCCATCATGAATGATCTCTACGTGCACACCTATTGTGCCATTCGGGTTCGTGAATTTCACTGCGTTTGAGAGGAGGTTGTTGAGGACCTGGCGCATCATTCTTTCATCAGCCTTAACAATAAGATCGGGATCGTCCTGAGAAAGAGACAGGGTTTTTCCCGAGAGTTGCGTCTCTCCTTCGAACCCACGAAGTGATTCTGTGATCAGGCTGTGAAGATCAAGATCGCATTCGTCTATATTCAGGTTTCCGGCGTCAATTCTGGACATGTCGAGCACATCGTTCAACATGGACAGCAAGTGTTGGCCACTGATATGAATATCATTGGCGTAGTCCTGGTATTCGGGTTTGCCGTTCGAACCCATGATTTCCTTTGCGATAATTTCAGCGAAACCGATGATTGCGTTCAAGGGTGTCCGCAGTTCATGGCTCATATTGGCCAGAAATTGGGATTTGGCATGATTGGCGCTTTCGGCTTGTTCCTTGGCCTTGCGCAAGTCTGCCTCGGTCTCGTGGCGCCGTTCGATCTCGATATTCAGGAGGCCAATCATTTCTTGCAGGTTGATATTGGTTGCCCGGATTTCATTGCGGTGACGTCTGAGCGAGACATAGCCGATTGTTATGGAGGTAGTGACGACAAGGCTAAGCAACAGTACAGCGTAAAGGACCAGCCTATGCTGTCTGGCCCGCGCTTCAGCCAAATGGATATCCCGTTCCAGCTGCCCGGTTTTGAGTTGCTGGATCTGAAGTTCCTGATTTGCGAAATCGAACTGCGCTCCCATGAGTGCCATATTTGCAGAAGCCGAAATGTCACGCCCATGATCGTCAAGTCGTTTGAACGCCTCAAGGTGCTGCAGCGCGAGACCGCTTTCTCGGGCGGTGCTAAAGATTTTATAGGCAATCTCGTGCATGTCGCGATAGGGGACTGACGTCTGCGTCAAATTCACATCAGCGAAAACAGTTGAGAGGTCGCCCTCGGCTTCGCGGATATTGCCTCGCTGATAGGCGACCTGCGCCTTGACACCCCAGATGAACCTGGACCAGTTGTTGTCATCGCTCCCCCGGAGCAATTCCAGCGCGTCATCCGCGCTCAGCTCTGCTGCTTCCAGGTTTCCCATCACTATTTGCAGGGACGCCAAGTTGGTCAGAATGCGAGCTTCGAGAAGAGAGCTGTTTATTTTTGAACTGATCGTCAGGGCGCGATAAAATTGTTCGAGAGCTTCATCAAAGCGGCCCAATTCCTTAAGGGTATTGGCGCGGTTGTTGGCCGAGGATATGTCCAGCGATGGATCGTCAGAATATACTTCGTCGGCCCTCTCATAGTACTCGAGGGCCCTTTCGAAGGATCGAGCGTCATTGTAAATTGAACCAACACTTTGCAGGGCAATCGATTGGCTGCGGGCAATACCGAGATCGGCGAAGATTTCATAGGCCTCGTGAAAACTTTCCAGTGCGGTTTCCACATGTCCTCTCAGTCTGCTCACACGCCCACGAGCCAGAAGAAGATCTCCGCCAAGTTTGCTTTTTGAAGTTTCCTCTTCAATGGTTTCAAGGGCGCGGTCGAGAAGAGGCAACACATCACCAATTTGATTGGTCCGGATCAAGGCCTCGGACTGAAGCCAGAGGCTTGTTGCTACCGCTTCAGGTGATTTCGCCGAGGTCGACAGGGTAAGTGCAATCACTTCTGCCGTGCGGGCGTGATCAAGTGCTTCTGCAGGGGCCGCCATCATTGAAGACTCAGACTGTTCAACCAGCTGATCGAACTCTTCCCACGCTTGGCTCTGCGTCATATCGTGAGATTTGTTCGCCTGTGCACGCGCGCTCGCTGCCTGGCT
>JAUWTJ010000131.1 GCA_030614785.1 Alphaproteobacteria bacterium | reverse complement strand
AGAAGATGCCGGAATTGCACGTAATTACGGCAGGATCCTTGCTGGATTTCATGCTTGCCGATCACAACTTTTCCATGCCAGTGGGCAGAATCGAGTATCTCTACCTGGGACCAATGACTTTCGAGGAATTCCTGCTAGCCGCTGGAAGAGAAAGCCTGCTGGATACACTACGAGATTTCTCCTTTCCTGGTGACATTTCGCGGCCGATCCACGATGAACTGATGCGCTTGACCCGCCAGTTTTCACTCGTTGGAGGGATGCCGGCCGCAGTGGAGGCTTTTCTTGACTCAGGAAATTTTCTCGAAAGTGCCGCGGTGCAACAATCCATCCTCACGACCTATCGCGACGATTTTAATAAGTACACACGAAAAGTGGATCAGCATAGGATTGAAAAAGTTTTCAAAAAGATCCCCATGCTGATTGGCTCAAAGTTTATCTACAGCCGTGTCGATAAAGAGGATCGGTCACGAGAGTTGAGCCGCGCATTCGATCTGCTATGTCGGGCATGGGTGGCCCACCGGGTAAGGCATTCTTCGGCCAACGGTGTACCCCTCGATGCCGAAGCTAGTGATCGGGTTTTCAAAGTTTTGTTCATGGATGTGGGACTTATGTGTCGCGCACTGGGACTCCACCTGGCAGACATTGAAATAGTCGACGATCTGATGCTGGTAAACTCAGGCGTGGTCTGTGAACAACTTATTGGTCAGCATTTGCTTTTTGGAGGCGAGGTCTTTGTGGAACCATCCTTACACTGTTGGATTAGGCAGAAGTCCCAATCAAACGCCGAAGTTGACTACGTCATCGCCCTTGGAGACAAGATAATTCCGGTGGAGGTCAAGTCAGGTAAAACCGGTAGCCTAAAAAGCTTACACGTTTTTCTTGGGCGTAAAAAGCGTCATTTTGCCGTAAGATTCAACAGTGATCTACCTTCTTTGCTCAATGCCGAGACCAGCATAGCAGGAGAAGAGAAACGACCTTTTCATCTGATGTCACTCCCCTTGTATATGGTGACTCAAGCCAAGCGTCTTTGCCGGGAATATCTGACAAAAGAGCAATGAGTGGCAGAACCTATGGTGAACCTATGGTGACGGAGCAATCTATTCTCGGCCTCTTGTCCAAGATCAAAAGCCAATCATCAGGCAAAAGGGGCTATGCCGTTATATGGGCTCTCATTGTCCTGGTCCATCGGTGATTAATTAACTACTTGAAATATAAGCACAATATACAAAGCAAGGTTTTGCCGTTGTATATATCATTTGATGTAGGTTTGGATTTCAGTGCAACCAGATTACAAGGACAGCGCATGTTTTTCATCAAAAACCCAAGTTGCTCCATTTCGCCTTTGTTCGGTTGGGGTTCTGATCTCGGCAGCCAATCGCCAGAACGCGAAGGATGGCTGACGCCATTTCCTCAGCCGAAAGTTTTCTTCTACACCAGAGGAACATCAGGGGCATGACCAGGATCGGAGCCGCGATACCCGCGACTATGACGCTGATCTCTGTCGGATGCAGTCCGTGAACAGATGCAGCGGCGTAACAAAGTGAGGAAAGAATCGTCGCGCCCAACAGGCTGGCATAGAGGTGTGTGCGCAAGGCCGCGGGATCGCTGGTATCGACGTGGTCGAGGTGGCAAGAAGATTTGAGCAACTTAAAAAGAAGCTCAATCACCCAGCGCAACGCGTACAGGGATGCCAGTTCGTCCGGATTGAACTCCTCAGCGCTGAGAGTAGTGACATAGCGATGATACTTCTGCGTCTCGGGATTGTATCGGCCGATCACACGCAAAACTACAGGCCCGAAGCTGGTTTCAAATCGAGCGTCGAGGTCAAACGTGTCATGACATTTGGTATATTTCACCCCGGGGTCATTGATGCCGTATTCGCATTCGGCCACATGGACAGGAGCATGTATGCCGTGGCGTACAAATACGATCTTGGGATTGGCGTTGTCCTTCAGTCGCCACAACAGATCCGAACCTGCCATTTTGATGGCGGCGAAGTATTCATAGTTGGTGTAGCCCAGATCCCCCATGTACAAGATTCCAGGCCTTATCGGCCTAGTGCGTACCACGTCCAATTCGCTGTGGCGCTCTCCGGTCAATTCCACGTCCACGATGCGTCTACCGATCAGATCGGCGGTCGCGTGAATTTTTCCGGCGGCGGCCACGCTGTTGGTCCGCGTGGATGGGAAAAGTTTTTTCATCAACGGCGAGAGGGTTATCACGGAGCCGTCGTTGGCAAGCACTTCTTGAAACCTCTTCAGTTTGTCGAGCATTTCCGGGCATTGCATTTTCGGCAATTTCCTGACTGCCCGGGTGAACAATTCCTCCATCAACTGCGCGGAGCCTTCCCCAAAACGCTGGGTGACGGCGCTACGGGCCACCTTGACCCCAACGGCCGCGGCAAGCAACCGCCATACGGAGGCAAAGCCGCGCTTGCCCTCGATCATGGCCGCCATGGCACAGCACAGCGCGAAATCGAAAGCCTTGATGGCACGTGGCGTGCGTTGATAGAAGCCGCATTCTCTGGCCAGTTTTTCCACCTCGGAGTGCTTCAACAATGACAGTGCATGTTTTTTCAGGGTCTTGAGGCTACGACCGGCGCGCTTGTTCTCTTTGTTTTCCCTTTCAGATGCCATTTTCTTGGACAACGCAGGCCTTCTGCTACCCGATCCCTTTGGTCTTCCTGCAATTTTCTTCCGCGGAGTGACCTTGGTTCTTCTCTGAGGTGTCGGGGACCTAAGATTTTTCGACTTGCTGTTGCGGGTTGTGCTATTGTTGGCCATTCAAGGCTCCTGTGGTTTTGGGTTTGTCTAGATAACTTTCCCGTACCACAGAGAGCCTTGTTTGTTAAGCTATACTCGTTTGTAGTTTCAGTGGAAATAAGCTGTTCACGAATGCGCTCTCGCTGCAAAGCGTAGCTTTTTGCTGGAGCTTTACGACTCAGTCAATCACCCGCGACCTGGAGCACTTGCGCATGGGCCTCTACGGCCAGGGACCTTTTGCGTATTTAGCCCAAGACTATCCGCCCGATGCCGAACTCGAAAACGCCTACGACGATCCCTCTGGCGCTCCAATAAATCCGTTCACCATCCCGGCCAATGACATTTTAGACGCTCTTGAACCGATTGCCGGAGCCATGTTGGGCGATCCCGAAGTAGTCGAAGCCTTGCTCGACTCATATAAGTACGTTGACTACATGGTTCTGGGCAGGGCCAATACTCCCCTGCTCTTGCACGGACTCGAAGGAATCTGGAGCCTGAACGAAAATTCCGGTGAAATGGATGTCAGCGATACCGACTTGCCCTGGCTGCTGATCGTCCCAAAAGAACGTCCCGAGCAAGGTATTACAGCGCCCTTCCCGGTCGCCATATATCTGCACGGAACGGGTGGTGATCGCATGCAGGTACTCGGCTTTGCCGGCCAACTGGCAAAATTCGGGATCGCTTCAGTTGGAGTCGACCTGGTCATGCACGGCATGGTTCTACCCGAAGAATGGAATGAACTATTTACGATTGCTCTCGGAGCCAAAGGCTTCGGCGTTATAGCCAAGGCTTTTCTCAACAACCGCACGATCGACATCAACAACGACGGTGAAAATGATCCGGCCGGCAATTTCTGGACCTATGACGCTTTTCGTTCCCGCGATGCTATTCGCCAGAGCGCCCTCGACATTATGCGCCTGATTCAGATTTTCAGAGGGTTTGACGGTACTCGTACCTGGGAACTGGATGCCGACGGCGACGGCAGCCCAGACCTAACCGGCCTGGCCGGCGACTTTAACCAGGATGGCACCGTCGATCTGGTCGGCCCCGACGGGCCGTATTTCATATTCGGCATATCTTTGGGCGGCATAACCAGCTCGGTCGCCGCCGCAATGGAGCCGGCAATTACCGCGGCGGTCCCGATTTCAAGCGGTGGCGGATTAGTTGATGTTTCCGTTCGTTCACTGCAAACAGGTGTCCCTGAAATGGTCATGCTGCCCTT
>JAUWTJ010000029.1 GCA_030614785.1 Alphaproteobacteria bacterium | reverse complement strand
GCTTCACGAGGCGCAGCTCCGTCAGGGCAAAATTAAGCATGGCCCGCGCTGCCATGCCGATATTCTCGCCGAGCTGGGGATGGACCAGAACCACCACGGGCGCGCCGGCCTTAAGGTTTTCCGGGGTTCCTGCTCCTTTTGCAGTGCCCGATTGGCCCTTGATGCGGCCCTTTGGATTGAGGTCTGACGGCGGCGCGGTCATGGGAGGTCTGTTCACCCTTTCTTCTCGTGAAAGGGGGTGCTATTACCACGCCAACTCATTTGACGCCAGCGGCAGTGACTAGCGGTTTCCGACCCTCAAATCCCATTAAAACTCACCCGGCTAGAAGGTTAACTCATGAGCAAGATCAAGGTTGAAAACCCGGTCGTCGAACTCGACGGCGACGAGATGACGCGTATCATCTGGCAGTTTATCAAGGACAAGTTGATCCTGCCCTATCTCGATATCGATCTGAAGTATTACGATCTGGGGATTGAATCCCGCGACGAAACCAATGATCAGATCACGATTGATTCAGCCGAGGCGATCAAGAAGTACGGCGTTGGCGTCAAATGCGCGACCATTACGCCGGACGAGGCCCGGGTCGAGGAATTCGACCTCAAGGAAATGTGGAAGTCTCCCAACGGCACGATCCGGAACATTCTGGGCGGCGTTGTTTTCCGTGAGCCTATTATCTGTCAGAACGTGCCGCGTCTGGTGCCTGGATGGACCCGGCCGATTGTTATTGGCCGTCATGCTTTTGGTGATCAATACCGCGCGACGGACTTCCTTATTCCCGGCAAGGGCAAGCTGACCCTGAAATGGGAAGCCGAGGACGGCTCCGAGACCATTGAGCGTGAGGTCTTTGACTACCCGAGCCCGGGCATCGCGCTGGCGATGTATAACCTCGACGCATCCATCCGCGACTTTGCCCGCGCGTCGATGGCCTATGGCCTGCAACGCAAATGGCCGGTCTACCTGTCGACCAAGAACACCATCCTGAAGGCCTATGACGGGCGCTTCAAGGATCTCTTTGCGGAGGTTTTTGAAGCGGAATACAAGGCCGACTTCGACAAGGCGGGCATCACCTATGAGCACCGTCTCATCGATGACATGGTCGCCTGCGCCATGAAGTGGAACGGCGGCTACGTCTGGGCCTGCAAGAACTACGACGGCGACGTTCAGTCTGACACCGTTGCGCAAGGCTTTGGTTCGCTCGGCCTGATGTCTTCGGTCCTGATGACCCCCGATGGCAAGGTGCTCGAGGCAGAAGCGGCGCACGGTACCGTGACCCGTCACTACCGGGAACATCAAAAGGGCAATGAAACCTCGACCAACTCCATTGCCTCGATCTACGCCTGGACCCGCAGCCTTGCCCACCGGGCCAAGCTGGACAACAATCCGGAACTGGCAAAGTTTGCAACGACGCTGGAAGAGACCGTTGTGGCAACAGTTGAATCAGGCGACATGACCAAGGACCTTGCCCTCCTCGTCGGCCCCGACCAGAAATGGCTCTCCACGACAGGCTTCCTCGACAAGGTCGACACGAACATGCAGAAGGCGATGTCGTAAGACGTCTGGTTACTGACTAAAGTAAAGGCCGTACTCTCGAGTGCGGCCTTTTTCCGTTCGAGAGTCCCTCTCCCTCCGGGAGAGGGTGGCAGGCGAAGCCTGACGGGTGAGGGACGATATCTCGACGTACACTGAGTGGAGCAACACCGCCCCTCATCCGGCGCTTTGCGCCACCTTCTCCCGGAGGGAGAAGGACTCCTGTTTCCTACCCCGCCATCGCAGCCTTCACAGCCTCGATCGCCTGGGCGATATCGCCGCCATTGGGGCCACCGCCGCGGGCCATGTCGGGGCGCCCGCCGCCGCCCTTGCCGCCGACAGCTTCGACGGCGACCTTGATAAGGTCCGCAGCGCTGATCTTGTCTTTGACATCGTCGGTGACGCCGATGGCGACGGCGGCCTTGCCATCGGAGTTACAAGCGAAGGCGACGACGCCGGAGCCGATTTTCGCTTTGGCATCATCCAGAAGCCCTGGCAAGTCCTTACCGGAGACGCCGTCGAGGGCCTGGCCGAGAAACTTCACACCGCCAATCTCCTCGACCTTCGGGCCTTCGGAGGCACCCGAGCCACCGGACAGCGCCAGCGCCTTTTTGGCTTCGGTGAGTTCACGGTCAAGTTTCTTGCGCTCATCCACGAGCGCGGCAATGCGGGTTGGCAGATCGCGCGGCGGAGTTTTGAGAACGGCAGCGGCCTCATGCAGCAACGCGGCCTCGGCATCGAGGTGCGCCTTGGCGCCCTTGCCCGTCAGTCCTTCGATACGCCGCACACCTGAGGCAACAGCGCTTTCGGCAACGATACTTATCAGGCCGATATCGCCGAGGCGGCCAACATGGGTGCCGCCGCACAGCTCGACGGAATAGTTATCGCCTGTCTCGACGGTGCCCATCGTCAGGACACGGACTTCATCGCCGTATTTCTCACCGAAGAGTGCCATTGCGCCCTCAGCGACGGCGGCTTCCGGCGTCATCAGATGGGTCGTCACCGCCTCGTTGCGAAGCACCATGGCATTGACCTCGGCTTCGATCTGCGCGAGCTCCTCAGATGTGACGGCCTTTTGATGGGAAAAGTCAAAGCGCAGTTTCTCATCATCAACCTGGCTGCCTTTTTGCGTCACATGATCGCCGAGAGTAAGGCGCAGCGCCGCGTGCAGCAGATGGGTTGCCGAGTGGTTGGCGCGGGTGGCGGCGCGTTTATCGTGATCGACGTGCAGCTCGATGGCGTCACCGACCTTGATCTGACCGCTGGTCACAACGCCATGATGGACGTGCAGAACGCCGAGCTTCTTTTGCGTGTCGGTGATCTCTATCCGCGAGGATCCGATGAGGCCGTAGCCGCGATCTCCGGCCTGCCCCCCTGATTCGCCGTAAAACGGGGTCTGGTTTGTGGTAAAGCGGATCTGGGTGCCCTCGCCTGCGGTGCCAACCTCCTGGCCATCGACAATGATCGCGGTGACGACGCCTTCGGCCAGCTCACTGCTATAGCCAAGGAAATCGGTGGCGCCGAGACGGTCGCGCAGGTCGAACCAGAATTCTTCTGTGGCGGTCTCCCCGGAGCCTTTCCATGCGGCGCGCGCGGCGGCCTTTTGTGTCGCCATGGCGGCGTCGAAACCTGCGATCTCGACGGTGAGGCCCTGAGTGCGCAGCGCGTCTTCTGTCAGGTCGAGCGGGAAACCGTAGGTGTCATAGAGCTTGAACGCGACGGCGCCGGGTAGCGACTTTTCACCGCCCAGATTTTTGACCTCGTCGCCGAGCAGCTTGAGACCGCGTGCGAGGGTCTCGCGGAAGCGTTCCTCTTCCAGCTTCAACGTGTCGGTGATGAGCGCTTCGGCCCGGGTGAGTTCCGGAAAAGCTGTGCTCATCTCTCCCATCAGCGTTGGCACGAGACGGTGCATCAGCGGATCCTTTGCCCCCAGAATCTGGGCGTGGCGCATGCCGCGACGCATGATCCGGCGCAGCACATAGCCGCGCCCCTCGTTCGATGGCAACACGCCGTCGGCGATGAGGAAACAGGCGGAGCGCAGGTGATCGGCGATGACGCGGTGGCTTGTGATGTCGTTGGCATCACCGCTTTCGGTCAGATGTTTGGAGACATCAATGATATTGGCGAAGAGATCGATATCGTAGTTATTGTGGACGCCCTGCAGCACGGCGGCGAGGCGCTCGAGCCCCATGCCCGTGTCAATCGAGGGTCTGGGCAGATCGAGACGCTCGTCAGCCGAGATCTGTTCATATTGCATGAAGACGAGGTTCCAGATTTCGACAAACCTGTCGCCATCCTCCTCGGGGGTTCCAGGCGGGCCGCCATTGATGTGTTCGCCGTGATCGTAGAAAATTTCGGAGCACGGCCCGCACGGGCCGACATCGCCCATGGACCAGAAATTATCCGAGGTCGGAATGCGGATGATCTTGTCATCGGAAAAACCGGCGATCTTTTTCCACAGGTCAAAGGCCGCATCGTCTTCGGCATAGACCGTTGCCAGCAATTTGTCCTTTGGCAGGCCGAACTCTTTGGTCAGGAGCTGCCATGCGTAATAGATCGCCTCTTCCTTGAAATAGTCGCCGAAGGAAAAGTTGCCGAGCATTTCAAAGAAGGTGTGATGGCGGGCGGTGTAGCCGACATTGTCGAGGTCATTGTGCTTGCCCCCGGCGCGAACGCATTTCTGGGAGCTCGCCGCTCGGACATAGTCGCGGGTCTCGTTGCCGGTGAAGACATTCTTGAACTGGTTCATGCCGGCATTGGCGAACATCAGCGTCGGATCATTGTGCGGCACCAGCGAGCCCGAGGACACAACGGTGTGGTCGTTAGATTCAAAATAGCCGAGGAACTCGGCGCGAATGTCTTTCAGAGAGGTCATTGTTACTTACCCGCAGTTCAAAGGCGCGAATCGTATGTCCCGCGCCGGTTTCGAGAGTGGTTTTACAGGGGGGAGGACGCGGGGTAAAGGGGCGGTTTGTCCTTCTCCCTCCGGGAGAAGGTGGCGCGCAGCGCCGGATGAGGGACAGCGTCTGCAAGGCTCTCGGAGCGGTGCAACATCGCCCCTCACCCGCCCTCCGGGCACCCTCTCCCGGAGGGAGAGGGACTGAGAAACAGGAAAAGCGGCACCCCCTTCCAAAAGGTGCCGCTTTCCAGCCGGTTTCGCATCGAGGCGTGCCGGGTGTCATATCTGAAGAGTTTGCAGGGCTCAGGCTTCCAGAGCATCCCCGTCGGGGCCGTCAGGGTCGTCGTCGTCCTTAGTCTTGGGTGCAATCTCGCCGGTCATCATGTCTTCGGCGATGAGGCCCGCGTTCTGGCGCACCGCATGCTCAATGGCGTCCATGATATCGGGGTTTTCCCTGAGGAAGACCTTGGCGTTTTCACGGCCCTGGCCGATGCGCTGACTGTCATAGGAATACCACGAGCCGGATTTTTCAACGACGCCGGCAATGACACCCAGATCCAGCACCTCGCCGGTCTTGGAAATGCCCTCGCCATACATGATGTCGAACTCGACCACCTTGAAGGGCGGTGCGACCTTGTTCTTGACGACCTTGACGCGGGTCTGATTGCCGACAATCTCGTCGCGGTTCTTGATCGCACCGATGCGGCGAATGTCGAGACGCACGGAGGAATAGAACTTGAGCGCGTTGCCGCCTGATGTGGTCTCCGGGGAACCAAACATGACGCCGATCTTCATGCGGATCTGGTTGATGAAGATCACCATGGTCTTGGATTTGGAGATCGAGCCGGTCAGCTTCCTGAGCGCCTGGCTCATGAGGCGCGCCTGCAGCCCCGGCAGACTGTCGCCCATCTCGCCTTCAAGCTCGGCGCGCGGAGTGAGCGCGGCAACCGAGTCGATGACAATGAGATCGACGGCGCCGGAGCGCACCAGAGTGTCGGTAATTTCAAGCGCCTGCTCGCCGGTATCGGGCTGTGAGATCAAGAGCTCGTCGAGATTGACGCCAAGCTTCTTGGCGTAGCTGGGGTCAAGCGCATGTTCAGCATCAATGAAGGCACAAATGCCACCGAGCTTTTGCGCCTCGGCCACAACATGGAGCGTCAGGGTGGTTTTGCCCGACGATTCAGGACCATAGACCTCGACCACGCGGCCCCTTGGCAGACCGCCAATGCCGAGGGCAATATCAAGCCCGAGGGAACCGGAGGAGACAGCTTCGATCGGCTCGATTTCCTTGGCTCCGAGCTTCATCACCGAGCCCTTGCCAAAAGCCCTGTCAATCTGGCTCAAAGCCGCTTCAAGCGCCTTTTGCTTGTCCATATTACCCGTCTCTACCAGTTTCAAACTCTTCGCGGCCATATCGCCCGTCTCCTTATTTCACAGGGGTGTTTATCATGCAATTGATGTGAATGTACCCACTTTGTTCTCATTGGCAAGAGTTTTTTTAAGTGTTTGATTTTGAAAGGTAAATAGATGTGAATTCCGATTTTGTTCTCATATAATTGGAGCGAGATAAGGTTGAGGTCCGAGAGAATCAGGATTACGATGTCAAAATTGGAGATCAGACCAATCCTTGTTGTCTGAGCTTGCAAAATCGACATAAAGAGTACTGGCAAACTGCAACCACCTTTGATATACAGCAACAAAACATGAACATCTAAATCTTGGAGAAGGAAATGGACTTTGCAGACGGCGACTTGGTCAAACTGAAATCGGGCGGCCCGACAATGACTATCGAACAGGTCGGGAAAACGTCGATGACGAAAGAAGATGCCGTCTGGTGTGTTTGTTTCGAAAAGGTTGGAAACAAGCGAGTCGTACAGCGCGACACCTTTTCTCCAATCGTTTTGAAAGCGGCCAATTCGAATGCATCAACCCCAAGAGTGATCCGAACCAGATTCAAATAATGAAGCGCAGCTGACCACGTGCCTTTTCCTTCCCTCTGCCCTTCAGCCCCCGAGGCGGTGTTGGAGTAAAAGTCTTGCTCACCAACATTTGAATTCCAGATATGGCCCAAGCTATGACCGCAAGCAATAGATTCCGCCGAGCGAAATTGAAAGTCAAAAGGGCCAACAGCCATATCAGCACACTCATTCGCGACTCTTCGCCCTTGTCAAAGAGTCTGTACGAAATCACCAATGGACCCACACGTTCTATCGCGCTGCTAGCACGACCAGATGGCTACGGCTTATCCTACAGATCTAAAGAACCGATTGCAGATCACTTTGGCGTTGTCATTGGAGACGCGGTCAATAATCTCAGAGAGGCGCTCGACTATTCGATCAACACGGCTCTCGAAGCTATCGGACAGCCCAAACGGGTCCATTTCCCATTTTCGGAAAGATGGCAAGACCTTAAAAGCTCTCACTATTACGCGCCTATCGAAAGGGCCTTCCCTGAAGCCGCCAATTTCATTCTCGAGGAGATTAAACCTTGCAGAGACACGAACCTCCCTCTATGGGCCGCAGCCAGCCTTTGCAATCAAAACAAACACAATGACTTCATTCCGACGGTTTCAGTTGTGACTGTCGAAAACATCAATGCCCGAATTGGCACCACTGTCATGCAAAACAGTAGTATCGGCGGCAACGCCGATGGATACATGAAGATAATTCGATCCGATCAGCCAATCATTATGGACGGTAACTTCAGCACATCGGTTGAAATTACATTCCCACAAGGAGCAATTTTTGAGAGCGAACCTGTCGTCTCGACGCTGCAACACATGTCGGAAGTAGTGGAACAAACACTCGACTCATTTGAGTATTTCGTCACTCAGTATATCAAGTAACTCCTCAAGGAGTCAGAAGGGCCTTCGCCATATTCGGAGGGCCAAACAGATAATGACGGACACCGCTTCAGTGCCTGTAGTTTGTCGCGACCATCGCCCCCATCCCCCTTTTCGATACTCGCTCCTGACGGTCTAGGAACTTGGTCCATGGCACCCTGTCATTGCCGGACTTGATCCGGCAATCCGGTGAGGCAAACACCGCATGTTCCGCTTCTGGATACCCGGGTCGAGCCCGGGTATGACAATAATATATTTTGGATTGTTGCCCCTAAAACCGATACGTCCGCTTCGAAACCCCTTCGGCAATCGGATCGCCCCCGTCCCGCTCCTTCACCGCCTGTTTGAACCCGGCTTCCTCGGCGCGCTGTTTGAACCACATGCCTTAACCGGCTGACACAAGTATGAATAAGAAGGCTGCTGAAGGGACGGCAATAAGATGCCGTGCAAGGCCAAACAAGAGGTCTTTCTCCAACGCCCGGCTATTATCCACTTCCACATCCAGCGTGTCTTCATCGAGGTCTTTGAAGAACCGCTTGATCTGTCTGCGTCGTGTGTCATCAGATTTCCTCAATCCTATCAGGCTGTTTACCAGCATAGCTTCCCAATAGAAACTGACTGTGACCCTGACCAACCCATCGATCAGACGCGCAAAGAACCGATCAAAATCAGTGACGATAAATTGAGTTGTGAATCGATAGTAGGATGCAGCGCCTACCAAATGCATTGTAACCAGGTCCTTGGTCCAGTCGGGCGGAGACCAATTATATACCGAAAATATTGAAGCGTAGACCGGATACACAATTGACCGATAAGTGCTCAGTACCCGCTCGAAAACCGGCCCCATCCCTACATCGATGTACATCGACATGAGATTTGCAAGAGCAATTGACCCGGCCAAAATGCCAGCCCAGGACCAAACGCTGGCAAATGTCAGTCTAAATGCCTGCCGCATCAAATTTCCAGTTGCAATGCAATCAAGATTTACTACTTATCACATTCCATGCAAAAATACGAATGGATTCCAATCTCCCAATCTGTCTCCATCTTTCTTCAAAATCGATACGTCCGTTTCGACACCCCTTCGGCAATCGGATCGCCCCCGTCCCGCTCCTTGACTGCCTGTTTGAACCCAGCCTCCTCGGCGCGTTGCTTGAACCACATGCCTTCGGGTGAGTGGCGGGTTATACCGTCGAAGAGGGTGGCGAACCTTTGGGTGTTGAGCATGCCCATGTTCTCGATGGCCTGATTGACCATCATCTTTTGCATCATCAGCTGGTTGCGCGGTACGCCCTGCATGCGGCCGACCCAATGATCAATGCGGGCGTCGAGCTCGGCCAGTGGCACCGCTTCATAGACGAGGCCCATGTCGGCGGCCTCGCGGCCCGAGACGAGATCGCCGGTCAGCAGCATGCGCTTGGCTTTCTCCGCACCCAGACGATAGACCCACATGCCCGTGGTCGGACAGCCCCAGACGCGCGCCGGTGGATAACCGATGCTGGCCTCCTCGGCCATGACCACCATATCGCAGCACAGCGCGATGTCGCTGCCACCGGCAACGGCGGGGCCATGGACACGGGCGATGGTCGGCTTGTACGAGCGCCACAGGCTCATGAAATCCTCGGTGTTGCGGAACATCATGTTGAAATCAACCATCGGGTCCCACGGCATGTCTTCCGTGCTGGAGGCGGCACCCCGGCTTCGCCCCTTTGATTTTACCTCGGCAAAGTCTTTCAGATCATAACCGGCGCAAAAGCCCTTGCCGGCACCTGCGAGGACGATGACATGGACGGCGTCATCGTCATTGGCACGCTCCACCGCAGCGGCAATTTCCCTGGGCATGCCGGCGCAAATGGCGTTCATGCGTTCGGGCCGGTTCAGGGTGATGGTGGCGATGCGGCCATCGGTTTCATAGGTGAGCGTCTTGAAGGTGTCGGATGTCATGATGCGGTTCCCTTGAGAAGTGATTCAAGGGGAGCCTAGCACAACTTGTCGTCCTCGAGCCGCCCACCAAAAAATTTTGGGGGGGCGGAATCGGGGATCTTCTCTCAACAGGTGCCATGCTGACAGAAGATCCCCGGCCTCATTCTGCGAATGAGCCGAGGATGACAGCAAGAAGTTGATGCTTGAAAAATTCCCGGGGGGAAGTGCGACGGGCCATCTATCCTTCGAGACGATTGCTTCGCAATCCCTCAGGATGAGGAGATAAATTGAATGAGGTGACAGGACCTCAAATCGTGCGTTTGATCAGCGCGCGCCTCGGGAACAGCATTTCGACGACCGAGAACAGCGACAGGCACAGGAGCGGCACGAAGAGTGCGCCCAGAGCGAGGAAAGCCGCGAACAGGAAGGCGAACAGACCGACGGCCCGGCCGCCCAGCATCATCCACGGCAGCGCGCCCATGATAAAGAGCGCCGATGAGAACATGAATATGGCAACGCCGCGCACGGCGGAGTTTGCCAACACGGTACGCATGGTATCGCCCCTCAGGAGATGAGACTCGCACAGCTTGTAGAGATAGATTGAGGGCGGCAGCATAATGGCGGTGGCAGCGCTCAGAGCGGCGTAGACGTCCAGCCCGCCGCGCTGTGGCAGACCCCAGGTCGAGATGGCAAACCCGAGGACGCCGACAAAGACCGAAATCGCAAGACCCATGACGAGCGCGGATCTCAGGGATTTTCCGGCAAACAGCGCAACCCCGGTGAGACCGCCGATGAGGAGCAACATATCTGCAGCCCTGCCCTGGAAAGCATCGGTGCCGGTGTAGACCACGATGACAAGCCCGAGCAGCGGCACCATGAACAACAAGAGACCCAGCCCCTCGCGCTCGGTGCGTGCGGCATTGCCAACTGATTCAAAGGCCTCGGCGCGCCGCAGCCATCGATTGTGATGGGCGACAGTCTCTTCGGTGGCCGGAGCCTTGTCCATTACAAGGAAGAAAAACAGGCCAAAGCCAAAGAGCGGCGCGGCCATGGCGACAAGGACAAAGGAGACAACTTCCGCCATCGGACGATCTGTCAGATTAAAGACATCGCCAAGCACAACGACACCGGCGAGAAATGCAGCAAAGCCGTAGCGCGCGATTTCCTTCAGAGGCAGTTCATCCGGGTCACTCCGGCCAAGCTTTGTGACATTGGTCATGATGGCAACACTGGCACGCACCGCAATGCCGCCGGTCGTAATCAGGGTCAGGAAAAACAGCGCCTCGACGCTTTGATGCGAAAACCCCGCGATTGAGGAAACCGCATGGACAAGAGCAAGACTGGCCACAACGCCGAGCGTGGGTGCGGCGGCCCGCAAGAAGGACTGGAACAGCGCGACCAGCAGGAGAAAAGGCGCAAAAAGACTGACAAATATGATGCCCCAGGTGCCTGAGGAAACACCCATCGGTCCTCCGATCAGAAAAATCGAACTTAAAATGAGAAAGGAAAGGCCCAGAAAGCCAATGCGATATTGTTCAATATGCTCTGAAAAACTGCCCATGATCTTCTCCTGCTCAACTATGCGACCCCATTTGGCGACGGTCGGAAAGCGGGAGAGGAAGAGGCTTTATTCAAATCTCACGTTGTTCAATCTTTCGGCAAATCAAAATCAAGAATTGCCATATTAAAATCGTAGGAGACCTCGCCGTCCTCGTCATCCTTGTAGATAACCCCGATAAACTCGTCGCCGATCATCATCTCGACCGAGTCATCCTTGTTGGCGCGCCGGTGCAAAGTGATTGTATCGAGCCTGAACTTACCGCGAAGATATTTCTGAACTCTCAAGATCTCGTCGTTATCCAAGGATTTTGCTCCTTTTTGCGGGGCTCATGGACCCCGTCGTGTCAGTTAGCTCGCGTCATATCGCGCCAGAGCGCCCGATGGCAAGGCCAAAGGCCGATTATGGCAAAGAAACGGCTCATATACTGACTTATATACTGGCCTGGCCCCAATAGTTAAAGCCAAAAATCCGCGGCGTATCTGGCAGGTAGAGGGTGAAAAGATCGTCCATTTTGAAGCCGGCGCTTTCGATCATGGTGCCAATGGGCCGATTGATATGACAACCACCGCCAATGCGCTTCCAGATCGGGTTAACCCGGTTCTGCCATTTTTCAACCGACGCATCCGGAGCCTTGCCGTGCTCGGAAAAGAGCAATATGCCGCCTGGCTTGAGAACCCGCCGCATCTGCTCAAGCGCCCTGGGGCCATCGGGGATGGTGCACAGCGTGTAGGTCAAAACAATCGAGTCGATGGAATTATCTTCAAGGGGAATTTCCTCGCTCGGCAGATCAAGAAACCTGACTTCGAAAGGCGCCGCCTCGGCTGCCGGTGCGGCAAGCTTGCGCATCCCTTCGGAGGGCTCAAGCCCGAAAACCATCTCGACCTTTTCCGGGTCATAGAATGGCAGATTGAGACCTGATCCCATACCGATTTCAAGAATGCGGCCATGGGCCTGAGGCACAACCTTCTGGCGCTGCTGCAGGATCGGCGGCGCGGCACAGGCGCTGTTGATCAGTTTGGGCAGAATACGCTGCTCGTAAAATCCCATCAGGCACCAATCTTCTTTTGCAGCGCCTTGTTGGACGTGGTGTAGCCGAGCTTCAGCTCAACATCCGGATTGATGTGCTTGAAGGCGCCGCGAGCAAACAGGGCCCCTTCATGGAAGCTCGACAGGATGAGTTTCAGCTTGCCAGGATAATTGGCAATATCACCGATACAGAAGACGCCTTTTTCTTTCGTCTGGAAAAACTCCGTATCCACCTCAATCTTGTCATCTTCATTGAATTCAATGCCAAAATTGGCAACCGGGCCCAGCTTCATGGTGAAGCCGAAGAACGGCAGCAGCATATCGCATTCGATGTCGTAGGTGCCGTTGACCTTGCTGTCGACAGTAACCGACGTGATCTTGCCGTCATCGCCGTTGAGATGTTTCATTTGCGCGACATGGAATTCGATGTCGCCGCTGTCGATCAGCTCTTCCATCTTGGCGACCGAGTCCGGCGCGGCGCGGAAGCCGTCGCGGCGGTGTACCAGGGTCAGGCTCTTTGCAATCGGCGCGAGGTGAATGGTCCAGTCAAGGGCACTGTCGCCGCCGCCGGCAACAATCAGACGCTTGTCGCGGAAGGTTTCCATCTTGCGCACGGCGTAGTAGATCGAATTTGCTGCCTCATAGGGCTCGAGGTCCGGAAGCGGCGGCTTCTTCGGCGTGAAACTTCCCCCGCCAGCTGCGATGAGAACAACCGATGCGGTGATTTGCGTATCGACATCTGTCGTGATTTTGAACCGACCATCGGGCAGACGATCAAAAACCGTCGCCAGTTGATTGAAGTGATATACCGGCTCAAAGGGCGCGGCCTGTTTGAGGAGATTGTCAGTCAGCTCATAGCCGGTGACTTCCGGAAAGCCGGGAATGTCATAAATCGGCTTTTCGGGATATAGCTCGGCGCATTGCCCGCCCGGTTTATCCAGCACGTCGACGAGATGCGCCTTGAGACCAAGCAGCCCCAGTTCAAAAACCGCAAAGATCGCTGACGGCCCTGCACCGATGATAACAACATCCGTCTCATGGATACCGCCTGGCGCGACATCCATACCAAGCGGCACGCCTGTGGACGCACTCCCGGATTCCTCACTCATGGATTACTCCCTCAATCTCTGTCTTTTGTCCCATACCGCCATAACGCGTGTGAGGTCCCCCGTCACATTGCGCTCCCCGGCCGCTGCTGCTTTTTTATATCGAGCCTTATTTGACACAGAATCGCAAGCCCCTATTTACGCGCTGCCCGGGTGCACCGCATATCCGGGATCAGGTGTCGAATATTCCCTCATAATGATCAGCAACACTTTCCCTGACCGCTTTGAGGGCCGTCTCCAGATCCGCCAGAGCCGCCCGCCGCAGCGCCGCGCCGGGGTCTTTCGTGTTTTCCATGTGCTGACAAAGATCGCCGACCGCATTGAGGCCAAGGCCGCGCGCGCCTCCCTTGATCGCATGGGCACCGGCTCGCCAGTCCTGGTCGCTCCCTTCGGGGTCAAGATCTGCGACAAGGCCGACAACCTGGCCGAAAAAGAGCTGCAGGACTTCGCGCTGCAAGGCCTCATCGCCGCTGGTATATTGATCAAAAAATGCAAAATCGAAGGCGTCGCCGCCCTCGCCCGGATCACCCATCAAAAACCCTTTCAAACGCTGTCCCCCGGATCACGGATCTGGAAGTCCCGACAAATACTTGATTCTTCCCCGAATTTCGCGCCTGCCGCATGAAGAAATGCCGCGTGTTGCTTTCTCAGGTTTATTATCTTCCCGTTTCCGCCTAAAGTAAAATTTACCTTATAGAACAAGGACATTATGGAACCTGTCGACATTCCACAACCCGATCAAGATCCCGATGAGCCTCGGCCGGTTCGCGCTATCCGGTTGACGTCGGCCTCGTCGGAAACGGCAGCCCTTGGCGATGCCGCCGAGAGCGGTTTCGCGGATCGGGCGCGCGGGTTTGCGATCTTGATGTTTATGGGCGCACTGTTCGTCTCTGCGGTCTGGCCGGTAGCTATATTCGCGTTCCTTGCGGCTCTTCTCGGATTCAATGGAATCCTGGCACTCGGACCTGAATGGTGGGTCATGATCGGCGCCGGGGCACTTTTCCCGCTGCCGCCGATCTGGATTGCCGTCATCACCTGGGCAAAGGCTCGCGATCTTTCTCGTGAAGCCAGACGCCTCGCCCAACTGGCTGATCGGCTGCTTCAACCGGATCAAACTGCCTCCCACGAAATCGCCACCGTTGGTATGGCCATCAGACGTGAAGTTGAAGGCCTGTCTTCGGGCGTTGAAAGCGCCCTCAACAAGGTGCGCTCTCTTGAAGGCGCTGTTGCGGCTCAGGCCATGGCGATCGACAAGGCTGCTGCCGATGCAGAGGCGCGCGCAGAACAGGTGCGGGGTCGCATGGAACTGGAGCGCAAGGCGCTGGGCGATATCACGTCGAGCCTGAAAACCCAGACCGAAGCTCACGCCCGCGAACTGGTCGCGCAGACCCGCAAGGTCGAAGATGTTACCGGAACCGCGCGCGGCGCTCTGGAAGAAACGGCGCGTCAGCTTGATCGCCAGGGTCAGATTTTCACCCAGGCTGCCGACGCCGCAGTTTCAGGGACGCAGAAAGTTTCGGCACGGCTTGAGACCCAGGTCGAGACCCTCAACTCCCTCTCGGATCAGGCGCTGGCAACGACCGACAAGCTTGCCGGGCGTTATGACGAACAGCAGGGCAAACTCGAGGTTACCGCCAGCGGATTGAGCGCAGAGAATGAACGCCTCGAGGCGACCCTCATCAAGCAGCGCGACCTGCTTGGCAGCGTTGCCGAACTCATTGCGCGTCAGAACGATCAGATTGCTGCTTCAATAGAAAACGGATCCGCGCGTCTGCGCGATACGCTCGACGACACCGTCAAACAAGCCGGGATTGCAGCCGCCGGGTTCAAATCGGAAATAGACCGTGTCGCCGATGGCACTGACGAAGTGGTTATCAAGATTTCTGATGCCGCAAAACGAGCCTCAGACCTTGCCAGGACGGCGGGGACTGATCTCAGTGCGGAAGCGGCCCGGGTTCAGGCGTTGATAACCGAGCAAACCGAAGTTACCAGAGACGTCCTTGGAACACTGTTTGATGATTTTGATGGTCTCTATCAAAATCGGGCGGGTGAGTTGAAAGAACTCACCAGCGGAGAAATCGATGCTCTGCGCAAGGGACTTGAAAGCGCGAGGCAAGAGGCCCGGATCGCCCTTACCGAGCAGTCCGACGAGGCACAGGGTCTCATTGCCGAGGCCACCGGGTCCATCAATCAGGCCAGCGAAAAGCTGTCCGCCATGTTCGACAAACTTCTTGTGGCGAGCACCGCATCGAGCACGGCCTTCAACGAAACATCAACAAAGGTTGATGACCACATGAAGTCCCTGCCCGGCCTTGCAGAGGAAACGGCCAACAAAATTCGCAGCGTCCTTGATGAGGAACTCAATGCGTTTGCACGGCTTGCAGACGAATCCGCCCGGAAAATCCGTTCCCTCACTGAGGCCTATGCGCGCCATGTGCCCACGGCGCCGCGCGCTGCGGGATATGGCGACGTCCGCCGGCCAGGACTTCTTAATGAGGCCGGCCCTGTCTCACGGCGGGGGGCCGCAGACGAGACCAATGGCCAGTGGGCCTGGGGTGAAGTGCTCGCAGCCGCTGAGCGCCCCTTTGACAAACAATCAGAAACCCTCTCGCACGCCGGTGTGGCGGGTGTGGCCGGAGCGACACTGCCGAAGGACGCCGAGGCCTTTTCAAAATCGTCTCTCGAAATTTTTGAAACTCTTCAGGCGATGGCCGTTGATCTTGACCGCGCGCTTGAAACCGATCCGCCGCGTGACCTCCTGAGACGTTATCTCAACGGTGAAAAGGCAACCTTTACGCAGCGCCTCAAGGAAATTTCAAACGATGACACCGCAACCCTGATCCATGACAAGTATCTCGAAGACCAGGATTTCCGCAACAATGTCAATCAATACATTGAACAATTCTAAGGGTTGTTGAATGAGGCTCTGTCCAATGATCAGGAAGAGATCATGGTCGAGACCTTCATGAGCTCAACCACCGGCAAGGTCTACTTTCTCCTCGGCGGCGCTATCGGTCATTTCGGTTAGGGCTGACGGCGCATTCAAACACCGCCCTGTTGAGCCTCACCTGCCTGGAGAACCCACTCGGTCGCTTCGCGTGTCACGTCTTGCACCGCCTCATCAAAGGCCTTCACGACATCCCCGATTTTTCCGGAACGAGCCTTGACCTGTTTTTCAAGCAGTGTCGTTGCAATGACTTCGCGGGTGCGGGCGTCGAGGAGTTTGACCGAGATACTGATCATTGCCGTTACTGACTTGCCGTCGCCGAGATCTGCATGGAATTTCCTCAAGTTGCTCTTCAGGCGATAGTTGGCGTTAATTCCAGAGGTCTCTGCGCCTACAGACATGATGCGGCCGGTATCTTCCAGCGCCTCGATCAGGCGGGCCTGAAACAGGCTTGGCCCACGATCACTCCACCTGGCACCCTTATAGTACTGAATTGAATTGTCGCCGCGCTTGAGCGCTATTCGGTTGGTGCCAAAGGCCCGGATCGTGGAGGGTTCCTCGACGATGAGCTGCCAGCTGACCGGCGTACCCTGTGAGTTTATCCCCGGGGCGCCGAGATCATAAATCTGGGGCGCCGGCTGAGTATCAATCAGTGAAATTCCGCATCCAGTGAGGAAAACGGCAAATGTCACGACCAGGAAGGCTCTGACTGGAATCATCATGGGTTTTCCTCTAGTTTGCTTCATATTCGGGATACTTTTCCTGACCGAGCAGCACAGTCGGATTTTCCTCTATTTCTGCCGCGAGACGTTCAAGCGTCGCGACAGTTTGTCTTGCTTCAGACAACAGCGCGTTCAGTTCGCCAAGGCCCTGGGTCGAGAACTGCGAAATTGAAGCCTTGTTTTCATCCAGAAGAGTGTTCGCCCCGGATGCAAAAGTGCCAATGGCTTCAGCAGCGGCCAAAATCTCCGCAGACATTTCCGGGAAGTCGTCTGCCATGGCATCGATCTTTTCAGATGTGGCTGCAGCGTTGGCAATCAGTACGCCTATTTCCCCGTCCCTCTCGGCGATGGCATTGATCACCCTGTCCAGATCCCCGAGGATCGATGAAAAACGGGTGACATTCTCGTCGGAGAGGAGCTTTGCGCCTTGCAGAAGCAGCATATTACTCTGGGCAATAATATTTGGCGCGGTTTCCATTAATTCCTGGATAGATGATCGTTGTGACTGGATCACTGCAAAATATTCGTCATTTTTTGGCACCAGAGCGATACTGTCCGTCGAGCCTCCTGTCAGTTCTATGAACGAAACCCCGGTGACCCCCAGAAAAGCCATTTGCGCAATCGTATCGGCCTTGACGGGCGCGTCTGCCTCGACCTCCAACTGCACGCGCACCACGTTGGGATCATCAATATCCAGATAGATACCTTTCACACTGCCAACCTTGATCCCGTTGTAGCGGACATCAGACGCGACCGATAGCCCCGACACGGACCCCTGGAAGTATACGTCATAGGTTGTAAATTCTCTCGACAGCTGACTTTGCCCGAGCCACATGACAAACATGAAAGCGCCGACAATCGTCGCAATCGCAAAGCTGCCGATAATGATGGTGTTTGCCTTGGTTTCCATGGATCAAACCTTCTCTGTCCTGTCGTGTCGATACTTGCGGCGGGCTACTTTGCGGCGCCCGAGATTGCACCAATGGGGCCTTGCGAGGCCAGTCTTGCCATATTTCATCATACACCGATCCCCGCTGCCCGTGACCGCGGACCGTGAAAATATTCCCTCACCCAGGGATGATCAAACTCCAGCATATCCTCAAGGGTTCCGACCGCAAGTACACGTTGATCAGCCAGCACTGCGATACGATCACAAACCGAATGCAAGGTATCCAGATCATGGGTCACGAGGAAAACGGTGAGCCCGAGAGACTGCTGAAGCTGTTTGATCAGCGTGTCAAAAGCGGCGGCGCCAATGGGGTCCAGCCCGGCCGTCGGTTCATCAAGAAACAGGATATCCGGATCAAGTGCAATTGCGCGGGCAAGCCCTGCCCGCTTGCGCATACCGCCGGAGAGCTCGCCGGGCAGTTTGGTTGCCGATATTTCCGGCAGTCCGACCATTCGGATCTTGAGGGCGGCAAGCTCATCCATCAGAAGGTCGGACAAAACTGCATGTTCGCGCAAGGGCACCTGAATATTTTCCGCAACGTTAAGCGACGTAAAAAGAGCGCCATCCTGGAACAGCACACCCCACCGGCAATCGAGTTCCATCGCCTTTTCCGGATCGAGTTCATGCGGGTCGAGGCCATACATGCGCACTTCGCCTGCAATGGGTTTGATAAGCCCGATAATTGATTTGAGAAGAACCGACTTACCGGTACCCGAGCCGCCGACGATCCCGATGATCTCGCCGGCATAAACATCAAGGTCGAGATTGTCATGCACGATTTGCGAGCCAAAGGCATTGCACAGCCCCCGGACGGATATGATGGGTTCGCCTCTGTCTGCCACACGGTCCACCGGCTATACCCCCAATTTAAGAAAGAACAGCGCGAAGGCCGCATCGGCAGTAATGACTGCGAAAATCGATTGCACAACCGATGCCGTTGTGTGTGTTCCTATAGATTCCGACGTTCCTTCAACCCGCATGCCCTGGTAACAGGCGATAACGCCGATAAGCGCGGCCATAAAGGGTGATTTGATAATCCCGACATAGAAAAAGTTCATATCAGTGGATGCCAACATCTGCGCAATGAACATGCTGGGGGAGATCTGCAAAATCATCCATGCAACGAGACCGCCACCGACAATCCCCGAGATCATTGCGACGAATGTCAGGAGCGGTACTGACAAGACAAGCGCAAGGACACGTGGCAAGACAAGTATTTCCATGGGGTCAAGTCCCAGAGAGCGCAACGCATCAATTTCTTCATTGGCCTTCATTGAACCAATTTGGGCGGTGAAGGCGGAGCCCGAGCGCCCCGCGACTATGATGGCCGTCAGCATCGCACCAAATTCCCGCAGAAAGGAATGCGTGATCAGGCTTTGGGTAAAAACTTCCAGCCCGTAGTCCCGCAAAATATCCGCACCCATGAACGCCAGAACCGCACCGACAAGAAAAGAAATCAGCATGATGATCGGCAACGCATTAAACCCGGCATATTCTATATGATGGACAAGCGAGACTCCGCGAAATCTTTTCGGTTCAAAAACTGCTCGGCGAAAGACCAATAACACCGCCCCGAAAAATCCTATGGAATGAACAAAGTCGTACCAACTCTCGACCACTGTCCGACCAATCCCGTCAATCAGGCGATAGACAGGTGAGCGCGAGGGCGGGATGGGATTGACGTATTCTTCATACTCAGCGACCACATCAAGGAGAGTTCGGTGTTCTTCACCCATCCCTTCATAGGTAACAGTATGGCCATCCTCGCCTGCACGCCGATTGAAGCGATAAATCACCCATGCACCGGCAGTATCGATGGCTTCCAGCTGCGTCAGATCAATGATCAGCGGACGGCCGGGATCAATAACGACATCCCGAACCAGGCTATCGACATCATCCAGCAGCGTAACGGTCCAGTTTCCGGAGAAATAGATCCGCCACTCGGGACCGGTGTCATTGATCTGAAATGACGCTTTGATGGCCATGCCTGGTCTGTTTCCTTTTTTCAGGCCTGCGAATCAAAATTTTGTCTGATCGACAGTTTAGACGAGATCGTGCAATTTCAACGCGTTATTTGAGAAAACCGGGCTTTCAGGAGATCGCGACATCGATCACACCGGGATCAATGAACCGTGATGAAGCCAGGCGATGTCAGCCTGAAACCTTACTCCAATCGAATATCCGGGCCCCGGATCTGTTCTGCAGGGCGAAACGGACCTCTTGCAACCCTGGCGCTGTTTAAATCCACAGATGTGTGAGGAATGCAACATAAGCAAAGTTAACGCTGCACAAATGCCACAATTCATTGATTGAATACATTGAAACGTGTCCAAATCTCTTGTGATTTGACCTCGGCACCACCAATATATGGTGCGTATGAGGGGTGAGTCACCTCTGTTAGATAGAGAGATGGACTTGCTGAACACCATGGGGATGGTGAATCCGGTGGTCTTCTGGTGCAAGGGAGTGGTTGCATGAAAAGCATAGTCGCGGCGCTTGCCATGATATTGCCATTGCTGTTGGGAGCGAGCGTTGCCAACGCCCAGACTTCCCCTATTTCGCCGGAGGAGGCAGAAGCCTTCGTCAGCGTATTAGCGGAAAATGCGCTCGACACGCTGGCGTTGCAGACCATCAGCCTTGAAGATCGCGAAGTGAAATTTCGCCGGATCCTGAGCGAGGGGTTTGCGCTGAAATATATCGGACTGCTCGTTCTTGGAAAACGTCACCGTCGCACCGCGACCGCAGAAGAGCTTGAGGAGTATCAACTGTACTTCAGCGAATTCATTTTGAAAAAATATTCCGCGCTGCTTGGTGGATACGCTGGCGAGACCTTTGTCGTTCTTGGGTCCCGCCCTTCGGGCAAGCGCGACGTCCTGGTTGGATCTGAAATTCGCCGCTCCAGTGGCGCGCCCATTCCGACAGAATGGCGCGTACGGCGTTTCAACGAAGCTCTGAAGATCATCGACATCAAGGTCGAGGGCATTTCCATGGTTCAGTCGCAACGCGAGGAGTTCAATGCGATCCTGACGCGCGAAGGGATGATTGGTTTGATTGCGGTTCTGCGAGCACGAACCGGAATGTTGTCTGCCGAGGCGCCGTCCTGAGACAGGAACTGCCGGGCCAATCCAGACTTTGCATGCGTAGACTTTCGTATTTGAGTTGAGTTTATTCATTTAAACGCGCGAACGAGCGCATCGACTGGACTACAGTGTTGAGGGAGATATGACTTTCAATGTCAAGCTTCCCTCCGGCTTTCGCAGCCTCAAGACCGGCGAGCGAACGCAATACGGGGGTGTCGCCACCGGCGATCTTCATTCAGAATATTTTCTGACTGCGTTACCTCTCAGAGTATCGAAGATCTTGTCTATCGGGGTTAGCCTGTCGCTTGTCCTTTTCATGACCTTGACTGCTTTTGCTGCGGAAGCATCTGAAACCCCGTCAGCCATTACGCCATCCGAACAGGCCTACAGTGCGTATCAAAAGGGAGATTTCGAGGCGGCCCGAACGCTGTGGCGACAACTGGCCACCAGGGGCGATGCAGCGGCGCAATACAATCTGGGCCTGATCTATTCAGAAGGTCGAGGTGTTCCGCGCAATCCACAAGCCGCGATCAAATGGTGGCGGCTTGCTGCAGAAAACGGATATGTTCAAGCCCAGCACAATTTGGCGCTTGCCTATCTAGGCGGAGAGACCGCACTGCCCGGGGTCGCCGAAGAGCCGCGCGTTGATGCAGCCCTCGTCTGGCTTCGCAAAGCCGCAAAGCACAGGCTTGCCAGTTCCCGCTATATTCTTGGATCAATCCTGCTTGATCGTGCATCGAGCGCTGCAGACAATGCGGAGGCGACCGGATTTCTTGCCGCAGCGGCGGATCAGGGCCACGCCGAGGCTCAGTTTCGCCTCGCCAGGTGTTTCTTCGAAGGTCAGGGTGTTGACGTTGACCGGCGCGAAGGGCTGGCGCTCTTCCTGAAAGCCGCCGGATCGGGCTATGCCCCGGCGCAGGACCGGCTTGCCGCGATGTATCAAACCGGAGAATTCGTTCCTGCGGACACTATCGAGGCTCTGGCCTGGGCAAATCTCGCGAGCGCCTCAGGACTGGTTCCAGCGATGGAGCGCCGCAAGGCCCTTCTCGATCATATGAGTGCGTCGGAAATCGGCATTGCCGAGATCCGTTCCAGCGAGCTATCCTCACAGTAATTTCTTCCCAAACATGGAGCACGGCTGGATGGCTGCTGATGCCTTTTCAAAGACATGGATAGAGGCACGCGAGAAATTTCTCGCCGCCGCCAGTGCAGCCGGTCTCGACGTCGAAACACGCACCAACGAGGAAACAAGTGGCCCAAACGGGGAGATACTCCATGCCGATCTGGCGACCCTCGGCGACCCGGACGCCCGAAACCGGATCCTTTTGATCTCGGCGACTCACGGCGTTGAGGGGTTTTGTGGATCAGGCTGTCAAACTGCCTTCTTGCGCTCCACTCATGCGCGGCACGTGCCCGCCGACACCTGCCTTGTCTTTCTTCATGCGCTTAATCCACACGGGTTCGCATGGCTCAGGCGGGTCAATGAAAATAATATTGATCTCAATCGTAACTTCATCGACTTCTCGGCGGACCTACCACTCAATGAGCATTACGAGACCTTGCGCCCGACGATGATTGTCAAAGACCTCGAAGAAGACACCGTAAGAACGGCAAGCCGCGCGATGGTGACCTTCGGTAAAGCACACGGATTTGGCACTCTGCAGGAAGGCTTGACGAAGGGGCAATATGTCGATGCCGAGGGGCTTTACTACGGCGGCACCGGACCGTCCTGGTCGAACCGGTTGTTACGAGAAGTTTTGACGAACCGGATGAAAAGCGCTGAACGCGCGATCCAGATCGACTTTCACACAGGCCTTGGACCCTACGGCTATGGCGAGATCATATCTGAATATGATAAGGACGACCCGGCTTTTGCCAGAGCAAAAGCATGGCTCGGCGAGGACGTAACATCGACGCGGGTCGGCGACTCTTCATCGGCGGCGCTCACCGGCACGACAGACCATGCCTTTCACCAGGAACTTGGCGATATTGAAGGCGTATCCATTGCACTTGAATTCGGGACGATCTCGTCCGACGATGTCTTCGACGCGACCCGGGCCGACAACTGGCTTCATCTCAATGGCAACCTTGCGTCACCGCAAGGCAGGCAAGTGAAAGCCGATATCCGCGCCGCTTTCTATCCCGACGAGGACCAATGGAAAGAAAAGGTCTGGGCGCGCGGCGAGGAAGTTATCCTCAGGGCAATGAACGCATTGGAGAGTTAAAATCCGATGCAGATTTTCCCGAAGTGGCTGCCGCTTTTCATATGATCAAGCGCTGGGATGAGCTCGTCAAAGGCAAAGGTCTTGTCGACAACGGGAACAATCTTGTGGAGATCCATTGCTTTGGTCATGGCCTCAAAGCTGGCGCGACTGCCGACGGAAATAGCTTGCAGTTTGGCATTCATGGCCACGGCGGCTCCAAGTCTGAAATTGTCATCGTCCGCCGCCAGCACGCCGATAAGGGAGATGTGACCGCCAATCTTGAGCGACATCATGGATTGTTTCAGGGTTCCAACACCGCCGACTTCAAGCACGTGATCCACGCCCATATAACCCGTCAGGTCACGGACTGTCTTTGACCATTTTGGTTCGTCACGGTAGTTGATCGTGTGGTTCGCACCAAGCTCACGGGTCCTTGCCAGTTTGTCGTCGGATGACGACGTGATGATAACTTCCGCCCCGCCCGCCTTGGCGAATTGCAAGCCAAAAATGGAAACACCGCCGGTGCCCAGAAGCAAAACGGTCTCTCCCGGCTTGAGGCCTCCTTCAACCTGCAAGGCGCGCCACGCTGTGAGCCCGGCACAGGGCAGACAGGCAACGCCCTCATCAGTTAGATAGTCCGGGACCTTTACGACGCCCTCTTGTTTCAGAACCATATATTCCTGCGCGACGCCGTCGAGGCCGCCGCCAAGCGCCGACGCCAGTGCGGTCAAGGTCGGCGGACCGCTCAACCAGTTCTGAAAGAAAAGCGTCGCCACCCGGTCGCCAACCGCAACAGAGGTCACGCTTTCACCGAGTGCCACGACCTCGCCGCAGCCATCGGACAGAGGAACCAGCGGCGTTCTTACACTCTTGCCGTAACCTCCGGAAACAGTGATGAGATCGCGGTAGTTGAGCGATGCTGTCTTCATGCGGATCAGGACTTCGCCATGCCCCGGCTCGGGGATCGGGCACTCGACCTGTTTCAGATCCTCAAGGCCTGCAAACCCCTGCAACTCAAATTTCTTCATCATCATATTGCCCTCCCGGTTATTGTCTGTAGTGTCTTTTGTGTTTCGCCCATCATAACGCTCCGGGCAGAACACGACAGAAAAAATTCAGGAACCTGGTACTATGGACAGCAGAGACAAACTCCTCGGATTTCTTGCCGCGCTATTGGGCTTCCTGACCGTGGCAGGAGGCGCCTTTGGCGCGCATGGCCTTGAAGGCTCAATACCTACGAGGGACCTTGCTGCCTTCGACACAGGCATGCGCTACGGGCTCATTCATGCGGTTGCCGCTGTTGTGGCCTTGCTCGTGTCACAGCAGGGTCCAGCCGCTGCCCGGATATCGGGATGGGCCTTTATTGTTGGCATTGTTCTGTTTTCCGGCTCTCTGGCCTTCCTCGGGATCACAGGGTCCCGGGCCCTTGTCATTGTAACACCGCTTGGGGGCCTGGCTTTTCTCGCCGGATGGGCTTTCCTGTGTGTCGGGTTTATTGTGCAGCGCAACAAGGATGCACGATAGTTACCATAACTAGTGTGATGTCAGTCACACACGCCCTCTGAACTATTAATAACTTCAATGCCTTGCATGTAGTGCGGAGCAGCCATGCAAGTATTGCAATTCTCTTTTGGTTAAAAATACCTATGTTGCAGTGCAGCAGCATAGTGCTGGAATGGAATAACACAATAGAAGTGAAAGACAGTACAATGGTATTTACAAGAGCACTCGAAATCTTGTTGGTCGGCGCAGTGATCATCGGGTTTGGTATGGCCTCCGCAGGCATTATTATCTGATCACGGTGTCGTGCGGGCCTTGAGCCCGTACTTGCAATGAAACAAAGAAACGGCACTCCTGCCTGGCGGGAGTGCCGTTTCTTGTTGCTGCCTGAAGCCGGACGGGAGCTTACGCTGCAGCCGTTGCCCAGCTCTCGCTATATCGACGTTTGGCCATTTCCTCAGCAGCGGCCAATGTCGTTATTCCCTTTTCATCAGAAGCCTTGAAGATCTCGGCCAAAGAACCTGCAATCTTCATCGTGCGATCACGCACGTCATCCAAAGAGTAGAGGTCGACTTCCGAATCCACCATGATCAAACCGCCGGCATTGATGACATAGTCGGGAGCGTAGAGAATTCCGCTGGACTTCAGGTCATCCGCAAGACCGTCACGGCGAAGTTGGTTGTTGGCTCCGCCAGCGATGATTTTGGCCTTCATAAGCTTAAGGCTGGCATCATCAATAATGCCCCCAAGGGCACACGGGGCAAAGATATCCATGTCTTCAGACAGGAAGGTTTCGACGGGCGCTTCGGTTGCGCCCAACTGCGCCACAGCCTTTTCGACCGCGGATTTGTTGGTATCAGAAACCACAAGCTCGGCCCCTTCGCCATGAAGGTATTCGGCCAGTCCGTAGCCAACCTTGCCAACCCCTAGAATACCAACCCTGACGCCCTTGAGATCGGTGATGCCTTCGTGCTCTGCGGCGGCCTTAAGCCCAACAAAAACCCCCAGCGACGTCATTGGCGAAGGGTCACCGGCGTTGGCACCAACGGCATATTTTGTGATCTTTTGCATTTCGGCTACATCAGCGCCGCTGATTCCGACATCCACGCTTGTAATATAACGACCACCCAGACCTTCGACCGCCCGGGCCATGGCGCGCATCAATTCAGGCGTCTTGTCGTTCAGCGGATCACCTATAATGACCCCCTTGGCGCCGCCGAGAGCCAGGCCCGCGACCGCAGCCTTGTAGGTCATGCCTTTCGACAGTCTCAGAACATCATCAAGGGCCTCTTCTTCAGAAGCATAGTTCACCATGCGGCAGCCACCAAGAGCGCGCCCTTTGGGGCCAGGACGGTGAATGGCAATTAAGGCCCTGAGGCCTGATGCGCTATCGCGGCAAAAGGCCACTTGTTCATGATCATCGTAAGATACTGCGTCGAATATCATTTTATTTTCCTCAACAAACAATCGCTGTGCGTGTCCATCATTCAGCGGCGATGGACACCGTCTCATTCTTCTCCCAGGAGATAAGATGCGAGTCCCATTCCGGCTTCACAACTTCATAGTTTTTCATTTTGATGTGCCCGAAGCCTTTAATCTTTTGTGGCAAGGCAGCGATGGCACCAGCGAAATCCAGGTTGTCGCCGCTCAACTTTTCAAGTAATTTATCGACCGTGCGTTCAAAGTCTGTAATGAGGCGCCGTTCCAGCTGCCTTTCCACCTGGTACCCAAAGGGATCCAGGAAAGTGCCGCGAAGACGGCGGCCTTTCGCCATGGTCTTCAGCAGCGGAACCATAATCGAACCAGGCAACTCCCGCTTGGTGGCATGACCGGTTGATTTGTCTTTTCCGGCCAATAGAGGCGGCGCCATATGGAACTTCAGTTTAAAGTCTCCGGCGAATTCTGATCTGACCTTGCGCATCAAGGCCGGATCCGACCAGGCACGGGCCACTTCATATTCGTCTTTATAGGCAAGCAGGCGGAAGTAGCTCTCGGCCACGGTGTCAGTTAGATCCGTTGACCTGGCGCGCGCGCCCTCCTCCGCTGCCTTTCCCCTGTCAACCAACTGTTCATAGCGTTTTGCGTAGGCCCTGTTTTGATAATCCGTCAGGAAAGCGACGCGGCGCGTGTCCTGCTCATCGCGAGACTGAGCAATCGGCAACACTTCGACCTTGTCCTCATTGGCCCGGCGAAGAACCGCATCAGGATCATGAGCCAGCAGGCGGCCCCAGCGGAAACTTTTCAGATTTTGCTGAACGGCGACCTGATTGAGTTCAATGGCCCGCTCGATCGATGCACCGCTCAGAGGAATAAATCCTTTTTGAAAAGCATACCCCAGCAGCATCAGATTGGTGGCAATCGCGTCGCCAAAGAGGTTTGTCGCCAGCGACGTCACATCAAGAAAATCACAAAGACCATCGCCCATCCGAGTTCGGATGGCACGTTTTGTGGCTGCCGCCGGAAGCGTCACGTTGGTGTCGAGCGTGAAATCGGCCGTCGGCGTTTCATGGGTATTGATAATCGCGTGTGTGCGGCCGGCATCGCAGCGCGTCAAAGCGTCGAGGCTGCCGGCAACAACCATGTCGCAGCCCAGCAACAGATCTGCAGAGAGCTCCCCGATCCGCACCGCATCAAGACCCGACGGTGTATCAGCAATTCGGATATGAGAAATCACCGCACCGTTTTTCTGGGCAAGACCGGTAAAATCAAGCGTTGAGACACCCTTGCTCTCAAGATGCGCCGCCATGGAGATGAGGGCGCCGACCGTCACAACACCGGTTCCGCCGATGCCGCCAACAAGAATATTGTAATGAGCTTCCTGTCCCTCAATAAAATCTGGCTCAGGAAGGCGTGCCATCAGGGATGTTTCTTCGTCATCAAACCGCCGCGGATCAGGTTTTCTGACGGCGCCGCCATGAACGGTGATGAAGCTCGGGCAAAAGCCTTTTACGCAGGAAATGTCCTTGTTGCACGATGACTGGTTGATCTTTCGCTTTATCCCAAGATCGGTTTCCAGCGGTTCGATAGAGACGCAATTCGACTTCGCGGAACAATCGCCGCACCCTTCGCAGACCACATCATTGATGAAAACCCTTATCGCGGGATCTTCCATCAATCCGCGCTTGCGCCGACGGCGTTTTTCCGCAGCGCAGGTCTGATCATAAACAATCAGCGACACACCCTTGTATTCGCGAAATTGTTTCTGCACAGAATCAAGATCATCGCGGTGATGAAAGGAAAGTTCCGGCCAGGCAGCACCCTCAAGATGATAGTGCTTGAGGCCAATTTTCGGGTCGTTCTCGCTGACGATCGCTATGTGCTTCACGCCTTCAGCGCGGACCTGATTGACAATCGCTGGAATGGTGAGCTGTCCCGCGATCGGCTGCCCTCCGGTCATGGCAACGGCATCATTATAGAGGATCTTGTATGTGATATTGACATTGGCATGAACGGTGGCGCGAATGGCAAGAATGCCGGAATGTTCGTAGGTGCCGTCTCCGAGGTTCTGAAAGACATGCGGAACGTCAGTAAATTCACTCAGACCAATCCAGTTCGCGCCCTCTGCCCCCATATGCGTAAAGAGGCAAGTATCGCGGTCCATGGACAGCGCCATAATGTGGCAACCGATGCCGCCCATCGCCTTGCTGCCTTCGGGAACTCTCGTTGATGTGTTGTGCGGGCACCCGGAGCAGAAATAAGGGGCGCGGGTCACCGGTGCGGCAACCGTGTTCAACTCGGGCGCTTCGCGGAGAATGCGGATAAACCTGTCATCCATATCCTTGCCAACAGGACCCTTGCGAATTCGGTCCATCAGCACTGAGGCCACGTGGCGCGGAGAGAGTTCGCCAAGAATGGAAAGCCCGGCACGGCCGGTTTCATCGGTTTTGCCAATAACGAGAGGGCGGCGCCCTTCAGGCTGATGATAAAGGATGTCCTTTACCTGGCGCTCAACGATCGAACGCTTTTCCTCCACGACGATAATGTCCTCGAGACCATCGGCGAAGTGCTTGATGCCTTCTGGCTCAAGCGGCCAACTCATGCCGACCTTATAGATGGATATACCGATCCGCTCGACCTCTGCCTGGTCGATGCGCAATTCCTTCAGGGCATGGAGGACGTCTTGATAAGCCTTGCCGGTCGTGATAATCCCGATGCGCGGTTTTTCGCACCCCAGCACGACCCGGTCGAGACCGTTTGCCCGCGCCCAGGCCCTCACCGCGTCAAGACGATGGGACTGCTGCAAGACTTCAAGCTCGCGGCGCTCCTCTGGCCACTTCAATTTGGGGTCGAAGTTCAAACCGCGCGGCGGCATAACAAAATCTTCAGGCGTCACAAAATGTTTGAGAATTTGATCGACTTCAACGGAAGCGGCGCTTTCGACAACCTCGGTCACCGTCTTGAAGCCAACCCAGCAACCGGCATAGCGTGACAGTGCAAATCCGGCGAGTCCCAGTTCCAGAATTTCCGCAACATTGGACGGCGACAAGATCGGCATCGCATGGCCCATAAAGACATGATCACTTTGGTGCGCAATCGTCGATGACTGGACGCCGTGGTCATCTCCGGCAACGGCGAGCACACCGCCATAGCGGGATGTTCCAAAAGCATTGGCGTGCCGGAAGGCATCGCCAGAACGGTCAACGCCCGGGCCCTTGCCGTACCATATTCCAAAAACACCGTCTTTCCTGGCGCCGTCAAGGAGATCGAGTTGCTGCGTTCCCCAGACCGCCGTCGCGGCAAGATCTTCATTGAGACCGTTCTTGAAATGTATGTCGTATTGTTCGAGATATTCCCTGGAACGAACCATTTCCTGATCATAGCCACCCAGAGGCGAGCCGCGATAGCCCGAGACAAAGCCCGCCGTGTTAAGCCCGGCCGCCCGGTCCCGCATCGCCTGCATGATCGGCAATCTTGTCAGAGCCTGGATGCCGGTCAGAAAAACCCGCCCGTTCTGTTTGAGATATCGGTCGCGCAGTTCGTATTCGGTGTTGATCGATGACGCAGGAAGCATGGTGATCTGAACTCCAAATTTTCGCCAGAAAGGATCAGGGATTCGGCGGATTATAAGCCTCGTTCAAGGTACTTACCTTGCGATTTCACTGAAAAGGCAGCAATCTTTCGCAAAAAACAGCAGGCAATTCCGGAATGTTTTTGCATTTCCGTTGATCCGACCTGAAAACCCGCTACAAACCAAATCAATTCTCGTGTATTGATGGCAATCCAAAACTTGCCTGGCTGTAAAGGGACCTCTATCCGTGCGTCGTTTCTTCCTGTCACCTCTCATTGTAGCCTTTCTCTGCACCATCAGCCTGACAGGCTGTGGCGTAACCAAGCTTTGGGGCGATGAAAATACGCCCTTACAGAATTCGGCTCGTCAGGGTCCCGACATGCGTGAGCAGGCTGATGCCATTGCAGACCCGGTTTGGGAGATTGAGGAAAAACGCTCAATGATGAACCAGATGGCGAGTGTTTTTGTCAGTGGTGCCCGCTCCGCCGGCGAGGCGCTGGATGTCTTCGACTGGACAGCCAAGGAGAGCTCGGAAACACGCCAGGCGAAAAAATACCTGGAGCAAATCAGTCAGCGTGAGAATTATGACACATTCGCGAGCGCTGTGATGAGTGATATTCAAGGTAAGACCAAGGCGAGCGCCGCCTTCAGGACTTCAGGCGTTGAGGCCCTCGATCGTTACCACAAGGAGCTCGCAGATATTGGCAAGGGCCCGGACAACGGCAGCAATAGAAACCGCATAAAACGCCTGCTCAGTAATTCTGATGAAGACCGCCGGGCAGCCATTCAAGCATCGAAATCCTTGCGGCAACAGGCCTCGGTTTTTGCCGCGACCGTTGAAGTCTTGAAGACATCCGAAGAAACACTCGATATTACGCCGCTTGAAGAGGGTGTACAGCAACTTCTTGTCGAAGCCCGGGAGTTACGCGCCCTCGCCGATGACCTGGATTTCGACTGATCACTCTGTTGGCGGATAAACAGATGTGAGCTTTTTCTCGTCACGCCATGCTTGATAAATTTCACGGATTGACGAGGGCGGGTGACCGCGTTTGCGATTGTCCGCGCCGATTTCGAAAACAAGGCGGAATTGCTCGGCCAGGGATCGATAAGCATCAAGCAACGTTGTACGCGAATCCCAGATATGAGCGACCTCACCGCCTGCCCCGTTGACCTCCATCAAATGAAAGGTGCCGCCGACCTGTAGCTCTTCCAGGCTGGGGAACCGTGCATCAAATCGCCCGAAGCAAAAGCCTGGAATCCCGTCGGCTACCTCGTCAAATGCCACCCGCATTTCCTCAGTAATCCAGGCATTCCCATTGCGAAAGATGGCGCCGCGCGAGTGTGAGCCGGTGAAAGCAAGCCGCATGGGTTCGCCCTTTGCAAGCACATGATCGAGGCGATCCGAGTGGCGAGGCAGGTAGAGGTGGGACAGTTTTCCCGCGCGGGGATCGGCGAGGATCAGGTCTTTTACCATCGATGTTCCATCGCCAAAAATATGTGGAAAATATTTTAGCGTGAGGGAAATAATACGCCCCTCTTTCGCGCCTGGCGGGCGGACGTAGAAGATACCGGCTTCGGCCTCATAGGGAATATATTGCTGGAAGATGATGCATCGACCGCAAGGGAACATCTTGAGATAATTGGCGAGTTGATTGCGCGATTTGATCAATCTTACACCCGCACCCCTGCACCCCATATCCGGCTTGGCCACAAACGGCATGGAAAGACCCGCAGCTTCCACAGCTGCAAGTGCCTCTTCCAGATCCTCATCGAGAGCCACTTCTTCACCGCGTGTGAAGCAGACATGATCTGCGAAGCGTTCCTTTGCCTTGCCTTGCAGATTGGCCATGACAGCCGCCTTGGATTCACCGACAAGTCCGCCCAGCGGAAACGTCGGATTTGCAGCCGTTGGCAGGGTCAATCCACGATGGCGCAGCGATAGATAAAGCCAATAGAAGGCAACAGGGATGTAAAAGATTTTCGCGGGCCAGAATTCAAACATGGAAATCGGCTGGTCACCAAGATCGAGGGGCGGCATGCCTTTATGTACCTGCGCGATGGCGTCTGAAATGTCACGATCCGTATTGTTGCGGGGCCCGGCCCCGTCATCTGCCACGCTCATCACCTTTCCTCTAACTCCGCTTGGGCACTGTGTCAAAACGTGAGGCCGTCAGGATTTCTCGTCGACCGTATCGTCATCGCCCTCGATCCGTTTTTCAAGCCGACGTGGAAGAAAGATGACGCTCAAAAGCAGAATGACACCGATCACCCAGGCCCACTCTCCAAAGAAGTCAACAATATAGCTTCCGTATTTGAATATCAGGAAAAAGAAGATGCCGGTCCAGGCTGCCGTTGCAGCGATTGCAATCATGGAGAACCGGAAGAAGCTGACCTTGAGAAAGCCGCTGGCAATATAGGTCGGCAGGCGCATGCCAGGCAGAAATCGGGCGCCGATCAGAGCTGGCGCGAGCCTGTCGTGCATCCACGCGCGACCCCGTTTTATCCGCTTGGGTCCAACCCATCGAACAGCGCGAGGGTGACCGGCGGCATAACGACCGATCCCGTATAGCGCGAGATCACCAACAACAATGCCAAAATAGAGAGCACCCAGACCCAGACCCGGATCAATGTAACCTCCTGCTGCCAGAAGTGCTGCGGCTATGGTTGCGGCATCTTCAAGGATGAATGTGGCAAGGACAATGAGGGCCGCCATCAGCATTGGCATATCAGCCAGTGCTTGAAGAATTTCTGTTAACTCATTGCTGAAAACCAATGAAACCGCCATCATCAGCACAGCTTTCCAATTCGCATGTCGGGCCGAACTCCTGTTTCATTTCCATTGCAACGCTTTTGGCAACAGCCCAAGGCTATAGCTGCTTTACAGTGAGTCTTCAATCTATGAGAGATGCCCGTTGAGTGGACACATCCATCATTTGTGATGCTCTGCGAATTGCCTCGTCCACAACATCCTTCGAATTCCACGGTAAAAAGTGATTTTGCCCCTCAAGCGTGACAACTTCCATGGCTGCATTTATCATCATCTGTTTCATATACACGACATTTTCATAAGGAACCAAGCGGTCCTTTGTCCCATGAATGATAATGACAGGAATGGTGATGCGGCCCAGATCCTGCTTCAACAGCTCAAGCTCTGCTTCGAGAGCAAAAATTTCCAGATTGGACTTGTAAAGCGAACGGGGAAGAAGCCTCGAAACCGGCCACCATCGCCCGATGTACTGCAATGGGTTGATCTTCTCAAGACCTGGATCAAGCGAGCCAGCAACAATCACCAATGCACCGACCCGATCCGGGAAATCAACAGCCGCCCGCGCTATGATGGGACCACCCAGAGAATGCCCGACGAGGATTGCCTTGCCTCCAGTCTCCGGGAGGAGTGATACGAGAGCGCTGGCCTGACGACTGAGTTCAGGCACAACGCCGGTCGTGGATGCACCGAACCCCGGTCGGTCGAGTGCAATAAAATTGAACTCTGGTGGAACGTTGCCAAGATAGTCGCTCCACGCCGCAGCATTTCCCGGCGTCCCGTGTACAAAGGCCACCGTTCGAGCGGCGTCATCACCCCCTTCGAACCAGGCGACCTTACCAATGCCCGGGATCAATTTTTCACTGCGGGGAACGTCCCACGGGCTTTCAATTGCATTTCCCGAACCTGCGCATGCATACGTCAGGGTCAACACGATCAAGACGCCGAGAAGAAGGGCAAACAGAGTTTTTCGGGAAAGGCTGCAGGGCATGGCGGCAAATCAGATCTCGACGCTGAACTCATTGACCGGCATGATACCAGGTCCCGTCCCCTGAGAATGAGAGGCACAAACCGAAAAAGCAAGGGCGCAGTTCGCCCTGCGCAACCCGGCGTCTTATTCCACTATGGGAAGCAAATCTGGTCTACCCGAAAAGAGAGTCTATATCGTCTTGAGCAATGTCTTCGGTCGCGTCGGCTTCAGGCGACGTCGAACCAGGAACATCGCTTGCCGCAGACTCTTGAGGCGGCTCCTTTTGCTCTTTTTTTGCAACCTCTGCGCTTTCAGCGCCTGCAAATCGATCAGAATCCAACGCCTCAACTGCCTCCGCTGCAGCATCAGCTTTTTCCTGTGCCCTGCTCAATTCGTCTGCATCAATAGACGAGAAATCTCCGTCCAGCATGGAATCGATTTCGTCCTGACTGAACCCCTCACCTTCTGCTGCCGGGCCAGCCAGAATATCCGCATCAGGCCGCTTGTCACCCCGCGCTGATGCCGAGAGGGCTCCCCCTTCCGACTTGCCATCTTTATCCACGCCCCAGACTTCGATCATCATGTTGACGCGTTGTTCAAGGAAGTGGAGTGTGCTCACAACCTTCGAAATCCGTTGCCCGGTCAAATCCTGGAACGAGCAGGACATAAATATGTCCGTCGTATGCATTTCGATGTCATCACAGAAGGCATCATCGACACCTGCTTCTCGCAGTTTTTCGGAGATCATCTGAAGCTCTTCGGCGGCCGCGAGAATTGATGATGTCGCATTTTCAGTCGCATTGACAATGGCATCAAGTTCGCCTGTGGCCGATTCAATCTTGTCAATGGAGACTTCATCGGTCTGCAACGTGGCGATGTCGGCGCGGGTCTCTGTAATTGATTTCGCCATTTCCTTGAGCTCGGACTGGAGCACTTCGAGGCGCACGTCTTCTTGCGACTCCAGGATACGGGCCTGGAAAGCACTCAATTGTTCGAGTACCGAGTTTGTATCTGTCGTGCGATTGCGCGCAGAAAACTCTTTCAGAAACCAGCGGCCTCGCGGCGTTGCCATGACCGCCTCTTCAAGGGCTTCAAAGTCTTGACTGGCTGAATTGAATGCTGGTTCGCTCATATCGTCTGGTCTCGCTTGTTTGGCCCCATGAAACAAGGCGGACCGTTAACCCTCGGAAATTCCCCGGTTCCGCCTGTTTAGTGGCTTCCAAACTAGATAAAACAGATTAACGTCGTCTAAAAACATGTATCTGCAAATGGCTTGCGGCGTTTTTTTCTCCCCTTGCACCTCGCCGACGGGCTACTTTAGGATTTTCTTTATTCAAACTAACGAAGAGTTAATGACATGAAACTGCCGATCGACATGGATGCTATCAAGGGTTTTATGCCCGAGGGTGAGGGTCAGGCTCTGGCGGAGGCTGCAAGGAACGCCCCGGCCGAAACACCTGCCCTTGAAGTCGGTTCCTACTGCGGTAAGTCAGCTGTTTATATCGGGACCGCCCTAAAAGCGCGGGGCGGCACGCTCTTCACCGTCGATCACCATCGAGGGTCTGAGGAAAATCAGCCGGGTTGGGAACATCATGACGCCGATACCTGGGATGAAGAAGCCGGCGCAATGGATACGCTGCCCTTTCTCAGGCGGTCGATCCGTCTGGCCGGACTTGAAGACGTGGTTATTCCCATTGTTGGCGCGTCCGCCCATATCGCAAGCCACTGGCAAACGCCACTGGGGTTCCTCTTCATTGATGGTGGTCATTCAATTGAACCTGCACTGGCAGATTACAATTCATGGACGCCCTTTGTGTGCGCCGGTGGCACGCTGGCGATCCATGATGTCTTTGAGAACCCCGCCGACGGTGGCCAGGCACCATTTGAGATCTACAAATTAGCCATTGCTTCAGGGCTCTTTAAAGAGACAAGCCAGGCAGGTTCTCTAAGACTTCTCAAGCGTCTTTAAGGTGACAGCCTGTGCTCCGGCATCACATTCTGGCAGGATGTCGATAAAAAGACGAGACGCGGCCGTTGCGCCAACCAGGGCATCAGCCGCAAGGATAACCGATGCAGCGGTCCACGCCGGCTTTTCGTCCGGCCAGGGCGCATCGGCTTCAAACTGATAGCCCATCCAATACGCACCTTCCGGCGAGCGCCATTGATGTTGCCAGGAAAAAACTTCGCTCGCCTTGTGTTTTTCACCAACGACAAGAAGGGCCAACACCAGCTCACAGCTTTCTGCGATTGTCACCCACGGATGATCCATGACACAGCGGCAACCTTTTCCATCGGCAACAAAAATATCCCACTTTTTCGCCAGTCTGGCTTTTGCTGCATCGCCAGAGACGGCCCCTGACAGAACCGGATAGTACCAGTCCATGGAATAGCGTTCCTTGGATTCCCAGCTGCGATCAAACCGCTCCGGCTTGGTCCGCAAGGCCTGCCCGAGACGCGCCCTTGCGACAGCCCAATCACGCGCAGCGACCGTGTCCTGTGCCATCTGCGCGAGGCGGATGGCGCATTCAAGGCTCTTGTAAATTGAAGCGCAGCCGGTGATCAGGGCATCGTTTTCCGGTGTCAATTCATCGTCTGCCGCCCAACGAATATCGCCTTCCGGCGCCTGCCACGACAAAACGAATTTGATGGCCCGCTTTACAATCGGGTAATAGGTGGCCAGAAAAGCGTCATCCTGGAAGAGAAGATGATGATGCCATATCCCGGTTGCGATATAGGCGCAGAAATTAGTATCTCTGATTTTCTTTTCATTGCCATCGCCGGTGTAATGGCTTTCGTCCATTGGCACAGCGGAGCCATATTGCCCCCACCAGGACCCGTCTTCATTTTGATTATTTTTCAAAAATGCATAGGCACGCTCGGCATGATCCCTTTGGCCTGCTATCGCAAGACCCATGGCAGCTTCTATGTGATTCCACGGATCAACGACGCCACCATCAAACCAGGGGATCGAACCGTCCTCGCGCTGAAGCTCCAGAATGCGGCTGACCGCGCCATCGAAGAAGCCTTCAGGAAATGTATCTGATGCGAGATAGAGGTTTTTCATTTGGCGCCTGCCCCTGGTGCGACCTTCGCTTTTGAGAAATAAAGCACAACACTCTTGCCCATGAGTGGCCCGGCCAGGCCCTCAAGCACACGGGTCAGAAGCGGACGGAACATCAAGTCCCAAACCAGAAAACGGTGGTATTGTTTGACCATCCACGACGCTTCGCGGCGATCCCAGATCAGGCATTGCAGCCACCAATAAGGTGAGTGCAAACCATGTGCCCAGTGTTTGCGGAAAAAAGACAGGCCTAGATGCTCGATGTCTTTTCGCAACTCCTTGTCCTTGAAGATCCGGACGTGCCCGCCGGGCGTGTTGTGATAGCCTTCGGCAAGCGCCCAGCAGATCTTTTCCGGCCACCGCCGCGGCACACTGACAGCCAGCCGACCACCCGGCTTGAGGATTCGAGTAATTTCATTGATTGCCTGTTTGTAGTCGGGAATGTGCTCCAGCACTTCGGAACAGACCACGACTTCAAACGTGTCATCGGCAAACGGCAGATTGAGCGCATTGGCGACCGAACCGCTGAACCTCAGGAAATCACCTTCAAGGTCCGGGAAGGATTTGAACACGTCGAGCGTCTTTTTGACATCATCAAAACCAAGATCAACGCCCACAGCGTGCACCTGTGCGGCATGGTACATGGCGTGAAGGTGGCGACCCTCGCCGCAGCCCAGATCGAGAACGGTATCTCCGTCCCTGAGCTCAAGTGAACTAAGATCCATTGTGAGCATTGGCAATCGCCCGATGATAGATTTGTGTGACCTGGCGCGCGGCGCGCGGCCAGTTGAACTGTGTGACAATACGCGCCCGGGCTTTTTCGCCGAGCTCGGCGCGAAGTTCGGGATTATCCAGAAGTTTCGCGATAGCGCTGGCCAGAGCACCGGGATCCTTTGGCGGGACAAGCAGTCCGGCATCCCCGACAACTTCGGGAAGTGATCCACCTGTTGTTGAAACCACAGCCATGCCGCTCGACATTGCCTCACCGACGGGATAACCGAAGCCTTCATAAACAGACGGTGTGACCGCTATTGTTGACCCGGCATAGAGGTCGGAGATTTCCTCTTCGGAAATGCCTGATACAAATTTCACTTTGTCGAGAATGCCAAGCTTGATCAGGCGTTTCTTCGTCAGACCCTCCCGCAAAGATCCAATGACTGTGAGTTCCAGATCCGGGCGCTCCTTGAGAAGCACCGCATAAGCCTCAATGAGGTAGATCAGGCCCTTGAGCGGTACGTCTGCGGACGCGATTGCGATCAACTTGTTATCGGCTCTTTGGATTTCAGGCTTCGGTCGCCACTGTTCAATATCGATGCCGTGGTAAACCAGCTCCATGCGTTCGGGCGGGATCCTGAAATCCTTTGAGACGTCCCGTTTTGTACTCTCCGACACAACAATAATCGGGTCGAGCAAACGTGAGACTTTTTTCTGCATACTGAGGAAATGATACCACCGGCGCGTCAAAAGATTGAGCTTGAGCGAATCTGCTGCATCAATTGCAATTCGTCTGTCCATCGTTATCGGATGATGGATCGTGCCGGCCACGGGAATACCCATCTTCTGCAATTTCACCAATCCCCAACAAAGGGTCTGATTGTCATGAATGACATCGTATTCATGCAAACGGGTTTTCATGTAGTGGTAGAGCCGCTCCCCGAACGTGTAGGGTTCGCCGAATTTCCCCGTGAAATGCGCGAAATACTCATAGTAGTCGGCAAATGTCTTCATCTCCTTCAACGGCGGCAGAGGAAACCCGAAGCGGGTCATCTCGCGCGCATAAAGATCAAGCGACGGCAATTTGATCAGCGTGACCCGCGGATCGAGCACCGGATAGGGCGGACCGGACACCACATCGACCTTGTGCCCCATATCCACAAGGGCCTTGGATACATGCCGCATGTAGACCCCCTGACCACCGGTAAACGGATGCGAGCGATACGAGGGCAGCATGATGCGCAAGGGTGCATCTGGCAGCGGAGGCGTTCGGCGCGGGGCGTTTGTTGATGTTTCGCTTTCACCGCGAAAATGAGCGTAGCCCGGCGTTGCCATACGGAACGGTCCTTTTTCTCTTCTTTCAGATTAGACGCCTGGAGCCGGGCTTTTAACCCTTTGATTTTTTTACGTTCATCGTGCTCACGCGCGCCGTCTTCAGGTTCCCACCAAAATGACGTTTTGTTCAGGAAGACTTACCCGTTTTGGCCACTATACGCAACCGGGGCCGCAGAAATTACCGGTTAGGATGGGGATATTGACACTTATCGTGTCGATTGAACAACAACCCGCCAATATGTCAGATAATCGGGAAACGCCTATTGAGGACCATTGATAAAGAACCGACCAACATCGGCAAAGTCGATCATGAGGGAAATGAGGTCGGTTGCAAAGACAACACCAAGATAAAGGGCCGAAACACCATATCGACCGATTTCATTGCGCCTCAAGACCAGGTACACGAGCAAAGGTGTCCAGAAAATGATGTGGGCTGAACCGAGGATCCTTTGATAGCCGTGAATGCCAAAGAGGTAATTCATGAATGTGGCGCTACACAAAAAGGCAATGACCACCCAGCGCGGTTCAACCCTGCTCCACACAAAAACGATCCCTCCAAGATTGACGAGCACCAGCCAGTTGATCCAGATCTGCAGCCAGATCGGCTCTTGCTGCAAGTGTTCCAGGAGTGTCATACAGCTTTCCCCAAGGCGCTGTACGCCAGGTTTTCTCGCCTGTCATCCGCACGAACGAAGGTTATACAATATTGCCTTCTGCCATATTCATCATTGCCGGCATAGAAATAAAATGCCGGGCATCAACATACCACTTTCAACTGCATATAACTTCCAATTACAAGTGTGCCCCCTTTTCTGCACTGTTCCTCCCTTTCCTCAGTGGACTCAGCCTGTTTGAGGTCGCGCGAACATCCGGCCGTAGACCAGTGCGAAGGTCAGGAAAGCGGCCGCCCACGCAAGGCCTGCAAGGCTGTGGAAAAGGGTCGGATCTGCAAAGGCGCCCGATGTCACACGCAACAACGCCGCGAACGTCACCAGTCCATATATGTAAAGCGTTGCAGGACTTGCCTGAAGCGGTCTTCCGCTATGTCCGAGCGACGCCCGTGTCATGATGGCAAGGGTAATGGTGCCGACCGCGCCCGAGGTCAGCGCGTGCAGCGCTGTGGTTACCGACACCATTGAAGAGACTTGAGAAATCGCCAGCAAGGCATAGCCGACGGGAAGCCACAGGTAGCCCAGATGCATGATCCAGACGAGCGGCTCCTTGCCCGCTGCCCTGCCCTGCCATCGCGCCAGCCTCGCGGCACCGGCGATTGACGCGAGCGCAAATACGGCGGCCGTGAGGATGCCTTCAACTCCGGCTGCGAAGAGGATGAGGGCAAAGGCCGAGGTCATGAGGGCCAGCTTGTCGATGCTGCCAAATTCGGGAACCACCACCGCCGAGCCCTGTCCGGCCAGCCAGTTTCGTGTGAAGGCAGGAATGACCCGTCCACCGATCAGACTCATGAGCATTATAACTGCGAGCAACCCTCCGCGCACGCCAAATGCCTCTCCGACGTTCCAATGCATCACTGCGTTGGATAGAATCAGCAGGCCGATGAGGCCGGCAACGACAAGATTTCGTCTGTTACCGCTCTTCAGGAGTGTTCTGACGAGCCAGACTTCGAGAACAACGAGAAACGAAACGTCGATCACCGCCACCAGCAGCGGCGGCAAATGGGTGGCAAGGAGCAACGCCACCCGCCCGGCAAGCCAGAGCCCGAAGAGCCCGGCCAATCGCCAGCCCTTCGGCGCGGCGATCCCCGTCCAGTTCGGAACAGCGGTAAGAAGAAATCCGGCAATAACCGCGCTGACGTATCCAAACAACATCTCGTGGATATGCCAGTCTCTTGGCGACCACTGAAAATCGAGATTCACATCGCCTCGAAACGTCAGCGTCCAAAGGGCCATACCCAGCGCGGCCCAAAGGCCTGCGCCCAAAAAGAAAGGCCGAAAGCCCTTCTGAAAGAAATCGTCCAATACCTGCATCGCGTATCCTGACCCCAATCCACAGTGTCCGTTCAGGTAGATTGCAAACCGGAAGCATTAACGCCTTGACGCTGGTCAATAGGAAAGGGCGATCCCTGGGACCACCCTTTCAAAACCACATAGAACCTTTCTCAAGCCAGACAATTGGCGAGACGTCCCTTGATGAGCTCTTCGGCCTCGGCGACAATGCGCGTCACCAGTTCCTCGACGGTTGGAATGTCGTTGATCAACCCGAGAACCATACCTGCCGACCAGATGCCGTGTTCCGTGTCACCATCTTCGAAGACGATCCGGCCTCGCGCGCCGGCAACAAGGTGGCGAACATCGTCGATACTTGCGTCACCTTTGGCCTCAATGCCGACAACCTCATCGCTGACGCTGTTTCTGGCAACCCGTGCAGTATTATGAAGGGTACGGAAGATCAGGTTGGTCGACCGCTCGTCCATCTCAACCATGGCCTTTTTTACATTCTCATGGATCGGCGATTCCTGTGTGCACATAAAGCGCGTGCCCATATTGATGCCGTCGGCGCCGAGCGCAAGGGCTGCGGCAAGACCGCGTCCATCACCAAACCCGCCCGAGGCGACCATTGGAATTGTTATCTGGTTTGCCGCGGCGGGAATGAGAATAAGTCCCGGGATATCGTCTTCACCCGGATGTCCGGCACATTCAAAACCGTCGATGGAAATACCGTCAACACCGATGGACTGTGCCTTCACGCCGTGACGCACCGAGGTGCATTTATGCAGGACCTTGACGCCGGCTTCCTTGAACGATGGCAGGTGCGGCGCAGGGTTTTGCCCGGCGGTTTCAACGATTTTGATGCCAGCCTCAATAATTGCCTGGCGATACTCCTCATAGGGCGGCGGAGTCAGGGCAGGAAGGATCGTCAGGTTCACGCCAAACGGCTGATCGGTCATCTCTCTGCAGCGGGCGATCTCTTTAGTGAGGGCCTCCGGCGTTGGCTGGGTTAGCGCGGTCAAAAACCCGAGCGCCCCGGCATTGGCTACAGGCGCCACCATTTCTGCTGTTCCTACCCATTGCATACCGCCCTGTACGACAGGGTGTTTGATACCGAAAGTCTCTGTGAAACGTGTCTTGAGCATGGTTGGTTTCTCCGCTGTTCATATCGGCATTCAGACTGCCATTATTGTTATGCAATTTGTATTGGAATGACCAGAGAGGCACAACCCCTTGTCATGGAGCAAAGTCACTGAGCAAATTGTTGATCCGGCGAAAGTGTGTCACACTCACACTCGGAGATTCCATATTTATCAAGTTTTCAGCGGAGCATGCCATGGACTATGTGAGATTGGGCAAGACAGGGCTGCGTGTATCGCCGATCTGCCTCGGGACGATGACCTATGGCTCGCCGAAATGGCGCGACTGGGTGCTAAACGAAGAGGAGAGCCGCCCGTTCATTCAGCAGGCGCTGGAGATGGGGATAAACTTTTTTGATACGGCCAATGCCTATTCCGCCGGTGTTTCGGAAATCGTTGTCGGCAAGGCTCTCAACGACTTTGCCCGGCGCGACGAGGTCGTGATTGCCACCAAGGTCTTCATGCCCATGGGCGACAAGCCCAACCAGCACGGCCTGTCACGCAAACATATAATGGACGCGGTTGACGCCTCGCTTAAACGGCTCGGGACCGATTACATTGACCTGTATCAGATCCACCGCTGGCATCATGGCACACCGATTGAGGAAACCATGGAAGCCCTCAACGATGTGGTCAAGGCCGGCAAGGTTCGCTATATCGGCGCCTCCTCGATGTATGCCTGGCAATTCTCAAAGGCGCTTTATACGTCGCAGCTCAATGGTTGGGCGAAGTTTGTTTCGATGCAAAATTTCTATAACCTGATGTACCGCGAGGAAGAGCGCGAGATGTTGCCGCTGTGCCAGGACGAGGGCATCGGTGTGATCCCGTGGAGCCCCATGGCACGCGGGTTTCTCGTTCGGGCACCGGGCGGGCAAGGAGAAACCACCCGCAGCAAGGACGAAGAGGTCAATAACTTTTTCAGCCTTGGATTGCGTGCGGCGGATGCCAACGTGCGCGACGCCGTTGCCGCCGTTGCCGAGCGGATCGGAACCTCGCGAGCACAGGTCGCGCTGGCCTGGCTGCATTCAAAAGAAGCTGTGACGGCACCAATTGTCGGGGCCTCCAAGCCCGGGCATCTCGAAGACGCCATTGCCTCGCTCGAGGTCAAACTGTCTGCAGAAGATATTGCAGAACTGGAAGCGCCTTATGAGACACAAGGCCTTATTGGTCATCGATAGGCTAACACAATACAAAAGAGGCGAACATGACACTATTAACAGCGGGAAAAGTAAAAATGTCCGGATGGGTTCTGATGATTGTTGCGGCTGTGCTGGTGGCCGGGTTCTTCGTGATGTCACAGACACGGGCCAACGAGACAAGCCGCGAGGCGCGCGGCTGGGAGCTCATTGCGCAGGGCGCATTGCTGGTCGATGTGCGCACGCCTGAAGAATTTGCATCAGGCCATCTGGAGAACGCCGTCAACATTCCCCACACCGAGACGGTCGCCCGTCTGTCCGAATATGGCGCCAACAAGAACCAGTCGATTGTCGTTTATTGCCGAAGTGGAAACCGCTCCGGTATCGCCGAAGGCCTTCTTGTGGAGCACGGCTTTACCAACGTTCACAACGCCGGCGGTTACGAGGCGATCATGAAAGTGAAACCCTGAGAACAAGGCCTTTGACTGCGCCTCAATCAGGGATCGAGCCGGATCACCCTGCCCTCATCGCTGTCCGTGAGAATGTAAAGTGATCCATCTGGCCCCAGTCGCACGTCCCGGATGCGCTCATCAAGATCGCTGAGCAGGATTTCCTGCCCGACGACCTTGCCATCCTCGAGGTCTACGCGGCGCAAGGAATGTTCGACCAGCGTGCCGATGAAAAGATCGCCCTGCCACTCAGGGAACTTGTCGCCGTAGTAGATCGCAAGGCCCGAGGGCGCGACCGAGGGGACCCAGTAGGTCATGGGCTGCTCCAGACCAGACCTTTCCGTCCACGGCGTAATTGCAGCACCGGAATAGTCGCGACCGTAGGTGATGACCGGCCAGCCATAGTTCTTGCCCGGCTCAATCAGGTTGAGTTCGTCGCCACCCTTCGGTCCGTGTTCATGGAGATAAAGTTTATCTGTCATCGGATCGAGGACCAATCCTTGCGGATTGCGGTGACCGTTGGTCCAGATCTCATCATTGGCATTCTCATCACCGACATACGGGTTGTCTGCAGGAACGCTGCCATCGTCATTCAGCCGGATGGTGCTGCCAAGATGATTGCCGAAGTTTTGCGCCTGCTCGCGATAGTCAAAGCCATCGCCGGTGGTGACAACAAACGTCCCGTCGGCAAGAAAGGCCAGCCGTCCGCCGTAATGCACCGGCGTGTCTTTTTTTCTGTCGACGCTGAAAATCACTTCAAGGTCCTGCAGCGACGTGCCGTCATAGCGGGCGCGCGCTACATGGGTCGCGTTGGCCTCCGGCGTCCCGCCTGCATAGGTCAGGTAGATCATATTATTGTTTGCATAGTCCGGATGCAGCACGACATCAAAGAGGCCGCCCTGGCTCTCAACGTAAACCTGGGGCACGCCCGGGATTGGCTCCGACACCACACCGTCTTCAATGCGGCGCAATTGGCCGGAGCGCTCGGTCACCAGCATGGCGCCATCCGGCAGGAACGCAAGGCTCCACGGGAAGTCGAGCCCTTCGGCCACAGTTGTCAATTTGGGCTCCGCAGCTTCGGCCATCCCGAAGGATATGGAGACCGCCAGCACCGCGGCAGCAATACCTGATTTGCAAATCGAAGATCTATTTGTCATGTTTCTCCCCGGATAGGGGCCAATTTCTGTAGGCCCGGCGTCATGCCGCATGATAGGCTGACTTCAACACGAATGAACAGGGGGAAATTCCATGAAAATTCTGCGCGCAGTCGTCGCCTATGTTGTTGCTGTTCTGGTTGCGACCATCGGGCTCAGCGCCGTCTCCACCTTCACAGTGCTCGCGAACCTCAAGGACATGGGATATCCCGCATCAGCCGGTGACCAGGTTTCCACCTATATCGGGGACTTTATTGGCCTTGCCCCGGCGGCAGGGCCGATCAATGCCATCGGTCTGGCCATCGCCTTTATCATTGCATGGCTTATCATCCGCTTTCTCTGGAATCGACGCACCTTCGGTTACACCCTTGCAGGCCTGGTTGCGCTGACAGTTGAAATGGCGGCCATGGGTCAAATGTTCGGCGGTATCACCCCGATCGCCGGGGCCCGGACCATGGGCGGTCTCATCGCCATCGGTGCTGTCGGCGCTCTGAGCGGCTTCATCTTTGCACGGCTTTCAGCAAAGAAGTGAGTCGCGGACTCAATTCGGCCTGAACTGCAATTTCCGCCAGTGCCCCGGAGCGGCCGTTTGCAATAATCCTTGCTCACTACTAAGATCAGAATCGTTATGGACATGTACGGCTATTTTGAACTCCGACGACAGAGTGACGACCTCGTCTATCAGTTTGATCGAATGCAGCGCGGTGATGGGAGTTGCGGATACAAGCGCCGCGACGCTGACCTATGGATGGTGCAAATCGATGGGCTTGGTTGGGTGGTCACTGATCCGATCACGAGCGAAATAACCGGACGACCTTGGTCGGTTTTGCCGCAAGATCAAACCGACCACCCTCCTGAAGGTGACTGGGTGAGCAAGAAAGGTCTGAAGTCCTACGTATACTCACTTGTTTACTCAACACCTGCCGCCGGGAAAACATAGCTCCGCTTTTGGCTATGAACAGGCTATCTGCCGGGCCGTCACCGCGTCCGTTATTCATGGCAGAGAGGACATGGCGATCTGGATCGCGTCATGTCAGGTCGACCTGATGCTATACCCAGCGGGCTCAGGTCATTGTCGCAGACAGAGTCTATTTTCTTATCCACCGTATACATAGCAAATGTATATGGTGGCCGAATGTAGACGGTGGATATGAATTACCAGGTTGTCTAGACTGTTTTCCAGGTTGATTTACTCAATCCAAGATAATTCGAATTGTCGTGCCGGATGCGGCGCGGCATAAAATGCTGCTCCGCTGGTCCGGTATCCACCCGATAGACCTGGATCCCGGACCAGCGCAAAGTGCGTCAGCAAAAGTGGGGCCCGGTTTTGCGCCCGGACGCTCGAACAAGAGGACCGAACGCATTTTCACTGAAAATGCGTTGAAGCATCACTACGTGCTGCAAAACATCCGGGATGACAACATGTAAGATGATTCAATCAAGGTGAAAAAGAGTCTAGAAATATGTTTCGAGCTCGATCATCCATTTGAATTTGCCGTCGGATGCGGCGTCCGAGATGCCAATGAGGTATCCAGCTTCATATTTGACTTTCCATGTCGGTTTGATTGCAAT
>JAUWTJ010000026.1 GCA_030614785.1 Alphaproteobacteria bacterium | reverse complement strand
TACCAAGCATCAGACCTTCGCCGCGCACATCCTCAATGATATCACTGTAAGTATCAACGATCATGGCAAGTTGCTGACGCAAGAGCTTTGCCATCTCGTTGACATGGTCGAGAAAGCCCGGCGCCAGTACTTCATCCAGCACCGCATTGCCAACCGCCATGGCAAGCGGGTTGCCGCCAAAGGTCGAACCGTGGGTTCCCTTGGTCATGCCTTTTGCGGCTTCTTCGGTGGCAAGGCAAGCGCCCATCGGGAAGCCACCGCCGATCCCCTTGGCGATCGCCATGATGTCCGGCTTGATCCCGGCCCACTCATGAGCAAACAGCTTGCCGGTCCGCCCGACGCCGCATTGCACTTCATCAAGCAGAAGCAGCAAGCCACGCTCGTCGCAAAGCTCTCGAATAGCGCGCAGCGTCTCATTGGGGAGCGGGCGAATACCACCTTCGCCCTGCACCGGCTCAAGAAAAATACCGGCTGTCTCTTCCGTGATCGCCGCCTTGACCGCTTCAAGGTCGCCAAACGGAACCTGGTCGAAGCCCGGCGTTACCGGTCCAAAACCCTCAAGGTACTTTTCCTGACCGCCAGCTGCGATACAGGCCAGCGTGCGGCCATGAAACGCGCCTTCAAAGGTGATCAGGCGATAGCGCTCCGGATGCCCGCTGACCGCGTGATATTTCCGCGCCATCTTGATCGAGCACTCGACCGCTTCGCCGCCGGAATTGGTGAAGAACGTCGTATCGGCAAAGGTCGCCTCGGCGAGGCGCTCCGCAAGACGCACCTGCCCCGGGATCTGATACATGTTGGATGTATGCCACAGCTTGCCGGCTTGCTCCGTCACGGCCTTAACCAGGCCGGGGTGACAATGGCCCAGCGAATTGACGGCAATGCCGGCGCCAAAATCCAGATAGCGCTCATCATTGCGCCCGAAGATATAGGGGCCTTCACCACGTTCAAAACCAAAGTCGGCGCCGCCATAGGTCGGCAATACTGGCGAGATCACGATATATCTCCTGTCAGGTAAAGGGTTTTGGCCGTCAGGCCTTCAGCTTGTAACCGCTTCTAAGCACGGCCAGAGAGCAAATCCAAAGGAAAAAATTGACGGCCACAACCATAAGAGCACCAACCATCAGATTACTATCGTGAGTACCGATGAAACTGTAGCGAAAACCGTCGATCAGATAGAAAAACGGGTTGCCCTGAGAGATCGTGAACCAGGCCCCGGGAAGCTGTTTGATGGAGTAAAATGTCCCCGACAAAAATGTCATCGGCATGATCAAAAAATTGGTCACCGTCGACATATGGTCCCACTTGTCTGCCCAGATCCCCGCCAAAAGGCCGATCTGACTCAACATCAGCGCCGCACCAAACCCGAAGAACAGCGCAACAAAGGGATGCTTCACACTCAGGAGAAGATGAGGCTCAAAGAAATACAGCACCGGCATAATGAGCGCCGCCGTCGTCACCGCGACAATGACCCCGCGGATGGCGCCGCCAAGCGCAAAGGCGGCGGTAAGCTCGCCAGCCGAAAGCGGCGGCATCAGGAAATCCACCATATTGCCCTGGATTTTCGCCGACAAAAGCGATGAGGCGTTATTGGTAAAGGCGTTTTGCAGGATGCCCATCATGATCAGGCCCGGCGCGATGAAAAGCGCAAACGGCACGCCCGCGACATCAGGGCGGAACTTGGCAATGGCAAGATTGAAAATAAGCAGAAACATCAACGACGTAATGGCAGGCGCGAAGATCGTCTGTAGAGGAATCTTGAAGAACCTCTTCACTTCCTTGCCAAGCAGCGTCCACAGGCCAAGCCAGTTGACATGTCCAAAGTAGCGAACCAGCGGTTCGCCGCCGCCCTGGCCGCCGCCGCGCGGCAAGGTTCCAGGTGTTTCTTCCAGATGCTCCAGCGCCAAATCCTGTACTGTCATAGTCGCAAATCCCGTACTGTCGGATTGCAGGCCAGTCGCCCTGAAAAAATCAGGAACTGTCCTCCAAAAAAATATTCTGTGGATAGATCGTTGCACGCCGCAGCATGCCTCAAGCCTCTTCAGATAGCTCATGTGAATAACCGTCGCAACCCCCACACCATCACAAACCGGATGCATTTTCCCCTTGGCCTGGCCGCTATCTTGTATATTATGACTTCATACCCACGACATGTTGTGGATAACTTCGTGACAAGATGTTGACAACTTCAGCACCCTGACCCGCCCGAAGTTCATTCCGCTACCCTGATTTGTCGAAATTTAAATGGAGACCCCCCATGGCCTGGACCGAGGATCGCGTCGAACTCTTGAAGAAACTCTGGGCTGAAGGACTGAGCGCAAGCCAGATCGCACGGACCATGGGCGATGTCACCCGCAACGCCGTTATTGGCAAGGTGCACCGTCTCGGCCTGTCAGGCCGTGCGACCACGAGCCGTGCAGACCGCCCGCGCCGCGCCACCATTCCCAAGCCACAGCCAAAGCCGGTGGTCGCTGAACCCCTCACCGTAGAAGAGGCCACGCTAAGCAATGGCGAATTCGCGACGGTCCTGACGCTGAGCGGCGTGATGTGCCGCTGGCCAATTGGCGATCCTGGCGCCAACGATTTCCATTTTTGCGGCAACCAGACAGATGCCGCCTCGCCCTATTGCGAAGCGCACGCCCAAATGGCCTACCAGCCAACGAACCGCGGCCGCGAACGCCGCCGCGCCTGAGCGACACAATAGACCCTGATTTTGAAGAGGCTTCCGACCCTGTCGGGAGCCTCTTCTCATTTTGGTGTGATGTCTTTAGGATCGCAAAATCAGGAACATGGTGGAGCGATCAATATGCCAAAGATGAAACGCGCAGGTCTCGGGGTTTTCCTGTCAGCCACAATCCTGTTTGCCATCGTGGCTTGTACGGAATCGGACGGTCCGCCGTGGACCGACAGGGAAATGCAGGAGAAGCTCGACTATATTGGCGAGGTTGGTGAGACTTACGCACTGCTCGACATGTGCATACCCATGATCGAAGCTGACGCAGAGGCCAGATACCAGCTGGTCTCGGCAATTGAGGCTGATCGCTATGCCAAACTGCTGCAGATAGACACAAGTTACGAACTGAAAAAGTTGTTCAGGTTTTTTCGCGAGCGCGGAGGCACCTCGGAACAACATCTTGCGCTGCGTTTGCACTATGAGGAAGCCAGACGCGTCGCCGAGGCGCAGATAACTTCGGTGCAGGTCTGCGTTGATACGATCACTGACTATGCCAATACGATCATAAGCATGCGCGTTCAGTAATGCTTTGCGGGACATCGGGCTTTGGGAACAAAGAGAATTTTGGCGCCGTCTCACACATTCGTGATGATCAGTTGATTTTGCGGCTCTGCTCCGACGCCTTATGTTCCTGTTTGTCAAAGACGGACACTGAGTTACCTCCTGATCACACAACCAGGCGGCAGTTGGCCTTTGATCTGGCACACCCTCATCCTGGAGGCGGACCCCCCTATGCCGCCTTGTGCCAGCGCTGATACCGCCTCCTTCACGGGAGGCGGGGCGACGCCCCGGCCCCGGGGCTAGAAAGCGCCAAACAGAACCGGAGGCAGGCCTTCAGCAAAGCCTGCCTCCATTTTCAAAATCACACAGACTTCAAGTTCATCAATATCCGTTAAGCGAGGCGTAGCGATCATGATGGTAGGCAGCCGAGCCAAACGTGCGTTCTGCAACCCGCGAGCGCTTGATGTAAAGCCCCATGTCATGTTCATCCGTCATGCCAATACCGCCGTGCATCTGAACACCCTCGCGGGTCACCAGATTGGCGGTCTCGTTGACAATGGACTTGGCGAGGCTTGCAAGTTGCGACACCTGGGCGGAACCTTCATCCACAGCGCTGGCCGCTTCCATGACCACTGACCGTGCCATCTCAAGCTCACTGAACATGATCGCCGCACGGTGTTGCAGCGACTGGAATGACCCAATGAGCTGCCCGAACTGGGTCCGCTCCTTGAGATACTCCAGGGTAAAGTCAAAGACTTCCGACATGGAGCCGAGCATTTCGGCTGCCAGCCCAATAGCGGCCCGGTCAAGAACCTGTCCGAGAATACAAAAGCCTCCGTCAATCTCGCCAACAACCGCATCGGCGTCGACCTTGACGTTCGAAAGGGTCACCAGCGCAGCATTGCGGCTGTCCAGCATGGCAAGCTTCTCGCGGCTCACACCCACCGCATTTCCATCGACCACAAAGAGGGTGATCCCGCCTCTGTCTCCAGCAGAACCGCTTGTGCGGGCTGCAACAATAATCTTGTCCGCCACATGGCCGTCCAGCACCAGGGTCTTTTGCCCGGTCAGGACAAAGCCTGCCCCTGCCGCCGTCGCCTCAAGCGCAATGCCGGCAGGATTGAAGTGTGCCCCTTCGTCAATCGCCAGCGTCATGGTGAGGTCACCGGAGACAATCTGGGGCAACAGGGTTTCCTTCTGCGCCTCGCTGCCACCGAGCACCAGCGTGCTGGCGCCGAGCAAGACTGTCGAAACAAGAGGCGAAGCCGTCAGGCCCTGCCCGGATTGTTCCAGAACAATCGTCAAACCCTGAAAACCGAAATCGAGACCGCCGTATGCTTCCGGGACAATAATGCCGGGCCACCCCATATCGACCATGCTCTTCCACAGGTTTTTTGAATAGCCTGTCGCATCTTTTTCATCACGCAGTGCGCGCAGGGCGGTCACCGGCGCTTTTTCCTTGAAGAACTCGCGCGCGGAATCCTGCAGCAGAGTTTGTTCCTCGTTCAATATCATGCCCATGGGGCAATCTCCTTTTGTATCTTTATATTATGTCTATTGATGGTCGCGCAGCCCGAGGACGCGCTTGGCAACAACATTGAGATTGATCTCGCTCGTCCCGCCTTCGATGGAATTCGCCTTGGAGCGCAGCATGCCTCGCGTTGTCCCGAGGCCAAAGTCAGAGAAATAGTCTCCTTCCCAGCCAAGGGTCTGCAGCCCCATCACTTCAAACAACATTTCCAGGCGAGACTTGTTCATCTCCGCCGCAATATATTTGATGATGGAGGACGCAGGCGAGACCTCTCCGGCCTTCGCCTCGGCCTGCGAGCGTTTCACAGTCAAGCCAAAGGCACGTTCGCGCATCTTGTGAGCAACAATCTTGTCCCGCAGCACCGCATCGCCAATCCTGCCATCAACCTCGCCAAGATACTCCTTGGCAACAGCCTCGATCGGGGTCATGCGGCCACCGCCGCCGAAACCGCCGGAAGAAATATTGGTGCGCTCGTGCATCAAAAGCTTCTTGGCAATCTCCCAGCCACCGTTTTCGCGGCCAATCAGATTATCCTTTGGCGTCTTTGCGTCATCCAGGAATGTCTCACAGAACGGCGACGAGCCGGAGATCAGTTTAATCGGTTTGGTCGTCACGCCCGATTGATCCATATCGATCAGCAAAAAGGAGATCCCTTCATGCTTCGTCGACGTGTCAGTCCGCACCAGACAAAAGATGCAGTCCGCCATGTCGGCAAACGATGTCCAGACCTTCTGGCCATTGATCACCCATTCGTCACCGTCGAGAACGGCACGGGTCTGAAGACCGGCAAGATCGGACCCGGCACCCGGCTCTGAATAACCCTGACACCAGCGGATCTCACCGCGGACAATCTGCGGCAGAAATCTCTGTTTCTGCTCCTCGGTGGCATATTCAAGCAGCACCGGTCCCAGCATCCACAGACCGAAACTGGCCAACGCCGGCCGCGCGCCAATACGGCCCAGTTCCTGGCCGAGGACTTTGGCCTCTTCCTTTGACAGGCCGCCGCCGCCATATTCTTTTGGCCAGTTCGGCGCCGTCCAGCCTTTGCCGCCCATACGGTCGAGCCACAGTTTCGCTTCGGGGTTGGTGTATTTTTCCCTGCGGCCACCCCACACGGTTTCATCTTCCGACGTCATCGGCGTGCGCATGGTTGGTGGACAGTTTTCTTCCAGCCAGGCCCGCGTTTCGCCGCGGAAGGCTTCCAGGTCGCTCATTGGCACTACTCCCAGTTTTTTATTATCATTATCAGCGTTGTGCTGTTGGGCCACATTTTAGCTTTTTGTCCATGAAGAGCAATGTCAAAAGGCCCGCTTGACCGGGAACCTTTCCTGGAAACCATCCAACACCGACAGGAATCAACAGAAACCCGCAGGGCCCGTTAGCCTATTCAGCAAGCTCAGCCCACAAGTCATAGGCATCCGCATTTGTAACCGTTGCCTTGACAATCGCGCCTGGAACAAGGGCTTCGCCACCGGCAACAAAAACCGATCCGTCGATCTCCGGGGCGTCTCCCTTGCTGCGCCCAATGGCGCCTTCTTCATCAACTTCGTCAATGATAACATCAATCGTGCGGCCCACTTTGGCAAGCTGGCGCTTCAGGCTGATAGTCTGTTGCACTTCCATAAGGCGCTCATAGCGCTCGTCTTTCACAGTCTGCGGCACCGCGCCTTCAAGGTCACTGGCCGGGGCACCCTTGACCGATTCAAACCTGAAAGCCCCGAGGCGATCAATTTCAGCCTCTCTCAGCCAGTCCAGCAAATATTCAAATTCTTCTTCACCCTCACCGGGAAACCCGACGATGAAGGTTGAACGGATCGTCAGGTCCGGACAGATCTCCCGCCAGCCCCTGATGCGCTCAAGAACCTTTTCCTGATGGGCCGGGCGGCGCATCGCCTTCAGGACAGCCGGATGAGCATGCTGGAAAGGAATATCGATGTAAGGCAGGATCTTGCCCTCAGCCATAAGCGGAATGATACTGTCTACATGCGGATAAGGATAAAGGTAATGCAGCCGGGTCCACAGACCCAAATCCCCAAGCCCTTCGGCCAGATCCTTGAGGCGTGTTTCCAGTACACAATCTCGCCATAAGCCGCCGGCATATTTGATATCAAGACCATAGGCGCTTGTGTCCTGGGAGACCACAAGCAGCTCTTTAACCCCCGCCGAAGCCAGAGCTTCGGCTTCACGCATCACGTCGGTGATCGGACGAGAAACCAGATCCCCTCTGAGCTGCGGAATAATACAAAAGCTGCAACGGTTGTTGCAGCCTTCCGAAATCTTCAAATAGGCATAGTGGCGCGGTGTCAACTTGATCCCGCCAGGCGGCAGCAGATCGACATGCGGATCATGCATCGGAGGCACGACCCGGTGTACCGCTTCGATCACCTGCTCATATTGCTGCGGACCGGTGACACTCAAAACTTTTGGCGCAACCTCGCGAATCCCGGCCTCGTCCACCCCGAGACATCCGGTGACAATCACCTTGCCGTTCGCCGCCATGGCTTCAGATATTGCATCAAAACTTTCCGCGCGGGCACTGTCGATAAAACCACAGGTATTCACGACAACAACATCTGCGCCCTCATAAGACGGCGATATCTCGTATCCCTCGGCGCGAAGGCGCGTCAAAATACGTTCAGAATCCACCAGAGCCTTGGGGCAGCCAAGAGAAACAAACCCGACCTGCGGCGCTTTTTTGTTCAGATTTTTCACAAAATTTCCCACAAATTCACCTGTCGCCGCCGTCTTAGCGACTTTGTTCTGAAAAGACCAGGCGAAACACCATTCTTGCTGGCACGCTCTTTGGGCCGAAACGCCCACACACACGTATGAAGAGAAATAGCTGACGAAAATTCAATTATTACCACTCGAGGACGCCGTTCAATCATTGTCGGAAATATGCTAGAAGAGATGCCGCTTTCGCCATTGTATGGAGTTTGGTGAAAGCAGAAGGGTTGGAGAGGATATGAACGGTCTGAGCGGGTTTTCAAAGTTTGCTGAAAAATATGAAGCCCAGACATCCATCAACGCCCTGGACAAGCTGTTCCTGGAAGTCGTCCGGGAGCTGTTTGGCTACCCCTTTGTGACCTATGGCAATGGTGTCGTATCAGACACATTTATCTACACAACCACCAGCACTGAATGGTGGACCCACTATGTCAAAGAAAAATACGTGTCCGTGTTGATCCGGTCTTTGCCCTGTTGCCCTACGCATCCGCTCCGATCCTGTGGCGCGATTGTGAAGCCGCGGCGACTGATCGCGGACGTCTCTGCCTGAGCGAAGCCCATGATGCCGGCCTGACAAACGGTGTCTCGCTTTGCCTGCGTTCGCCCGGCGCTTTCCATGCCATGTCGTTTTCCGGGCGTCCGGATGCCCCGACCAGGGCCGAGCTTGCAGCACTCAATGCCGTCGCCGGCCTCTATCACAGCCAGCGCCTGCAACTATCGTCCGAACTGGAAAAAAACTTGCTGACGCCCGCAGAACTGAAATACGCTCACTGGATTGCGGAAGGAAAGTCTGCTCAGGATACTGCGGATATTTGCGGCGTCAGCGAAGTTGCTGTGCGCAAACGCCTCGGTGAAGTCTATGAGAAGACCGGAGAAAACGGCCGCATACGTGCTATCGTAAAACTTGTCGGACTTGGCGTCGTACGCCCCGACTGGTTTCGTCCCAATGATCAGTAGCCCAATCAGACAATAGTATCGCTTTCGATACTACCATCACAAAACGACCAGGCGCAGTTTGTTACCTCAACCAAGGAGGTAACAAATGATTGAAACATTCACTTTTAAAACAATGACGGGGTCCTCGTTCTACGATCAGGCCCATTTGCGCAAGAAAGAATTTATTGATCGTCAAGCATGGGACGGGGGACGGACCCATGACAGCATGGAGTTCGATGAATTTGACACGCCTGTCGCCCACTATGTTCTGGTGCGTGATGATCGGGGACGTGCGCGCGCCTGCTGCCGCCTCTTGCCCACCACATCACCCTATATGGTCGAAACACTATGGCCTGAATTCCTCGACAGGCCTGCGCCAAAATCACCAAAACTCTTCGAAAACACCCGGTTCATGGTCGATCAATCCATGAACAAAGAGGATATGGGGATGGCCTGGCTGCGTCTTTCGATCGGGTGTATGGATTATCTGCTCGATCTTGGCGCCAATCAGGCCCTGTTCTTCGGAGCCCACAGGATCTTTCGCCAGGGCCTCAAGCGAAAGGCCGAACCTTTTATACCACTGGGAGAGATTAAAATGTTTGATGGGGAAGCCCATATGGCCATCAAAACCCAGCCATTCTCGAGGGAAACTGTCGCCAGAATGCGCCAGAACGCATCTTTTTGGGAGCCCGCCCAACGCATTGAAGTTGCTGCCTGACTCCGGCGTATCGGTTCCGATACTACGCAGAACGTTCCTCAGAAGGTAGACACGAAGCAATAAGTTCACGGTCAACCGACCAGGTAATGGAGAGTATCAATGAGTAATGAAGACAGGACAATGGATACAGTGTTTACAAACATAATAGGCAAGACCGGAAGCATAGAAGGCATCATGCTGTGTCTCAGATTTCTCGCCGTTCAAGCGGTCTCTCAAAGGCGAATGGATCTTGCAAATGGCATCGAGGATCTCCTCGATGACTACGAAATAGAATTCGCCTGCGAAAAACTGTCTGAAAGTGCGACAAACCGCGTCCACTAGAGCGCATCGACAAATCGCGTGTGCCGCTTTCTGGTTCGAATATGTGTCCGCCAGCTGCTGCTAACATAGTCAAAAAACAGGGCTCGGAAGTTTCCGAGCCCTGTTCTGTTCCACAGTCCTGCCGACTACATCCGCGAGGCCCGGCCATAAAGCGCCGTCTCGATGATATGGCGCACATGCCCGCGGTGCGCCGCCGTCGCCACGTCACGCGATTTTGCCTGTCGTTCCATCCGGTCAATACGCTTCAATTGCTGAAGCGCCGCCGACTGAACAGGATACGCCCGGGCGCTGTTCCCGCCGGCAATTCCAACAAGTAACTCCGTGTAGTAGATCTGCAGGTTTTGCCGATAGGTGTTCACCGATGTCCTCAAGTCAGCACTGAAGATGGCGTCGGTCAGATCCCGCAGGACCTCCGCAGGTGGGTAGTCATTGCCGTAGAGCGTTGAGTCGAGCATACGCTGAGTGGTATTGGCATGCAGCAAGGTTTCAAGCACCTGGGCCTGCATGCGCAAAACACGGTCATGCACCCTTGGGTCTTCCTGCCCCCATTGTTCATACCCGCGACGCTTTTTCTGCAGATGCCGGATCAACTCCTCAGGAACAGTCCAGGCCTCCGGGGCAAACACATACTCACCCAGCGCCGCCATTGCACGGCGCTGATCGTTCCCGGCGACAGGTGTGTAAGGATCTTTGGACCTTGGTTGACCGATCTCGGAGCGCTCCAGATAAACCCCGCCGATGTAGTTGGTGATGACCCTTGCCTGCGTTGCTTTTTGCCCGGTCAGGATAAAGTAAGCCGTACGAAGACTGTCCCAGGTATCTCCGTCTTTCTCGAATTTAGATTTCAAATCAACGAGCCGCGCATCAATGAACGCCATCCGATCGATGCCATATTGAATGGCATTATCTGTCAGGTCATCAACCATGATACGAGGATCAATGCCTCCCTCGGGACTACGCATATCATCTGCATCATTACCAAAGGCCAGCTCGGGCTCGGTTGAGCGGGCCAGAAGAGTCTTGACCCGGGTCTCTTCTGCCTGCGGATCATTCAGAGGCGTGCGATATCCAAATTCAATAGCCCAGTCGTCGTAGGGGCCCGGGGCAACGGAATAATAGAGCCCCTGTTTTTCCCTGTCAGGATTGATGTTGATCGGCGTGTAGTCCATTATCGACCCCGTCAGCCAACCCTTTGCCTTTCTTTCTGTGCTGTGAATATCTTCATAGGGAACGGCTTGCGTGCCTTTCATATTGTGCATAAGACCCAGCGTGTGCCCCACTTCATGAAGCGCAAGCTCATAAAGCCCCTCTTCGACAAGGTCGCCGATCTCTTCATCGCTCGCACCCTGTGCCGTCAGAGCCGCAACCCCGAACAGAGTGTTGTGTTGAATACTCTGCCCCATGGCGCAAAGCTCCGGGCCCGGCACACCGTTCAGGCGCTTTTGTCCGGCGTGCTGCCCGGTGGCGGGCAAAGCCGCTTCATCGAACAGGTCCGTGTAGATAATCCGGTTCGTCGTATAGACCTGCTCGAGTACGATATCGGCAGCAATGATCTCGCCTGTTCGAGGGTTTGGCAGACTTGGTCCATAGCCACCATAATAGGGCTGGGGTGAAGAGATCCAGCGAATGACATTATACCGGATATCGCCCGCGTCCCATTCAGCATCGTCGGGCTGAATGTTGACTACAATCGCATTGCGAAATCCGGCCTTCTCGAACGAACTGTTCCACGCAAGGATGCCGTTGCGAATGGCGTCGCGGTACGCCGCCGGGGTTGAATTCTCAATCCAGAATGTAATCGGCGTGATCGGCTCCGAAATATCTGCTTCAGGATTTTTCTTTATCAGGCGCCACCGATCGATCAGATCCCGCCAGGGTGTAACCGACACATCGGTAAGGTCCGTGACCCGTTGGGAAAAGTAGCCGACGCGCTGATCATCAAACCGTGGCACATAGCCAGGTTCAGGCATCGCGATCAGGGAGTGCTGAAAGGTAATGGTGACCGTGCGCCCGTCGGTGATGTCGGGGCCGCCATAATTGACAGGCGTGCTGTTATCAAACGTGTAGTCAACGATCAGACGGGAGTTTTCCGGATAGGAGCGAATATCAACCAGCCGGGTTTTATCACCATTGAGGCCGCCAACGTTGAACCCGAAGCTGTCATCCAGCCCCGGAAATGACGATGGCGTGATTTGCGAAAGAGCCTCGTCCTGAAAAACCGGATCTGCGTCGATCAAATAGCGCGTCCCGTCCTCACTCTTTGCCACAACCGGTGCCACCGCCAGCAGGGCGGATTGAATGTTGGCATCTGACACATGGGACAGCGCATTTTTCGGATCGAAGTAAAAGCTCGTATTCAATTTGCGAATTTCGATCCGGTCAAAATAACGGGAAAAACTGACAATGGAGGGTTCGCCATACGAGCCAAGGATGTGATTAAATCCAACTTCGGCAGCCCCGTTGAGGACGACGCCGTGATAGATGAACTCGGCGCCTTCGGCCAGCTGCGCCTCGGAAACCTCCATCAGGAGCGAGCCATCTTCCTTGTCGCGGTAGAACGTGAACAGGCCTTCTATTTTCTCAAGGTCCTTTACGGTCTCCTCAAGCGTCTCCTCCTCTTCCTCATCGTCGTCCTTCTTGTCGTCGGTTTTTGCGTCTTTCTCTGATGGTTTTTCCGCTTCAGCCTTGACCACGACATCAGGATGGCCAGGCGGCGTCGCAGCAACACTGTCGGGCGCAACCCCTGACAACAATAAAAACGCCATGCCAGAAACCGACAAAAGGCGTGCAAGCGACAGGCTCCGAAGAACTCGGGTAAGAAATCTCACATTAAACTCCCAATAATCATATACAGCCGCACCCCATGGGAGCCGCATTGCAAAGCATCCAGTTATGAGTAGTGGAACCGGGGGCTAACTCAAAATAGCGACCGGAGCCTCCACAAGCCGCGAGCCAGACCTGTACGGTCAGAGGCTCGGCAGCCTTTCACCCTCATACCTTATTGAAAAGGGCATGTCATGTTGCTCTTTATTCATGATTTCTTGTTCACACATTCGAGAGGTCGCTGATGCCCTCCGGGAGGGCCAGTTCCGTCTTTCGATAGCCGGATCACAAAGGCCTGCTAGAAACTCGACGACGCGGCCATGGCACCCATGCGTCCGGCAATCTCATGAAACTGGGAAACCGTATCCTCGATGATGGTCTTTGCCGATTTCACGTCGTGGATCAGGCCCGCCGACTGTCCGGCAAGGGCAATGGAGGCTTCCATATCGCCGCCAAAGTACAGGTCCGTGATCTTTCCAAAATCTGTAGGACCGAACTCGCCGATATCGAAAAAATGCGCTGTCCTCTCTGTCTTCAGCGTACGATAACACGGGCTCGACTTTTTGTTGAGCATCAGCGTGCCATCGGTTGGCGCATCAAGGATCGCCTGTTTGAAGTTTTGATGCACCGGGCTTTCAGCCGAAGACACAAACCGCGTCCCCATCTGCACAGCTTCTGCCCCTGCCGCGAACGCCGCCGCCATCCCGCGTCCGTCCACAATGCCGCCAGCCGCCACCATCGGAAGGTCGGTCTGCTCGCGGATCGCCTGCAGGAGAACGAGCGTCGAGACCTCTTCCGGCGCCTTGAAGCCGCCGCCCTCGGCCCCCTCAACAACCAGACCATCAACGCCCGCATCAATACATTTCATCGCCAGATCAACGGTTCCGATCGCGTGATAGACCACAATACCGGCATCATGCAACGGCTTGATCCATTTCTTCGGGCTGCCCGCCGAGGTCGTCACATATTTGACATTCGATGCGTCGCAAATGAACCGCAACATGGCGTCGTCGGCAAGAAACCTCAGGGCAAGATTGACCCCGAACGGCTTGTCGGTCAGGGCGCTCATCTTCTCAATCTCCGTGCGGCACGCCGCTGTATCCCCGGACGAGCTTTCTATAATCCCCAGAGCCCCGGCATTCGAGACCGCCGAGGCCAGTTGCGAGCGAGCGATCCAGCCCATCGGGGCCTGGATAATGGGATAACGTACACCGGTCTGTTCCAGAAATCTGTTCATTTGGGTTCCTCTCCTCTTCAAGCGCCGTGGCTTTCGCTGGCCAGAGCGCTCGGGTGTTTCTTTCTCCCATTTTAGCACACTCGTTGGAGCACCGATGAAGAATAAATTAACGCCTTGCGCGTTAGTTTATTCAAATGACAAATTCAGCCAGATCCAGACCCCGCCAGTGCGGCAATAGCGCAGCACCCGTCTTCATCGTTTCAAGCGGCAACTCAGGTGCACGAGTTCTCGAAGATGCATTTTCCCACTGCCCCGATGTGACAACCCATCACGAATATATGGTCAACATCATTCAGCCCATGGCTGTTCGGTACTGGATGCATCTTACAGACCGCAGCGAAGCGCTCAAGGTTTTGGGCGCAACTTACGGCGCCGCCATCAAATACGCCGAGACCCCGATCTGGATTGATGCGTCCAGCAAAGCGTCCTGGGTTATTAATCTTCTCACAGAACTGTTTCCAAATGCGCGCGTCATCCATCTTGTTCGCGACGGTCGAGAGGTCGTCTCATCCTGTTTCCACAATTTGGGCGCTGAATGCTATGACGACCGGTCAATGACCGCCTTGGCAAAATACGCCGAAGGCAACAGGACACATTCCGGGCTCACCCCGCCCCCGCCGGAAGAGAAATATTGGTGGCCTATCCCGGGCGGCCATCACCCTGATGCCGCGGCCTTCAAATCCTGGGATCACTTCGAGCGCATCGCGTTCCACTGGACCGAAATCAACCGCACAATCATCAGATCGCTGGACAACATTCCAGACAGCAAGCACACTCGCGTACATCTGGAGGATCTGGTCTCGCAGCCAGCCAGCCTGCAAAGCCTGTTTGATTTCATGGAGCTCGGCCCTGCGGATCAGGCATTTGAAATTCTGCGAGACACCATCAATGCCAATCAACCGCAGAGCAATCTCCTGACCGACAAGGAACAGGTGAAATTTGATGCGATTGCCGGTCCGATGATGATACAATTCGGCTATCAGGAAGAGCGCAAACACCTGGTAAACTACTGACGGCCTCTTCACTCCGGTTAGACCGTGGCCAAATCGCCATAGGGCAAGCTGTCTAAAACTCTCGGTAGTTTCTTAATTCCCGACAAAGCCTTCTTGTGACACAATGCATGTCCGGCTCTGACAACAGGGCCAAAACGTCGGGAAACACATCATGCTGCGCACCTTAATCCTCTGCCTGTTTTCGATCACGCTTACCGGATGTCTCGCCGCATCGGCTGTTACGACAACGGTGGGCGCTGCGACCAAGGCAACGGTCCACACGGTGAAAACTACCGCCAAAGTTGCCACCGGCACAGCCGATCTTCTTATTCCAGATGGTGAAGATGAAGACGCCGCTGCCGAAAAGCCCGAGGAATAGAGCGGATTTCCATAACTGGAGGCGCCTCTGACCTTGCGGGTGACCCGCACGGCGGGTTTGCTGTCGAACGATTGCTATTTCCGGACTAAAAACTGCGAGAATTGAGGCCTTCCTTAACTTTCCAAAGGTATCCTGCAATCTTGGAAATTGGCAGGATCCCGACGAAAATGACTCTCCGGCAGGACAATATCGAAACCGGCTTCCGGCGCGACGGCACATTTGTCGATCAGGCGCTGGAGGCGGAGTTCCGTGCCCATATCTGGCCCCGCGATTGCCAGCAGCTGCGCGCCATGGCAATTCCGGTAGCTTTCGCCCTGACCGCGCCTCTGCCGCTCAATGGCATGGTGCTCGGGTGGAGCAATCCGCTTTTTTACGGTGAAATTCTGATCCGAACTGTTGCCGTTGCCTTGTGCCTGGCAACATACCTTGTTTTCGAATCTGTCCCAAAAAGCCAGCGCACACTAGCCCTCCCGTTTGCCACAACATTAAGTGCAAATATTGCTGTTCTATTCGCTATTGCCAGCGGCGCAAACGGGGTCGAAATCGTAACATCGGCCGTCATTATGGTCACTTTTTGTAACTGGGCCTTTGTTCCCCTTAAGGTCAGAGATCTGTCGCTCTCTTGCTCAAGTATCTTCTTGGGCTATATCGCAATATTGCTCCTTACGTCCCTGGACAACTTGCAATCCGCTGCCTTTGCCTCAATCTTTCTTATCATGATCAACACGATCGGGTTCTTTCACGTCCGCAATCGAAATATCTCGGACCGCAAGGAAGTGATCGTCAGTCGAGAACTCCTGGCAACAACAGAAACGTTGCGCCAGGAAATAGCGGTTCGGATCGAGGCAGAAAAACATGCCGGCGCCAATGAAGAAATTTTCCACGGAGTGTTCGCGTCATGCCCGGTTCCTCTTTGCATGATTGATACTACATCTGGAGAACTGATCCGCGTCAACAAACGCATGAAGGCATTTCTGGAATACACTGAAGAAGAGTGGATCGACCTGCCAATTCGGGAGCTCTTTGTTGATAATGACACCTTCGAGGAAGCCGTCGCGATCCTCCGGCGCGATCATTCTGTTCTCTGCGACGAAATCCGCATGCGAACGAAAGATGGGGAAATCAGATGGGCCCTCCTGTCGGCAAGGCGGTTCTCCATGCCGGATGGGGAAACGGTTTTGGCAAGCTTTGTCGACATCACCGATCAGAAACAAAAGGAAATCGAACTGGCAAATGCCAGCACGGATGCCGAAAAAGCCAACGTCGCCAAATCCCAGTTTCTTGCCAATATGAGCCATGAACTTCGAACACCGCTCAATGCCATCATCGGATTTTCTGATATCATGGAGAGTGAAGTTTTCGGCCCCATCGGCAACGAGCGCTATCTTGGCTATATGACAGATATCAAATCCAGCGGCATCCACCTTTTATCAATTATCAACGAAATTCTCGACCTGTCCAAGATCGAATCCAACAGCAAGGAACTCCATCAGGAAGAAGTCGATCTGAACGAGATTGTCGAAATCGCAACACGCCTCATCCGCCATCACGCGCAGGAAAAGTCCATCCGCCTCAACCTGGCCCTGACGAATGATGATCCGGTTCTGATGGGGGACGAGCGCGCGATCAAACAGATCATCCTGAACCTGTTATCAAATGCAGTGAAGTTCACGCCCGATGACGGATCAATAATGGTTCGAACGCATCAAATCGGTAGCCGTATCGTTGTCGAGATCTCTGACACCGGGATCGGTATTCCTGATGATCAGATTGACACGATCACAGAACCCTTTGTGCAACTGGAAAACACCCTGGCGAGCAAGAAAATTGGAACAGGTCTCGGCCTCTCGATCGCAACCCGCCTCGCAGAGCTCCATGGCGGGCGTCTCGAAATTGAAAGCATCGTCAACGAAGGAACAACAACGCGCCTCATCCTGCCGCATGTCAGGAACGATAAACTTGCGCTCTGAGCCCGGTGCGCCGACCGCCTCCGGTGGCTGACATAATTCCCCGGTTGAATCCTCTCCGAAATCTGCTAGCTCTTGTGAATGACAATTTTCACAAACAGAGCCTTGACCCCACCGCTGCGTGGCCTGGCCCGTCTGCTCCTGAAGGTCGCCGGCTGGACTTGCAAAAATGAAAAACCGGGTGCTGACAGATATGTCGCGGTCATGGCACCCCACACCAGCAATTGGGATTTCCTCTACTTCCTCGCCGCCGCCCTGGTCTTTCGCCTTGAAGTCAGATGGTTGGGTAAAGACACACTATTTGCCGGACCGCTTGGACCCGTCATGAAATGGTTTGGCGGCGTGCCGGTCAATCGCGGTGCGGCCAAAGACATCGCCCCCGACGCCGTCGCTTTTCTCAGGAGTGGACAAAAGGCCGCCCTGGCCATTGCCCCGGAAGGCACAAGGTCCAGTGTCATGCGCTGGAAGACAGGTTTCTACCGCATCGCCGTAGAAGCAGACGTCCCGATCCTGCTGTCATGGCTCGACTATCCATCCAAAACCGCCGGACTTGGCCCCCTCTTCCAGCCCACCGGTGATATGGAAGTGGATCTTCAAACCATACAGGATTTTTACAAACCCTGGCAGGGCAAGAACGCCTGAAAGCCGGCGTTCTACCCATAGCTTGTGCCATCTTCCGACCACGCCAGCTATTGACCTCATCGCACACTCCATTGTTTAATAATTCTCATTCCAATTTTGGGAGGTAATTGAAAATGGACACGCTCGCCAGACCTGAAGTCAGGAACTCCTATGAGCATCATCATTTCAACGCCAGCCGCTGGAACGATTTTGAAGTCCGACCGGACGACGTCATCATTTCAACATCCTACAAGGCCGGCACCACCTTTATGCAGACGATCATCGGCAACATCATCTTCCACAAAGACGGGCCGCCTGCCGCGATCAACGATCTGTCACCCTGGCTCGATATGCGCATCTTTCCCGAAGAGATGATGAAGCAAGGCCTCAAGGCCCAGACACATCAGCGCTTCATCAAGACCCACCTGCCCCTTGATGGCATCCCCTTTCACGACAACGTAAAATACATCGTCGTCGGCCGCGACCCGCGCGACGTCTTCATGTCCCTGCTCAATCACTACGGCAATCACACGCCGGAATTCTTTGAAGCCATGAACGGCAACCCGGATCGCCCTGGCGACCCGCTGCCTCCGATGAAAGAAGATATTCACGAGGTCTGGCATGACTGGATCACCAAAGGCTGGTTTGATTGGGAAGCCGACGGCTATCCCTATTGGTCTCACTTGCATCACTGCAAGACCTGGTGGGAATTCCGACATTTGCCAAACATCGAATTCTTTCATTATTCCAACCTGCTTGCAGACCTTGAAGGCCAGATGCGCCGCGTCGCAAATTATATCGGTGTTGATGTGCCGGAAGCCTCATGGCCACGCCTTGTTGAGGCCTGTTCCTTTGCAACGGTTAAGAAGAACCCTCGCGCTATCACCGGTGACGGCATTGACTTTGCCTTCAAGGGCGGCGCCGAGACCTTCATCAACAAGGGAACCAATGGCCGCTGGAAAGATGTGCTTTCAAAAGCAGAGCTCCAGCTCTATCATGACGCCATGGAACGAACGCTCGACCCTGACTGCGCCGCATGGCTTGAAAATGGTGGACCAGTGGACGGACCAGCCGAATGACGCCTTGTCAACACAGCTCAATGGACCATCAGGAGACACCATGGATCATTTGCTTCTGGAAAAATCCGGTCACATCGCCACCATCACCTTTAACCGGCCGGAACAGCGCAATGCCTATACGCCGCAAATGGCAATCAAGCTAACCGAATACTTGCGCGACTGTGACAAGGATCCGGATGTTCGTGTGGTCATTATCACGGGCGCCGGAGACGCCTTTTGCGTCGGTCTCGACATGAACGATGTGCGCGATCGCAATGCATCAGGCGGCGACACGCCAAAGAACGCAGCGCCGACCCAGCGCGTCCTGCGGACTTACCCTTTCATGATTTCCAAGCCGGTCATCTGCGCCATCAATGGGGCGACCGGCGGCTTTGGCGCAGCCTACCCGCTGACCTGCGACATTCGCATCGCCGCCGATGAAGCCACCATCGCCTTCTCATTTGTAAAGTGGGGGCTTGTCCCCGAGATGGGGGCGACCTGGCTGTTGCCCCGGCTCATCGGGCAGGAAAAATGTGCTGACCTTTTGCTGACCGGTCGTAAGATCACTGGCCGGGAAGCCGCAGATTTGGGCCTCGTGCTAAAATCTGTCCCCAAGACGGATCTCATCGCCGAGGCGCGCAAACTTGCCACTGAAATCGCCGTCGGCTCCTCGCCGTCTGCCGTCAGTGTTGTCAAACGTATGACCTGGGGCCGCATGATGGATGAAGGCGAGCTCTACCGCGCCATTTATGAAGACGATGATGCCATCGCCTGGGCCATCAACGGGCCCGATGCCGCCGAAGGCAATGCATCCTTCTTCGAAAAGCGACCAGCCAACTGGGTCAAGGTTGACCCGGACGCCCTACCCGGGTTTGGCAAACGCAACGCCAATCCCTTCGGAACTGGCTGAGGTCGACCACTTATTCCGCGTATGACGGATCAAGTTTATCGAGCTTGCGAAGGAGCGGCGCCCAGGAAAACTTCTCTGCACCCATTTCGGGCCGGGTCATGCCGCCCTGTTTGGCGACAAGATCCTGAACGTCTTGCCCCGGAATAACCAGTTCCGAGCCACCAGCCATCGCCTTGACCTGCATGGTGCAGGATCGTTCAAGGAAGAAGTGACGCAGGAAAGCGTCGGCAGCCGTCGCGCCAACCGTCATCAGTCCATGATTGCGCAGGATCATACAGTGTTTGTCACCAAGATCCTCAATCAGTCGCGGCCGCTCCCCATGATTGAGCGCGACGCCCTCATAGTCATGATAGGCCAGATCGGGCACGACCTGCATCGCATGTTGCGTCAGCGGCAACAGACCATCTTTCTGTGAAGCCACGGCCACCCCATCATCCGAGTGCGTATGAATAACGCAGTTGTGTTGCGGAGCCGACATGTGAACGCCGCCGTGAATTGTAAAACCTGCCGCATTCACGCCGTAGGGCGACGGCATCATAATATTACCCTCAAGGTCGATCTTCACAAGGCTCGAGGCCGTGATCTCGTCAAACATCAAGCCAAAAGGGTTCATCAAGAAGTGATGCTCCGGCCCGGGAATACGAATGGAAATATGCGTAAAAATCAGATCGTCCCAGCCATAATGCGCGACGAGCCGATAGAGCGCCGCCAGATCAACGCGCAGCTTCCACTCTTCTTCGGACACCTGATCCTTGACCGATACATTCTCAAAATCATGAGCAGCAGACATTGGTTTTCTCCCTGGCTTTGTGCCTTGCGTAAATTTTAATATGTCTTGATTGCAATTTAGCACGGGCATCCCGGCGCGTCCAATCGGTTCAATTTGCCAAATCGGAAATCATGATTGCGGCTGGCTCTATTGCAAAACCCCGGATAGCAGAGTGCGCCAGCCAGGTTGGCAAGACTTAAGCTCTGTCTTTGGCCAAAGTTGCGCCCGGCTTCCTAACAGGCAAGACCCGTGCTAGCATTTTTCCATTGGGGGATAAGCCGATGAATTGGAAGCGTGCTCTGATTGTTAGTGCAGGTATTTTCTTCGTTCTTCTTCCGGACGTATCAGGCCCGCCCCGGGCCTGGGCCGCGGACGATCCGGCTGTGCCGCCGGATCAGCTAATAGTCATCAGGATCAACACAGCTGACTTCCTGGGCCGGTACAATTATGAAGCCTCGATCTCGCAGACGTGCGATTTTCTTCTCAAGGAAATCAACCCCCGATGCCCGGATCAGCGCGGCGAGATTTCATTCAATGTGGCTGATGTGAAAGCAAGCGTCGATGACTTTTCCAAGGCACTGTTGGTCAAATCGGCGGGCGGAGATCCGGCAATCCGGCAACGCCTTTACTTTCGGGGGTCTTCGGTGAAAGCGCGAAGGTTTTGCGAGGCGTCGGAAGGAACAACCCTGAAAAGCGAAGACAAAATGCTCACGCAAAAGCTACTGGTTTATAGTGAGAATGCGGAGCTCCTCAGCGGGCTCGCCGGGAGTATTAACGCCCTTGGTGATGCCTGTCGCGAGGAACTGGCAGGCTAACTGGCGAGTTCTTCAAACTCGTTATCCAGGTGATTCACTTTCCCGGAACGCCAGTTGCGGAGCAATCAGCTTGGCCCAACGTTCCACATGGGCATCGCTTTCCGATGGATCATCCCCATAGCGATCCTGAATAATAAGTCCGCGCATCAGGCTCCGGGTCATTGTCAGAAGCGCCTTGACATCCTCGTCCGTTCCTTCCACTGCCCTGAACGTCACGATGGCTTGCTCGTCCAGAGCCTTGTTCCAGGTATGAAGGTTCTCAGAAATACGGTCTTGCAGTTTTTTATCCGTACGCGCTGCAATAAGAATTTCGAGAAGCGCGCGATAGGCCGGCGTATTTGTCATGCGTTTCCACGGTGAAATGAGTGCCGCCTCGACACTCGTCGCTCGCGACATCGAATTTTGTGATCGCTCAAAGGGTCTTGCCAACAGCGTATCGGCCGTTGCGGCCATGAGATCTTCCTTGGACGGGAAATGGTGCTGCAACGCTCCCTTGGAAAAACCGGCAAGGCTCGCAACACGGGCCAGCGTCGTCTCGCCGTAACCTCGTTCAAAGAGACAGTCGATGGTCGCATCGCAAATGGCGCCGCGCGCCCTGAGGCTCTTTGCCTGCTGTTTGCCAATGTCTTCCGCTGCGGTCATGTGCTCGGTAAATTAGGGGCCCAAAAGAGCCGGATTGACTCCCGTTGAGCTTTAGCATAAAAAAAGCCATCCGTAAGGCTTTTTTTATGCGGAAAACTGTGCGAGGTTCGAATCTGGTTGCGAGGTTCGCCCGAAGGGACGAAAGTAACCAGGCAAAGAGGACGGTAAAACCGCCCGATTGTCCCGAACAGCAAGCGTGGACCAGACATAGATAAAGCCTTGAAATCCTGACAGGGAGGAAGAAGTGGGCACTGATTCAACAGGCGACACCAATGTCGTCCGCATCGCTAATTGTAGTGGTTTCTATGGCGACCGGCTTTCCGCCGCCAAAGAGATGGTGGACGGCGGCCCGATCGACGTCCTGACCGGCGACTACCTCGCCGAGCTCACCATGTCGATCCTCTATGCCAAAAAGGCCAAGGACCCGAACGGCGGCTTCGTCGGTACGTTCCTGAAGCAGGTCAAGGAAGTCCTCGGCGACTGCATTAAAAAAGACATCAAGATTGTCACCAATGCCGGCGGCCTCAATCCCAAGGCCATGGCGGAGGCCATCGAGGGCATTGCAAAAGAACTCGGTGTTAACGCGAAAGTCGCCTGGATTGACGGCGACGATCTGCTGCCGCGCCTTGGCGACTTGAAAGACCTCGGCGAAGGCCTCGTCAATATCGACACCGGCCTTGCGCTTGCCGATGGCGGCAAGAAACCCGTAACCGCCAATGCCTATCTCGGTGCCTGGGGTATCAAGGAAGCTCTTGATCAGGGGGCAGACATTGTCGTCGCCCCTCGGGTCACTGACGCCGCAGTGGTTATCGGACCGGCAGCCTGGAAGTTCAACTGGAAACGCGACGACTATGATGCGTTGGCTGGCGCGCTGGCCGCAGGTCACATTATCGAATGCGGCACACAGGCGACCGGCGGCAATTATTCCTTCTTCAAGGAAGTCCCGACCTTCTCCAAAATCGGCTTCCCCATCGCCGAAATCGAGGCAGACGGTTCGTTCACCGTGACCAAACACCCCGGCACCGGCGGCCTGGTCTCGACCGGCACCGTGACCGCGCAGCTCCTCTATGAAATCGGCGCGCCCGCCTATATGAACCCCGACGTCATCGGCCACTTTGACACCATGACCATCGAGGATCAGGGCAATGACCGTGTGCGCGTGTCGGGCACGAGGGGTTCAAGTCCAAGCCCGACCCACAAGGTCTGCATCAACACCTTTGGCGGCTTCAAGACGACCAACGACATTCTCCTCACCGGCCTCGACATTGAGGCCAAGGCAAAGGTGCTGTCCGATGCGCTTTTCGAACTCGTTGGCGGCCGGGAAAGCTTTGAATCAGTGCGTGAACAGCTCATCCGCTCCGATCACACCGACCCGAACACCAACGAGGAAGCCCAGGCGAGCCTGCGCATCACGGTCAAGTCGCAGGATCAGGCGAAGGTCGGGCGGCTTTATTCGGCCAAGAATGTCGAACTCGCCCTTGCCAATATTCCCGGCTACACGGGCCGGCCCGGCGGCGCCTCCGGCTCACCCTTCATGGTGCACTGGCCGGCGCTGGTGGACTCAAAACACATCATGGAAACAGTGCATGTCGGTGGTCAAGCCACTGAGGTTCAGCCAACCAATCAGCTCGGCCTTGAAGACATCTATTACCAGAAGGTCCCCATTGATGTGCCCCCTGCACCCGGGGGCGACACAGTTCGCATCCCGTTTGGCCGCCTTTACGGCACGCGCTCCGGCGACAAGGGCGGAAACGCCAACCTCGGCGTCTGGGCAAAAACCGACGAAGCCTACAGCTTCCTCTATGAGTTCCTGACCGTTGAAAAACTCAAGGAACTGCTTCCCGACACAGCAGAGTTTGAAGTCGAGCGATTTGAAATGGCTAATATCAAGTCTCTCAACTTCTACATTCACGGGCTGCTCGGCGAAGGTGTCGCGGCATCGACACGGGTGGATGGCCAGGCCAAGTCACTCGGCGAATACATGCGTGCCAAATACATCGACGTTCCCGAAATCCTGGCTAAAGGCATTGAGGCGTAAATATGAGCGACACAGAAACTCTCTCCCTTGAAGGCTTGACCTTCACGACCGTCGAGCTTGATGAGAAAGATCACATCTTCACGATTACGCTCAACCGGCCAAAACGCAAGAACGCTCTGAATGCGGAAATGACCACCGAGCTTGCCTATGCCCTCGACTGGGCCAAACAGGAGCGGCGCATACGGTGCGTCGTCATCGCGGCCAATGGCGACACCTTCTGCGCTGGCGGTGATCTGCGCTCCATGAGTGGCAACCCCGAAGGCGGTGTGGTCTCGAATGTTCCAAAGCGCGAACACTCCAACGACGTGGCCCACTCCATCCGCCACCTTAACAAGCCGATCATTTGTAAGATCCAGGGCTCGGTCCTGGCCGGCGCGCTCCTCATGGTCTGCAACGCAACCCATGCCATCGCCGCCGACCATGCAAAGTTCTCCGCCCCTGAAATCCTGCGCGGCATCTGGCCGTTCATGGTCATGGCCGGCCTCTTCCGCGTCATGCCAAAGCGCGAGAGTCTTGATTTCATCATGCGCGGCCAGCCGATTTCAGCCGCAGATGCGGCGCGAAATGGCCTGATCAATCGCGCCGTCCCTGCGGATAAGCTCGACGCCGAAGTCGATGCTCTGGCGAAAGAATTTGCAGGCCTTGCCCCTGGCACCATGCAGATGGGCCTCGCCGGATACATTGAACAGTCTGACAAGGACTTTGACGAAGCGCTTGCTTTTCTGCGCACGCAAATTGCAGCCGTCCTCAAAAGTCCTGATGCCAAAGAAGGCATATCCGCCTTCCTTGAAAAACGCGAACCGAAATGGGACTAGCCTCATGCGGGCCTGAAAACAAAATGGGATTAGAAAACAAAAATGTTCAATAAAGTTCTCATTGCCAACCGCGGCGAAATTGCGGTGCGGGTCATCGCGAGCGTGAAAGCAGCTGGCTATCATGCCGTCGCCGTATTCTCCGAGGCCGATGAAAATGCCCTGCATGTCCAGATCGCCGATGAAGCTGTCTGCATTGGACCAGCTCAGGTGGGTCAGTCCTACCTCGTCGTCGAGAATATTCTCGACGCTGCGAAGAAAACCGGCGCTGACGCGATACATCCGGGATATGGCTTCCTTTCAGAAAATGCAGCTTTCGCAAAAGCCTGCGCGGACGCCGGTATTATCTTTATCGGCCCGTCGCCCGAAGCCATTGACCTGATGGGCAACAAGCGCATCGCCAAGTCTTCCATGATTGAGGCGGGCGTGCCTTGCATTCCCGGTTATCAGGGCGAGGACCAGTCAGACGCCACACTCCTGAGAGAAGCAAAGGACATCGGCTACCCGCTGATGGTCAAGGCCGCGGCCGGTGGCGGCGGGCGCGGCATGCGCTTCCAGATGTCCGAAGAGGGTCTTGCAGAAGCGATCCAGTCAGCCCGCACCGAAGCCCTCAACGCCTTTGGCTCCGACGAGCTCATCCTCGAGCGCGCGGTCGTGGGCGGGCGCCACATTGAAATCCAGGTCGCCGCCGACGCCCATGGTAATGCTATCTATCTGGGCGAGCGCGACTGCTCCATCCAGCGCCGTCACCAGAAAGTCATTGAAGAAGCCCCCTCTCCTTTCGTCAGCGAGGGCCTGCGCCAGCATATGGGCGAAGCGGCTGTGAATGCGGCCAAATCCTGCGCCTATCAAGGCGTTGGCACAGTCGAGTTTCTGGTCGATGCAGACGGTTCCTTCTATTTCCTTGAAATGAACACCCGTTTGCAGGTCGAACACCCGGTGACCGAACTCATCACCGGTATCGACCTTGTCGACCTGCAGCTGCAAATCGCCTCAAACGAACCGCTTCCGTTTGAGCAAGACGATATCGAGCTCGAAGGTCATGCGATCGAGGCCCGTCTTTATGCGGAAGACCCGGCCAACGGCTTTATGCCGCAAACCGGCAAGGTGCTCTACTGGAAAGAGTCCGAAGGCGAAGACCTCAGGAACGACCATTTCATGCAGACAGGTTGCGAAATCAGCCCTCACTATGACAGCATGGTCGCCAAGATTATTTCGTGGGGCCCCACACGTGAACATGCAAGGCGGCGTCTCCTGCGCTCCCTGCGCGAGACCCATCTTCTGGGTGTCACTACCAACAAGCCGTTCCTCACACAAATCCTCGAGGACGAACGCTTTATCACCGGCGAGGCCACAACTGCCTTTATCGATGATGCGACCCTTGAAAAAGCCTCACATGCGGCCAAACCCGAGGATTCAAATCTTGCCCTCGCCGCGGTGCTCTATCTCATCGACGAGGCGGAGGAAGAAAGTTTCGAGGATGTCGTGGGCTGGAGCTGGTCGAATGCTGCTGGCATGGAAAAACGCGAACGCCTGACGACAGCCGAAACCGATGATGTCATTGGCATCACATTTGACGGTCTCGACTTCAAGGCCACCTTCAAGGATATCACCCACGAGATTACCATTCACGCTATCGAAGGAGCGCAGGTCACGGCAACCATCGACGGCGTCAGGCGCAGCGCTCAATATGCCATTGACGGCACCACCCTCTGGCTCGATGCCTCGGGCCAGACCATCGAAATCGAGAATCGCACCTATCAACCGGCTCTGTCAGATGACGCAGCTGGCAGCGGGCGTATTCTTGCCAACACCGAAGGTCTCGTCATCGCGGTTGCTGTCGAGGTTGGTGCGCGCGTTACAAAAGGCGACCTGCTCGTGACCATTGAAGCCATGAAGATGGAACACAGACTGCTCGCTGACGGCGACGGTGTCGTTTCAGAAGTCAACGCCCAGACCGGCACACAGGTCAAGAAGGGCCAGGTCATGGCCGTGTTGGACCTGGATGAGAGTGAGGAAGACAAGTGAACCCTATTCAATCAAACATTGATACAAACAGCGAAGAATACGCTGCCAACGTCGAGTTCATGACCGAATATGTCGGCAAGGTTCGGCACATCGAAAACCAGATTCGTCTCGGTGAGGAAAAGTATCGCGAACGCGCCACGACGAAGGGCAAGCTCCTGCCCCGTGAACGTCTCGCCCACTTGCTCGACCCGGGCGCACCTTTTCTTGAGCTCAATTCCTTTGCCGGCTACATGATGCAGGGCGATACCGACGGCACCACCGCTGGCGGCAGCCTCATCATGGGCATCGGCTTCGTCAAGGGCCGCCGCGTCCTCGTCATGGTCTGGAACTACGCCATCAAGGGCGGCACCATCAATGGCGCGACCAACCGCAAACACGCGCGGTTGCAGGAACTGGCGTTCCGCATGCGCCTGCCAACCATTTCACTGAGCGAAAGCGGCGGTGGAAACCTGGCTGGCGGCGGCGGACCACCCGACCCCTGGGGGGCATACGGCTTTATTGCCGGTGGGCGCAGCTATTGTCAGCAGGCCGAACTTTCCGCTGCAGGCATCCCGCAAATTTGCGTGGCTCACGGTAACGCGACCGCAGGCGGCGCCTATCACGTCGCGCTGTCGGACTACATCGTCCTCGTGCGCGAACAAACCCACCTCTTCCTTGCCGGCCCTCCGCTCCTTAAGGCCGCAACTGGCGAAGACGCGGACCACGAGGAACTTGGTGGCGCCGAGATGCATGCGTCCCTTGCCGGAACAGGTGAGTATTTGGCTGAGGACGATGCTGATGGCATCCGCGTCGCCCGCGACATTGTTGACCAGCTTCCACCCCCTGCCATTCGCCAGCTGGAACGCGACAAGGCCCCGCGCGAACCGCTCTACGACAAGCAGGAACTCATGGGCATCGTCGCCTCCGACAAGCGCATTCCCTACGACATGAAGCAAGTCATCGCCCGGATCACCGACGGCTCTGAATTCCTTGAGTTCAAACCGGACTTTGGCTCCGACACCGTCTGCGGCCATTGCTATATCGATGGCTGGCGCATGGGCATCATCACCAACAATGGCCCGATCACACCGCAAGGGGCCATCAAGTCGGCGCAATTCCTGCAATTGTGCGATCAGTCCAACACGCCGATGCTGTTCCTGCACAACACTACAGGCTTCCTTGTGGGTCTCGAAGCCGAGCAAGGCGGGCAGGTCAAACATGGCTCGAAGATGATCCAGGCGGTGGCAAACTTCCGTCCGCCAAAACTCACGATCGTTGTCGGCAACTCTTACGGCGCCGGGAACTACGCCATGTGCTCCCACTCGCTCAAGCCTGAATTCTGCTTCTCCTGGCCGACCGCCCGGACCGCTGTCATGGGCGGGGCACAGGCCGCCGGCGTCATGACCATTATCACCGAAGACCGCTACCGAAACATGGGTCAGGAAGTCCCGGATGAAGTCAGGAAGGGTCTGGAGGAACAAAGCGAGCGCATCATTGGCGGGATGGAAGTCTCATCGGAGGCGATCTACACCTCCGCCCGCATGCTGGACGATGGCCTCATCGACCCGCGCGATACGCGTCACGTAATTTCTTTCTGCCTGACGACAGTCAAGGAAACACCGCACCGCGACACCCAGCCCAACAGTTTTGGCGTCCTGCGCCTTTAGAAAATACTCCCTCTCCCGAAAGGAGCAAGCTATGAGCGAAACCCTCCCCGATATCGAGGCCTTCACCGAAGAAGTCCGCGACTGGGTCACAAAGAACAAGCCGGGAAAACAGGATTTCCTCCTGCCGCAAAGCTTCATGGAAGTTGGCACGGACCAGCAGTTCGAATTTTTGCGTGACTGGCAAAACAAGGTTTACGAGGCGGGTTACCTCGGCATGTCCTGGCCAAAGGAATATGGCGGGCGCAGCATGCCGCAGGAATACCAGGACATCGCCTCCCGCGAACTGGCACGCCAGAAGACCCCCTTCATGGTAAACACCATCGGCCTCAACTGGGCCGGGCCGCTCATTCTCCACATGGGATCGGAAGAACAAAAGAAGGCCTTCATCAAGAAGATCCTTTCGTGTGAGGAAATCTGGTGTCAGGGATTTTCCGAGCCCGACCACGGGTCAGACCTCGGCAATGCACAGCTCAAGGCAGAGCGCGACGGCAAGGACTTCATCTGCAACGGTTCAAAAATTTGGACCTCGCTCGGCACCTACGCAAAGCACATGATCCTGCTGGCCCGGACCGACCCGAACACCAACTCAAAATACGAAGGCCTGACCTTCTTCCTCAACCCCATGGACATCGAAGGCGTCGACCCGGTTCCGATCAAAAAGATGACCGGTGAATACGGCTTCTGTCAGACCTATTTCGATAATGCCCGCATTTCCGAAGACTGCATCATCGGCAAGGAAGGCGAAGGCTGGCAGGTTGCCATGACAACACTGATGTTCGAACGCGGCGCAACAGGCGGCCAGGCCGGCGGTCACTCGATGATGAGCACCACTATTGAAGAGGTCATCGATCTTGCCAAACGCACTGACCGCGATGGCGCGTGTTCGACCGAAGACCCGCTCATCCGCGACGAGCTTGTCAAATTGATCATGACCAGCCGGGCCATGGGGCTCAATGCCGCCCGGGCACGCATCCCGGCACTGGTGTCCGAGCGCCCCGCCTCGATCCCCATGTCAGGCAAGCTGCTCGGCTCGGAATATGCCAAGAAACTGGGTGAGGTCGCAACCTCGTTGCAAGGCGCCAACGCCTCCTACTATGTCGGCGATGACAATGCCATCGACGGCGGACGCTGGCCGCGCGGCTATCTGAATGCTTTCTCCGCAACCATCGGCGGCGGCACCAGCCAGATTCAGAAGAACATCATTGGTGAGCGAGTCCTTGGCCTGCCCAAGCCGCCCCGAACGAACTAGAGCCGGAGGATATAAACATGAACACGAGAAGAGATATTGAGTTCTCCGAAGAGCAGCAACAATTGCTCGAGATCGCAGAGAATTTCTGCCGCGACAAATCCCCCGTTGCAGCAGTGCGCACACAAATCGAAGTCGAGGACGGGTTTGACACCGGCATCTGGAAAGAGATGGCTGATCTGGGCTGGCTCGGCATCGCCATTCCCGAAGAGTTCGGCGGCTCCGGCCTTGGCATGGGCGAGGTTGTCACCATTGCCGAACCGCTTGGCCGCAATCTGCTCGCGACACCCTTTGAAGCCACCACCCTCGCAGCTCAGCTGATCCTTGACGCAGGCACCGATGCGCAAAAGAGCGACTGGCTTCCGCGCATTGCTGAAGGTTCCATCACAGCCCTTGCGCTCTCCGAAGAACACGGTGACTGGGACCTCAATCACGTAACATGCGAGGCCGTAAAGAACGGTGACACGCTCACCCTCTCCGGCACCAAGACCCTGGTCACTGACGCAAAGCGCGCCGAGATCATTCTGGCGTCGGTAAAACTCGGCGGCAAAACGGCTCTCGTTCTGATCGACCGAAGCGCCCTTGCCGACAGCGCCCTGACCCGTGAAACCGTCATCGATGAAACCCGGCGCAGTTTCCGCATCTCGCTGGACGGTGTCAGCGTCCCGGCAGCCAATGTGCTTAATGCCGCAAAGACCCAAAGCGCCCTTGCCCGTCACCACAAGCTCTCCTGCCTCTTGCTATCGGCCGAAGCCTGCGGCGGTACGGCAGCCTGTCTCAACGAAACGCTGGAATATCTCACCACTCGGCGTCAGTTCGACCGTTTCATCGGCTCCTACCAGTCCTTGAAGCACACGGCGGTTGATATCCTGACCGGCATGGAAGCGGCGCGCTCCTTCCTTTATCACGCAGCAACCGTGATTGAAGAGGAGGACGGCGAGACGGCTGTTCGTATGGCCAAGGCACAATCGAGCGAGATTTTCTCGTGGGCCGGTGACCGCGCCATCCAGTTCCACGGCGGCTTCGGCTTCACCTACGAATGCGACGCCCAGCTCTACCGCCGCCGCGCAATGTGGAATACAAACCAGCACGGCGATGCGGTCTATCACAGGAAGAGACTGGCAGAGTTGCTGCTGGATTGATACCAGGAAAAAACCTGAACTAATGCGAAAGGCAGGCTGTAAGGCCGGCCTTTCCTTTTGTGATGCAATCAGCTGCTGAATTGAGAACAAACCACAGTCACAGCTTGCAAACATCGCACCCGCCTAACTATAGTATCCAAGGCCAAGCACACCCAACACTGAAAGACATCATAATGCGCAAACTCACTCTGGGCATGGGCCTTTCGCTGGTATTAGCTGCCACCAGCCAGACTCTGTTGCTGACCACGAATGCGATGGCCGAGGACCTTCCTGTCGAGAATTTGCATCAAAGACTCTGCGTTTTGAATTTTAACCACAGCGACGCGAGCTATGGAGTCAGCGGCGCCCCTTCGAATACATGGGTGTTCAAACGCGATGAAGCTTCCGGAACTTACCTCATTGACGAGGGATATGCGGAAATTGGCAGGCTCAAAAATGGCAAGGTATTAAGGCATTTCAAGTTCTTCTTTGACACCGAGAGCAACAACTGGACCGAGACCAGAGAATCCTCTCCTAAAGGGATGACGGTAATTTACCCCAAAGCAACCCTGGAGTTTCGCAGATTGAAAGTGCAGACAGGTGGTGAGAGATCTGTTGAAATTAGTGTGCAAAGTTCCTGTGAATTCCAAAACAAAGAGTGTTATGCCAGCACACATTTCGATGGATTGTCCATCAACTGGAATGTAAGCGATAACGAAAGGCTCTCACAACTGGAAAACAGGACACTTGGTGAGCTTTTAGCTACAATCAGTACAGGTATAAAAACCGCTTTTGCCAAAGCAAACGAGAGTCAAAATAGCTACGATGAAGTATTGAAATGCCGCAACCCTACGAACATTACAAATGAACAATTCCAGCTCACAGACAATCATGGCAAAAAGGCACTTCCTGACAGAGTTCTGATAGGTGGAGCCAAACTATTAACAAAACCTGTTGGCAGGAAATCTCAATTGACCAAAATCGAAGTATCACAAGTCTGGAAGTCCATGTCGACAGAGCCTCGATTGAGTGAATCTGACTTCAACACAGTGCTTGCTATGACAGCTGGAGTCCCAATTCAGACGATTTCAACCGATGGAACAAGTCATAAGAAACTATTGGATTATGAGTCCTATCCATCCCTTCAACTTCTGGATCAACGAGAAAGGATCAAATCGGAAATCGCGCGCGCGAGGAAATATGATCCAAAAGGCAGAATTGATTTTCTGGCCGCTGACAACGCAAAAAGGAACGTGCTCTATCGCATTGACAATTACGGCGTCAACTTAAAGGATTGGAAGTTTGTTGAGGTTCCTCTCCCACAGTCAGATACGACAGCTCTCTACGTCTATCGGTCGAATAGAGAGGGCGACCCTTACCGCATACTAAAGTGCAAGGGAGCTGATCCAGCTCAAGAGTCCGTCAAGTGCTTGACTACGTTGGATAATGGCGAATGGCGTTACGTCATTGAATTCTCACCAGACGCAAATTTGAGCTGGAAGAAGATGGCGAAAAAGATTGACCGCCAGTTCCCGAAGAGGTGATGCGGTCTATCACAGGAAGAGACTGGCAGGGTTGTTGCTTGATTAAAGCGCATCCGAAACAAACGAAAAAGGCGGGTCCCGAGTGACCCGCCTTTTTTTGATGCCAGATTGAGAGGACGTCAGTCTCCCGCAACGACCGGCGTATACTTGCTGATCTCACCACTCTCCACACGTGCCCAATAACTATCCAGTTCCTTCTTCACAATCGGCGCGAGGAAATAGAGCCCCAGGATATTCGGCACACAGATCAGGAAGACGATCGCATCGGATATATCGATAATCGCACCCATATTGAGCATGGCGCCGATCACGATAAAGCAGCAAAACACCAGCATATAGACCTTGTCGAAAACCGGGCTGTGGCCGAAAAGATAGGTCCAGCCTTTCAGGCCGTAGTAGGACCAGGCAATCATGGTTGAAAAGGCAAACAGCATCGCAGCAATGGCGAGCGGGATCGGGAACCAGGAAATCTGTGCCTCAAAAGCCGCCGAGGTCATGACAATGCCTGTCGCCCCGCCGGCAAAGTCCGGATTGGCCACCGCAGCCGTTCCGATGACAAGAGCGGTCAGGGTGCAAATGACGATGGTATCAATAAAGGGCTCGAGCAGCGACACCATGCCTTCGGTAATCGGCTCGTCGGTGCGCACCGCCGAATGGGCAATGGAGGCAGAGCCGATCCCGGCCTCATTGGAGAACACTGCCCTCTGAAACCCGATGATCATGGCGCCAAGCGCGCCGCCGGCAACACCCTCACCCGTGAAGGCTTCCTGGAAGACGTTGAGGATCGCCGCAGGAATGAAGGCATAATTCATCAAGATGACGATACCCGCGAAGAGGCAATAGAAAACCGCCATAAAGGGCACGACCTTGCCGGTGACCCGCGCGATGGACTTGATGCCGCCGATGATCACCAGGCCAACAACAAAGGCCATGAGGAGGCCGAAGAGCCAGCCCTTGTCAGCAAACCAGCTGACCTCGGTCCCACCTGTCACGGTGACGAATTGTTCGAAGGCCTGGTTTGACTGGAACATGTTGCCGATGCCAAGCGCGCCAATGAAAATGCCGACAGCGTAAAAGACCCCCATGAACCGGCCAAAACCCTTCATGCCGCGATCCGCAAAGCCGCGCTCAAGGTAATACATCGGACCGCCCGAGACCGAACCATCCGGATTATCGCGGCGATATTTGACCCCCAGAGTACATTCAACAAACTTGGTCGACATCCCCAGGAACCCGGCAACAATCAGCCAGAAGGTGGCTCCAGCCCCGCCAACGGTTACGGCAATGGCGACACCGCCGATGTTCCCGATACCGACGGTTCCGGAAACCGCCGTTGCCAGCGCCTGAAAGTGAGACACCTCACCAGGATGCGCCGGGTCCGCATAGTGCCCGCGCGCAATTTCTATGGCGTGCCTGAAGCCCTTGAGATTGATGAAGCGCAAATAAAATGTGAAGAAAACCGCACCGGCGATAAGCCAGAGAACCACCAGCGGAAGATCGGCGCTACCAATTGGCACCGTAAAAAACACAACGGCCTTGATCCCTTCCGCAATCGGCTGAAACGCCCGATCAACGGCCTCGTCGATCCCGACCGCCAAAGCCGGAGAGCTCACGATAAAGAGCCCCGGAAGTGTCAGACATAGATGTTTCCCCGTGCGGTGGCGCATAAAATTCCCTCTCGAATAGTCTGAATCGGCGTAGTACCGAGCCCTGCACAACGCTAACAGACGATCCGGGTATTACTCAACAGAGAATCCAGAGGAGAGTAGTGTGTGGGAAACCGGCCGGGGAAGAAGACCACGCATTCGCCCCCGGCCCAATTTTCCTGTCTAAAAGCTGACCCTGATACCGCCATAGAGAGCGATACCAGGCGTTGCAAAGCCATAGACGTCTTCATAGGTCTCATCGAGAGCATTTTCAACGCGGCCGAAAAGCTGCGCCCCATCCGCAATCGGCACCTGGACGGAGGCACTGACGAGAACATAAGAGTCGAGCGTGACAATTTCCGACGGCAGCGGCCACGGCGGGAAGAAGATGTCTTCAGCATCTCCAACATAAGCGGCGTTGACATTGATCACCGTGCCGCCCTCTGCGCTCCAGGTCAGCGCCACGGCGCCGGCATGCTCGGGTCGCCGCAGCTCTTTCCTGAAGCCACCCGCCCCGTTCGGTTCCTCGGCATCGGTCCACGTATAGTTCGCACTCAGGACAACTTTATCCGAAAGTTGCGCATCCATGGTGGTCTCAACACCCTGTCGCTTGCTCTCGCCGTCCTTGTTGGCGGCAGTATAGGCAAAGTTCACGTTATCCCAGACAAACCCGTCAATTTCATCTTCCAGCTCGGCATTGAAGTATGTCAAACCAAGCAGCACACGGCCCTCATGAGCCACGTGGTCGATACCGATCTCCCAGGAATTTGAAATCTCCGGTGTGAGATCCGAGTTGCCGATAAAGGAACTTGAAAAGAACCCGTAGCGTTCAATGAACGTCGGTGCCTTTTGCCCCAGACCATAGCTGCCCCGCAGCCGCGTATCGGGAAGCAGATCATAGCTCGCACCAAGACGCCAGGTCGTAACATTATCAAAATCGGAATTATCATCATAGCGGATGCTGGCGGTGATCGTAAAAGTCTCTTCCACTTCGCCAACATAGTCCAACACATAGCCGGTATTGGTCAGGGACTGATTCTGATTGGGATCACCCCAACCGATCGGTCCGGTCTGCATGAAATCAGTGTCGCGGTAGTCAATAGCGCCGGTCAGCCGGTGCCCGTCCGAGACCTCAACAGTTGACTGCCAGGAGGCTTTCAACCGTTCCGCCCCAACGGTTCCTTCCTGGGCCCCATCGGCAAAGCTGGCATTGTTGCTTTCGAGCCAGTTGACACCCAGTTTGTGGGTCCACCGACCACCGACAATGCTGGCAGCACCGCTGTAAACCGTACGGTCTGCCTCGTTCACACGGTCGCCATCGGCAGGTAATCCGGTGACGAAATAATCGGTCGGATCAAATTCATTGTGGGCTTCCACATGACGAGCTGTGAAATCAAGGCTCACGGCCTCGCTCGGATCGAACGACAGGCGGGCCTGAACTGTATCAAGGTCATAGCCGTCGTCTTCGTCGCCGCTGCGCGAAACATTCGTCCCGTCGCTTTCACTCTGGCTCTTGCCCAGACTGGCGCGCCATTTTTCATTGCCGAAAGCAACCCGTGCCGAACTGCGCATCGTATCAAAACTGCCACCTTCGAACGTCATACCGCCGTCGAAACCCTCAACGCCCTTACGGGTCACAATATTGATCACACCCGACACCGCATCACTGCCCCAAAGAGCGCTCTGCGGTCCACGGATAACCTCGATACGCTCCACTTCCATGGCGGAGAGATGTTCAAACAGAAACTCGTCGCCGCTGGCCGGATCATTGGCCTCGACGCCATCAATCAGCACAAGGACATGATTGGCTTCCGACCCGCGCATGCGGATCTGCGCCTGACTACCTGCAGAACCGCTGCGCGCAACCGTTAGCCCCGGCACGTCGCGCAACACGTCTGCGAGTTGAAAACTTTGCCTCAGGTCGAGTTCATCACGGCCAATCACGGTGACCGCAGTTGACATATCCCCGGCAGCGATCGGTGTCCTGACACCGGTGATGATGATGTTGTCAGGCGAAAAGTCATCGCCCGCCTCTGCAAAATTTGAAAGTGAAATTGAGATCGTCGCTGCAAGTGCAAGGCAGCCAAAGCGTGATATCGTCACGTGTCATCCTTCCCGTCCATCCCCGGACATTAATTTGAGGGCTCGGACAGAAAGATGGATGAGGAAAACGGGAGGACCCCGGGCTTTCAATCATCCGACCACCCACCGTGAGCCGTGCTTGATTCGCAGCTGGAGGCCGGTCTCCGGACTTGTGAGCACAGCGCCCTGGAGGGGGCGTTGAGGGCTGCCACCTTCCCATGCCATGAGAGGCACAGTGGCTTGAGGCAGCCTGATCACTCACTTACCGTTGCGGGGGCAGTAACGGAATTGCTTCCTGGAAAGAAGCGCACCGTTTTCCCGTTTCATTCCTTTCACACCCAAACGGGCGCGAGAGGAACACCTTCAGCAAGAAGACGCTTCTACGCCCCTCCTGTCTGGCTGGCAAGGAAAATATTGAAGAGAATTAACCGAAGGCCTTACGTCACAATGCGGTAGATAACAGTGCCGCGCGCGCAAACCTTGTGGTCAAGCGTCCCGGCAACTTCCACATCACAATAGAATATCTCATTGTCCTGATACGTTGCTTTCCCATAGGCAACCAGATCCTGCGCCGGAGGGGCTGCGAGAACCTGCGTCTGCATTGATGTCGTCGAGGCCTTGTAGGGCCCGGGCCCGGTGACCGCCCAGGCCGCCATCGCCCCCGCCGTATCAAGCAAGGCCAGCACCGCGCCCTCGTGAGTACCGCCGCTTGCCTTGTCCCCGTGATTCGCCTTCCATGGCATTACAAGCCGCGAGCAACCACCTGCCATATGCCCAAACACAATACCCCGGTTGCGGATAAAGGGAACCGATTCGGCTACAACAGGACCCATAGGTCCCGGATCGTTACCGCCCTCGTCGCCCTTGCTTGCCGGGCCGATATTGGCCTCGGCACCCTTGCGCCCACGAATTACCAGCGTCGCGTGGGAGACATCCTTGCCCGCTTCACTGGTGCAGGTAACTTCGACAAAGCCGAGATCTCGACCGCGGCGCAGAAGCCTTGCCTTCGCCGTCACCGCCTCATTGATTGCCGCTGACAGATAGTTGATTTGAAAACTGGCGGTGTGAAACGGACCGACACCCGGCCCCAGCGCAGTTCGGGCGGCAGCGTGAGCACCGATGATCGACAGGGAGGCATAGACGCCGCCGTGCAGCGCCCCGCCAGGATTTGAGTTGTCCTCGTTGAAAGGAAGACAGAGCTCGGCGCCTTCATCAGAAATGCTTCGAACTTCAACGCCAAGCGCCCTTGAATAGGCACTATCCTCAACCCAGGACTTTACATCACTCATGTCATGTTCCCTCCGGCTCGAAAGCCTCTCCAGAGGCTGCCTTGCAGCAATCGGCAATTGAGTATTATGATACACGGGCACGCTGGATTGGCAATCGCGAGTTGTCAGATTTAAAGGACATGAAATGACCCTGCCTCTCAGCAGTGATCTGAAATTTGGCTTCATCACAGCCATGCACAACCCGGCCATGACGCGTGTCACGGTCGATCTGGCCGAGAGGTTCGAGTATGATTCGCTGTGGGTTGGAGATCACATAGAGTTTCCCGTTCCCATTCTCGATCCGCTGCTGCAAATAGCCCAAGCCGCAGGCATGAGCTCCAAACTCACCTTTGGTACAGGTGTCTATCTCCTCCCCATGCGCCACATCGTTCATGTTGCCAAACAACTAACCTCGCTTGATCAGCTGACCGAAGGGCGGCTTATTTTTGGTACCGGGGTCGGCGGTGAGTTCATCAATGAATGGGCCGCAACAGGTGTGTCACTGGGTGAGCGTGGTGCACGCATGTCCGAAGGCATTCCCGTTCTCAAAAAACTTCTGACCGGCAAAACCACGTCGAACGATGGAAAATTCTACCCCTTCGAAAATCTCACTATGAAGCCGGCCAGCACAACGCCTTCCGGCCCACCAATCTGGACGGGCGGGCGTTCGGCCCCGGCTCTTGCGCGCGCTGGCAAAATGGCGGACGGATGGTTTTCCTATGTGGTGACACCTGACATGTACGCCGAAGCCCTGATCCAGATCGAACAATCCGCTGACGCCGAAAACCGCACGCTTGAAACATTCGGTTCCGGCCATCTCCTTTTCATGCGTGTCGATGATACGTTTGAAAAGGCGCTGGATCACGCGACCAAACATCTTTCCACGCGCTATGCCATGGACTTCAGAGACGCTGCGATAAAATACAGTGCCCTGGGCTCGCCTGCTGATGTGGCAGAAAAGGTCAATGAATACATTAAGGCTGGCTGTCGCCACTTTGTCCTCGACCTCACCGGCCCGACCGGCGATCGCAGCGACCAAATTGAACGCTTCGCCAAAGAAGTAAAACCGCTTCTGAATATGTAGGCCCCGCGCGCAGAATCAGTCGGGCAGCCCGACCGTAACAAGGTCGCTCGTGCAGGCTTCAACAACGCCCATCGACCTATGGCGTGGCATCTGCCTAGGCAATGTTCCGAATTGAAGTGCACAATTATGACAAATGTCCTTCGGCATACCGGATCCGGAACACCGAGAAATGATGCGACACATCCGGGGTAACAAGACTTTTCACAGGACAGTCACCACGGCTTTCATCAGGGTGCAAAGTCCATCAGTTCCTTGAAGCCTGACGGCTCATGCGGACCAATGATGAGTTGCTCGACGATACCGCGACCCTGACGCTTTGAACCGTCCGGCAGGGTGAGTGTCGCCTTGCTGATCGCCTGCACATGAAGATGATGAAATTCATTCTCATTAAGCGTGGCGATGTCATAGGTCTCGTAGCCCACAGCCAACTCACCTTTGAAATGACCGTGGCCCCATTCCGGATGCGTATAGCCAAGCCCCGCCATCTGAAAATTATATTCGATTTGCAGATCGAGAAGGCTTTCACCGCCGCTTGCGTCCTTCATCCACACTTCGACCGTCTTGGCATGACGCGTTCCGGGTTTGAAGTGAAGTTTTGATCCGTAAGAAGACATTTTGTGATGTTCGGCAAAGCCATCACCCGAAAGCGGCGTCAAGACCGCGCTTTCATTCCACGGGCTGCCATCGGCCCGGGCGTTGATGTGATAGAAGCTGACATGATCCTCAAAATTGACCGGGATCCAGATCCAATAGAATTGTTGCGGAGAGGCTGGCGCCATAACCTGCGCGTCCCCGGCCCCAACCGGGCGCACGCCCCAGGACCTGTCCCGCGTTCCCAGATACTCCGGCGTCACCGATATCTCCTTGCCCTGCACGCTCATGGTCCCTTGCCAGAAACCATTTTGGGTCATGCGTGTATAATCCATGATCGTGCGCGGACCATTGCGGAACTGGAACCTTGGCTCTTCCAGCGGCGAGCAGCGCCGTGTAAAAAGAAGATCGGCCTTGATGCCATTTTCTGCATCATCGATCTTGACCCGCAAGACCTCGAGCGGTGTGACAACCTCAATTGAAATTGGCCCGACACTCATATCGAGCCGTTCCATATGAAGGACCTTTGAGGCATGCACGGCGTGTTGCACCCCGTCGACAACCACAGTGAACGAGGTATCCATGATGTTGAGGTGCGGATAAACCCCGAGCGCCGCCGCAAAAAACACCTCGCCATCCGGGGAATAGCCATTGAAAAAATACCGGTCATAAAAATTGCGGTCGGTGCCGGAATAGGCAACTGGCTCCGGCGTCTGGTGAATTGGATAATCATCGCCTCTGGTCAGCATGGCTTTGGTTCCTTCCCTTGTTCTTTTGCGCCGAGTGTGCCGCACAAACCGAGTGAGGTAAAGGTTCTGGTTGAACGCAAATATCTGTGCCAGGCTGTACCCATGACAGACGATGACACAGAGGTGCTTGACGCCATCAGCAACATCATGCCGCCGCTCCTGCGCGCCATGGACGCGCTGGGCTTTATTGGGCGTCATCTGCATCCTCCTCAAATTGCTCAGGTTCTGGAGGCTATCGGGCCTGTCGATGAGCCATTGCGAGAGCAGTTAAAGCAGTTCCAGAGCGTCGACTGGCCGGATCACCTCACTGAATTCAAGGCGCGCGTCGACACGTCATGCGAGGCGGCCTGCCGGGCATTTGACGGACTTGCAGAGGCAAAGGACGACCCCAACGGCATCATGAAAGCCTATCGGGCACTGGGTGAAAACGCCCGCGCCACCGAAGCGCTTTATCCGCTTGCTGCCATGTTTGGCCCGGTCAGCCAGTTCTTCCTCGATCAGGCCTCACGCGAAGACGCGGAGCTCCTGGCGAGGCTCGGCGGCGCAGATCCGTCCCGCGACAATGTCGGTGTCATGCACGCCAACAACGAAAAATCAGACCGCGGTGGCTTCTCGCTTTACGTACCCGAGCACTATGACGCGGAAATATCATATCCCGTCATCATGGCGATGCACGGCGGCAGCGGTCACGGACGCAGCTTCCTGTGGACATGGATCAGAGAGGCCCGAGCCCGCGGCGCCATTCTTGTCAGCCCGTCCTCCATCGATACGACCTGGTCGCTTGCCGGGCCGGACAGGGACACGGCCAACATCGAACGCATCCTCGGGTTTGTTTCCGAAGAATGGAACGTGGATCAGAGCCGCCTGCTCCTGACCGGCATGAGCGACGGCGGCACGTTTTCCTATGTCAGTGGGCTGCTGGACACATCGCCCTTCACACACCTGGCGCCCGTTTCGGCGAGCTTCCATCCCATGCTACTGGAATTCGTCGAGGACGAACGGATCAAGGATCTTCCCGTCTATGTCACCCACGGCGCCCTCGACTGGATGTTCCCCCTCGAGATCGCCGAGGCGGCGCAGGCAGCTTTAAAAGCCAAAGGCGCAAATGTTATCTATCGGCCCATTGAGGATCTGTCGCACACCTACCCGCGCGAGGAAAACGCCCGGATCATGGACTGGTTCCTCGGCGGTGCTCCGAGTGAAGGAGACTTCCAGTGAACAAGAACAAAACTGCTCCCAAAACAGCATTGGTGATCGGCGCAGGCGACTATATCGGATCCGCCATCGCCAGACGCTTTGCTGCCGAGGGCTACATAGTCCACGCCGGGCGCAGAAACGGTGACAAGCTCGCCCCTCTGGTTGAAGAGATTGAGGCGGCGGGCGGCCAGTGCCGCGGCAAGACGCTGGATGCCCGCAGCGAGGAGGCCATCATTGACTTCTTCGCCGAGGCCGAGGCCGAAGCGCCCATCGACGTCTGCATTTTCAATGTCGGCGGCAACGTCAACTTCCCCATTCTTGAAACCACCGAGCGGGTCTTCCGCAAAGTCTGGGAGCTGTCGTGTTACGCCGGTTTCCTGGCGGGCCGCGAAGCCGCACGCCACATGGTGCCGCGTGAGACCGGAAGTATTTTTTTCACCGGCGCAACGGCGAGCCTCAGAGGCGGCATCGGTTATTCCGCCTTTGCCGCAGCCAAACACGGGCTTCGCGGCCACGCTCAGGCCATGGCACGCGAGCTTGGCCCGAAAAATATTCATGTCGCCCATCTTGTGATTGACGCAGGGGTCGAGACCGCCTGGGTCAAGGACCGCATGCGCGCCGCCCTGGGCGATGAGGCTGTCGATAACATGCCGCCGGACCGCCTGATGAAGCCTGACTCCATCGCAGACACCTACTGGTACTTACACACACAACCCCGGGACGCCTGGACCTTTGAGCTTGACGTCCGTCCCTATGCGGAGAAATGGTAAGATGACAACCCAAAACATTACTGCTGAATTTCATTTCGACTTTGGCAGCCCCAATGCCTATCTCAGCCACCTTGTGATCCCGGGGATCGAAGAGCGCACTGGCGTCAAAATCGACTACGTGCCCGTACTCCTCGGCGGCGTCTTCAAGGCAACGGGCAATGTCTCGCCCGCCATCTCCCTCGCCGGCATCGAAAACAAGCCGCAATATCAACAGAAGGAAACCGAACGTTTCCTCAAGAAGCACAGCATTACCGAATACACTTTCAATCCCCACTTCCCGGTCAACACCCTGCACATCATGCGCGGCGCCATCGCCGCCCGACTTGAAGGTGTCTTCGAGAAATATGTCGATACGGTTTACCGCGCCATGTGGGTCGACCGAAAAAAAATGGATGACCCGGAGATCATTCTGGAGGTTTTGACCGCAGCCGGACTTGACGGCGAGAAGCTCATGGCCCGGTCGCAGGAGCCCGAAGTCAAGATGAAGCTAATCGAGAACACCGAAGTCTCTGTCAAACGCGGCAATTTCGGCTCACCGACTTTCTTTGCCAAAGGCGGGGCGAGGGATGAAATGTTCTTCGGCAAAGACAAGTTGCGTGACTTTGAAGAAATAATTCCCGAACTGAAATAGCCGACTATAGTCCATCCACACTAACCAGACACCAACGACAGGAAGAAACACCATGATCGCATACACCACCATCGGCACCAATAATCCTGAAAAAGCCGTCGCCTTCTATGACGCGCTCTTCAGCGATCTCGGTGTCAATAAAATGTCCCCCAACGACCGCATTACCCTGTGGACCGATGCATCCGGCAAGGGAATGTTCGGGGTCATCAAGCCATTTAATGAGGAACCTGCCACCTGCGGCAACGGCTGCATGATTGCAATTGGCGTTGACAATCTCGAGACAATTACAAAGCTTCACGCCAGGGCACTCGAACTCGGCGCCTCCGACGAAGGCGAACCCGGCCCCCGCATGCCCGGCATGAACTTCGCCTATGTCCGCGACCCGGAAGGTCACAAACTGGCTTTCTTCGCTCAAGGTTAAATGATTATGGCGGCGCGATCCATCGACACGGGAACAGGTGAACTCCTCTGCGAGGTCGAGGACCGCGTCGCCACTATCACGCTCAACAGACCCGGGGCGAAGAACTCTCTTTCTGATGAGCTGACGCCGGCGCTGCGCCGCATGGTTCTCGAAATGAGCGAGGATGAAGGCGTCGGCGCTCTTCTCATAACAGGCGCGGGCGATGCCTTTTGTTCCGGCGGCAACGTCAAGGACATGAGTTCTGGTTCCGGTCCGTCAAACCCGATAACCATGGAAGAACGCATCGATGGCCTGAAAGAAAAGCAGCGCACCCTGACCGGCCGCATCGCGGCATGCCCCAAACCGGTGATCGCCGCCCTGCCCGGCGCTGCTGCCGGTGCGGGCATGTCCATCGCGCTCGCCTGCGATATCCGTATCGCGGCGACACGTGCTTTCCTGACGACCGCATACGCCAATATCGGGCTTTCCGGCGACTACGGCATGAGCTGGGCGCTCACCCGCCTCGTCGGAACAGGCCGTGCCCGCGATCTCATGTTTTCAGCCCGGCGCATTCAGTCAGACGAAGCCCTTGCTCTTGGCCTTTTTAATCAGGTGGTGCCGAATGAAGAGTTGCAGGATACTGCCTTCGCCTATGCAAAAAAACTGGCAAATGGTCCGACTGCCGCCTTCGTCGCCATGAAGGACAATCTCGACTTTGCAGCCGACCACAGCCTGCTTGAAAGCCTCGACCGGGAGGCCGAAAACATGATGCGAACCGCTGGGACCGAAGACCACAGACGAGCCATCAAGGCCTTCATGGAAAGCAGGATGAAAGAGTAGGATCACTCCAGTCTGAAAGGCAGTCTCATCATTCCCACGGAGTGTTCAGAAGCACAACACCAAGTGCCACAAGGTAGATAACGCATCCTAGCAGACGGTGCCCCCCTTTTGGGGTAAACACCTCCATCGTAAGTCCAAACGCAAAAAGAGAAACACTGAAGCCACCAACAACACCCGCCGCAGAAAGGTATTTCACAGACAACCAACCGATGGTTATGTGCTCCGACAGTGGCTTCGATCCACCCAAAAACAACGATCCAACAATCCCTATAACAAAAAACCCGCACGAGATGGCAAATGGAAGAGCGACACCCTCTCCGACCCATCGTAGACGATCTTGCATTTCTTCCTGGTTCACACCTGATCCTCACTAAATAGTCGGCAGCACGTGATCCTTGAAGGTCTCGCGCAGCGACAGCTTGTTGATCTTGCCGGTGCCGCCAAGCGGGATCACGTCGATCTCGACCACATCATCCGGCAGCCACCACTTGGCAACGCGGCTACCCAGATAGTCCAGCATCTCATCCTTTGACACTGACGCGCCCTCGCGCAGTTGCAAGATGAGCAGCGGTCGCTCGTCCCACTTGGGATGCGCCATCCCGATCACCGCCGCCATGGCAACGCTTTCATGGCCCATGGCAGTATTCTCAAGATCAACCGAGGAGATCCATTCGCCGCCTGATTTAATAACATCCTTGGCCCGGTCGGTGATCTGCATAAAGCCAAGCTCGTCGATGGTGGCAATATCACTGGTATCAAACCAGCCATCCGCATCAAGAACGCTTTCCTCAAGCCCGTAGTAGGACTGGATCACCCAGGGACCACGCACCATAAGCCGCCCCGGTGTCTTGCCGTCATGTGGCAGGGAAGTGCCCGCTTCATTGGTAATCCGGATATCCACACCGAAAAGTGGCCGGCCCTGTTTGGTGGCGTAGTCAAGCTGCGCCTCATGATCGAGCGCCATAACCTCGGGAACCGTGCGATTAAGCGTGCCAAGCGGGTTGGTTTCGGTCATCCCCCAGGCCTGTAGAACCTTCACATCATATTTTTCATCGAAGATCTTGATCATCGAGCGAGGCACGGCGGAGCCACCGATAACAACCTCGCGAAGCGTGGGAAGTTTGCCGCCGATCTCTTCCAGATAGGCGATGAAAATATTCCACACCGTCGGCACCGCTGCCGAGAAAGTCACCTGTTCATTGGTAATGAGATCATAGGTTGATTTGCCGTCGAGATTTGGCCCCGGCAGAACCAGCTTCGCTCCGGACATCGGTGCGCTGTAGACCAGACCCCAGGAATTGGCATGAAACTGCGGCACCACCATAAGCACCGAGTCCATGGTCGTCAGTCCAAAGCCCTCCGCCCCGTTGACCGCAAGGGCCATCAGAATATTGGATCGGTGCGAATACATGACGCCCTTGGGATTGCCTGTCGTCCCCGATGTATAGCAAAGCGAACTGGCGGTTTCCTCGTCAAGCTCCGGCCAGGCGAACTCTTCCGGCTCGCCGGCAATGAGATCCTCATAACAATGAACGTTTTTAAGACTGGTCTGCGGCATGTGTTCACGGTCGGCCAGGATGATAAAACCCTCAACCGACCGCAGCTGATCCTGAATACCCTCAACGAGGGAGACAAAGGTTGTGTCCAACACGAGAAACTTGTCCGCCGCATGATTGATGATATATGCGACCTGATCAGGAAACAGTCGCGGGTTCACCGTGTGTGTAATCGCACCTTGTCCCGAAATTGCATACCAGGCTTCAAAGTGACGATAACCGTTCCACGCCAGCGTCCCGACCCGGTCACCAACATCAACGCCCAGCTTCCGAAGCGCATTGGCAAACTTCTTTGTTCGCGCCAGAGCGTCGCAGTAGGTGTAGCGATGGATGCCGCCTTCCACAGTGCTGGAAACAATTTCCCGGCGCCCGTGAAACCGCGCGGCATGCTCCAGAACATGAACCAGGTTCATCGGGTTTGGCTGCATCAGGCCTTTCATCAGGCGATCTCCCTGTTGGATTTGTTCTTTTCATGAACAAACGGAAATTCCCCCAAAAGTCCAGCGCTTTGTTGAGTTTCGTCCAACCACCCTGACAGGAAAACTATGGAGCTCTCCCGGTCGCAAGGGCTGGCCAGCTCCGGCATGGTTATTGAACCGGCTACGCGCTGGCTTTACGATCCACGGTCAAGGGCGACCGGCTTCGCAACACAGAATTGATTTCCTTGACCAGTCTGTCCAGTTCAATTGGTTTTGCAATATAGCCATTCATGCCCACTTCCCAATAAGCCAACATTTGTTCTGGAAAAATATCCGCTGTGAAAGCCAAGATAGGAACATTCTTGTGGCGACCGCCCAGGTCGCGAATTTGTCTTGTAGCTTCGATCCCGTTTATGCCAGTCATTTGAATATCCATCAGGATGACGTCATAGTCGCACTCGGCTTTTTCAAGCCGCTCCAGAACCTCTTCGCCACTCTCAACAAAATCCCCCTTGATGCCGAAGCGCTCCAGCATAAAGCCAACCAGCATCCGGTTGGTCGCCTTGTCATCAGCAACAAGAATTTTCAAATCCGGGGACAGCGTATGTTGGGCGCCATTCTGGTCCTCACAAGAACCCTCCGCCGGGGCGACCGATGGGGCCGCGAACTCCAGGGAGAACACACTCCCTCTGCCATGTTCGCTCGAAACATCAACGCTCCCGCCCATAAGCTCAATATACTCGCGAGATATCGCAAGCCCGAGCCCCGCTCCGATTTGCCGGGTTTTGTCTTCCTCAACACGCTCAAACCGCTCAAAGATTTTTTCAATCTGATGTGGCGCGATACCCACGCCGGTATCCTCCACCTCAATGCGAACATGAGCCTGCCCACCACCAATATCGCGCATGGACGCTCGCAAGTTAACCTGTCCGGCTTGTGTGAACTTGATCGCATTGCCAAGAAAATTGTTCAGGACCTGAACAATTCTTCGTCGATCCGCCACGATACTTGCCGGAAAATCATCCGCAACCTCAAGAAGGAACGCAAGACCCTTCTGTGCGGCGAGAACTCTGAAAGAGGCCCCCAGTTCGAGCAGCAATTCCCCGAGGGGAAACTCGGATGCCTGGATCACCACTTCTCCGGATTCAAGACGTGCAACATCCAGCAGCTCATTGATCAGATCAAGCAGTGCTTTGCCCGAAGATCTGGCGGTTTCAATCAACACATCAGACCGGTCGGAAAGGTTCGGATCGTCAATCAGATCAAGCGCGCCCAGAATACCGGTCAACGGCGTTCGCATCTCGTGACTAACATTTGTCAAAAACCGGGTCTTTGCCTCATTGGCCTTTCGAGCCGCCTCTTCCATTTTTATGGCCTGGTCACGAGCTCTGGCAAGCTCCACTTGATTGGCCTCCAGGATACGGGCCGCTTCCTTGATCTCGGTAATATTACGCGCGACACCTTCAATACTCTCCGGTTTTCCATCGTCGCCAAGAATGAGCCGGGCATCCGTTGAGGCCCAGACGGCGCTACCATCCTTGCATCGCATCTGACTTTCGACATTGACGACTTCACCCGGATTGGCGACAAGCAAGCCGACAACTTCGTCGCGGTTACTGGCGTCAACATAAAAACTCGAGATTGGCTGACCAATCATTTCTTCGGGTTGGTACCCCAGATGATCGTAGGCGGCTTTCGATATGAAGACAATCTCTCCGACGCTATTGGTCACATAGAAAACATCCGTAAAGTGATCAAAAACCTCTCGCAGATGATGCCCATCAATATCGGCACCCTCCAGCCAAGATCTGTTCCGGCTTGCTTGTTCTTTCAAAATGTCAATACCCGATGTTACCAAACGTATGGCCATCAGTATCAACAAGCATTGTAAAAGCTTTGCTAAGAAGTGCTGGCACAGGAAAGGTCAGGGGCCAATAAGGGTGTTTTACACACTATTGATCAACCTGACAGAGAGCGTCGCAAATTCCATACAAGCGTGACGATGACTTCAGCAGACTAGCCATCAATCCACCTCATGCGACGAATGTCACAGTCTGAAATTTCAGTTCAGATAAATACGACGCTCTTGCCATCGTTGAGCAATATACGCTGCTCGGAAAATAACTAGATCGCGTGGGCAAGAGGCGCAAACCCCGTTTGCACCTCTTCAACAAAAGTCGTTTCACCGAGGTCAAACTGAACGCGCATGGAGAACTGGTCTGTCTGACTATCGCCAAACTGGGCGCTATCGAGAGAAACGCCGCGAACCACGAGCTGCCCT